>NZ_JAMYMK010000019.1:0-125976 GCF_040318565.1 Mesorhizobium sp. M1142
CCTCAAAGTCATTGTTGCTGGACCTCTGCTACTCGCCGACACTCACCCTTACCACATCTGCTGACACTCGAGCCACGGTGACCACCGCCGTCACAGTTGGCGCATTTCTGATATTCAAGCTTTGATGTTAATCAACCGATCAACCCGCGCGTAGGGCGCGATTTGCGAGCGCCTCCCCATATCATCCGCGGTCCAGCAGAGATTCATTTGTCACCGGCCAGGCGCATCATTCCGCAGGTATGTTTGACTAAGCCGAGGAGAGCGGTCGTTCAGGATGGCGCAGTCGCGTGCCAAGATTGGCCTCCGCTCTGGACGTTTGTCTTGCTAATGAGGAGCCTGCTCGGGTGCTGATCGCCACCGCCGGCGTCCGCTGCCGACAAGCGTGAATCCGCTTGGTTCCGCACCGATCGGTACTTGCCGACGGCGAGGTTGACCCGGCACGGGGTGCTCGTCGCGTATCCTGATTCCGCTGTCGGATAAACCCCACGACTTCGCTTAGCGAGGCCGAAGTTGATCTCTGCCATCTACCAGGTCGAACCATCAACCCCGCATATTTGTGTCGTAAGCTGACGTGCCGCGAATACGCCGTTTTCGGTGAGGGAGGATTCGAACTCCGCGCTTGGAAGAGCGTCCTTCTCGTCTTCACCGTGCACGCCGGTTACGTGGGCGGCCGAGTGCCCTTCCGCGCTTCGCCAAACCTGCCGTGGAAAAGGCCTTGCCGTTTTTTTCCGGCGGGGCTTTGGTCAGATCGCGACTAGTAGTGATTTATGCTGAAACTGGTTGCAGAGTCCGGAGTCGGACTTATTTGCGCTGATTAAGAGGCCCCGTCAGCAAACGAACTCGGTCACAGCACTGTATTGGCGGTATCCCTCTACCGACTCGAACCGCGACCGTTTCTTAGGTCGCGCCTACCGTTTTGCACGCCCTCCCCTGCCCGGCCGTGGCGGAAGGTTGAACCAGTTGGGCGACTGCTAGGTTCCAGACTGGAGGTAAGGTCGGCTCGCTGAAAGCACGGCAGGTGGCACGCGGCACATGCGCGACAACGGCGGTGGAGGGTTTGAGAGGGCCGGAGCCCCGACAGCTTTCGGGAGTTCGAACGATATAGTCGAACGGCCGAAATCGGGGCGCAAAGCTGCCATTCGGCACAAAGATAACAAATAGCATCGGCGATCGGCTGAAGCCGCTCCTTCTCAGTCTGCTGGCGAACCGCGTAACCGGGGCAGATTTCCGGGCGAAGGGGTTTGCAGGCGAGCGCGTTCGTGATTCACCCTATGCGTGACGCTACCACCGACTGATTCGTTTGAAGGCTGTCGCTCGCGGAACTCCGCGGGTTGGTTACTGCGCTGATCGGCGAAGTGCGCGGTCCAAACATGGTTCGAAGTGGTCGATCGCAGGGCCGCGTCGCACGGTGCAGAAGGCCATGCATCGTTGATTATGCGCAAACTGCTATCGCGCGCCTAGTCGGAACTCGCGCATCGAACAGTACATCACATCGTCCGTCCCCAGCGCACCGGCGGCCTCCCCGCTCGCAATCCAAATAGACGTCTTTCAGCTGTTTGATTGGCATGTCAGCGTGAGCGAACGCGAGGTCCTGGGCGTCAGAAGCCGACAATGAAGCCGGACTGATTGCGATCAGCACGGTGCCGAGCGTCACAGGCGCGAGGGACTTAACAACTGACATGATCATTTTGAGATCCTCCCCAGCTCCCGTCGGTCAACATCCAGTCCTTGGGGTCGCAGGTGTAGTGCCGTTCGAAGGTCCCGTCCGCGCGCCGCTGCTTGTCGAAACCTCGATGTAAGGCTCGATCGCGCGCTCGTGGACCAGCCAAAGGGGATCTCGGCCGAGGCGTAGCCACTGCCGGCGGCCAACCGTTTCGGGATCGAGGCCGAAGCGATCCTGGTGCGCTCGATCGTCGTGCCGGCCGCGCCTGCCTCCGCATGACGGATGGCGCGGCTTCGCAAATCGCACATGATTTCGTCACGTGAGATGCCGATGTCGCCAAGGACGTCATCGGGTAAACGGCTCAACTGGTCCGTTGCCGACAAGAGAGCTTTTCGCTCGGCGCGGAGGCGTAACCACCTGCGAAATGGACCAATGGCGG
This sequence comes from Mesorhizobium sp. M1142, assembly GCF_040318565.1. NCBI lineage: Bacteria > Pseudomonadati > Pseudomonadota > Alphaproteobacteria > Hyphomicrobiales > Phyllobacteriaceae > Mesorhizobium > Mesorhizobium sp. M1142. The sequence goes on from NZ_JAMYMK010000019.1 coordinate 2,103, forward strand.
CAGCATGAATTATAACCATGATCAGATCCTCCCTTCATTGATCTGAATTGACCGGTACGGAACGGCGCGAACGGCACTCCGGGCGAGAGCGTCAGGCGTCCGCGAGGCAAATTAGGCGTAGTGGTCGATGGATTGGTTTTGCCGCGGCGTGCCCATACGGCGGGCGGTGGCTGGCCCCGGGCCACGCATGTAATAAAGCTCCGGGCGGTAGCGCGGCGCGACGAATTTGCGAAACCCCGCAGCAAGTTTTGTGACGGGAGCCAAGAATTTCATGACTGTTCCCTTTCCCTTCGCCGGCTTGCGCACGAGCCGGCGGGCCTGACGTTGCAACAAGGATATGACAGTCGAACCAGGCTCGGCTGTGGGAATTCCCACACCGGGGAAAACATTGGCGAAATCCGCTCCCAGTTTGCATCCCGGAAAGCGGGACCTACGGCCATCAAATTTCCTTGGATAGGGAGTAAGGTGAAGTACACTTGATTGAACAAGAGACCGTTGTGACAGGCTCTCTGGCCTTCATCTCAAGACTTTGCGATGCCGACCTGGCCGCGCTGACCAAACGGTGGCACGAGCGCAGCTATCGACACAACGAGCTAATCATTTCCCACGGCGACACTGGTCGCGATGTCTTCTTCCTGCTGGAAGGACGTGCTCGCGTGACACTGGTTTCAGCGGACGGCAGGGAGATAGCGTATCGCGATGTCGAACCGGGTGACATTTTCGGGGAGCTCGGAGGCATTGACGGGATTGCACGCTCTGCCAGCGTAGTCGCGCTGGAGGCAACCCGCGCTGCACGGCTGTCCGGCACAGCATTCCGGGATATCGTGATGACCCACCCGACTTTTGCCTGGGTGCTGCTTGAGCATCTGTCTGCCCAGCTCCGGCGCATGACCGAGCGGGTATTCGAATACAGCACTCTGGTCGTGCGAAAACGGCTGATCGTCGAGATCCTGCATCGGGCGGAGAAAGCCGCACTCGTGGACGGCGAGGTGTCCATAAGCCCGGCACCGACGCATTCCGAGCTGGCGGCAACGATGAGCACGCACAGGGAAGCGGTCTCGCGCGAAATGAGCGACCTCGCCAAGAGAGGCCTGATCGAAAAGCGCGGCAGCAGGTTATTGCTGCATGACGTCTCGGCACTACGGGCGCTGGTCGACAAGAAGGAATAGCGAAGGCTGTCGCTGCGGCGGGGGGCACCGCACGTTTCATACTCCTCGGCCGCAAGTGAAGCGTTCCCGCATCTCCCGGTTCAAGGTGATAAAGGCGCTCCCGACATAGCGTCCTGTGCCACGCTCGGCCATTAGGGCGAAAGCCGGCTCGGCGTAGATGATCGACTGGATGTAGAACGCTTCGTGAGGGGGATAAATCCCGCCATACTGAACTGCAGTCAGCGTCTCCCGCCGTTTCCGAGTGTCTTCGTCCAAACCTTCCACGGCAATGCTCCCGATCCCGTCTTCTGGCCCCACTTAGTCCTTCCCGAGGACAAGGCGCAATCGTCGGTCGAAGTAACGCTTGTGAAAGACCTCACGGCCGCTCCGGAGCTTATAGGTCGTCCAGAAGTAAATGGCGTTTCTGTTGCTGCCGGCGAGATCAATCCCGGCCATTGCCTCCATGTTCGGCCTCGAAGCGGTTCGGCGGCATTCCTCAAGAAGTGCCTCGAATGGCACCGTCAGAAACTGCTTCAGTTCCGCTTCCGCGAACAGGTCCTCCACGGGATCGAACTTGCCGATGCCGACCCGCTCGCATTCGCCCAGCGGCCTAGCTGGCTTAATGCTGCGAAACGCTAGTTCAAAACCCCTGATTTCCCCCCTCCACCGGTCGCCGGTCCATCACCTCGCATACCCGCGCGGCGTGTTCAGGTTTGACACGGGGACCCAGGCACACGCGACGAAGCGCATCGTCGAGAAAGTGCTTAGGCCCGGCTTGGCCAGTAACGAAGCGCCATTCCTTCTCGTGAGCCCATTCACCGCGCTTGCGCGTGATGCGAGCAATCACCGCCTCTTCGAGATGCTGCGCCCCCATGTCGGCGAGCGTGAGCGATGGCAGAGCGTTGCGCGCGCATAGGTCACCGGGCGCAGTTTCTCTGCATGGAAGTCACTGATCATGAGGTCAGCAGTATCGAACTCTAGGCACATGCCCGCGAAGTTGCTGCCGTGATAAGCCCACATCGGCAGATGGGTGGGCCGATCTTGCTCATGAGGTTCTGGGCTTTGGTAACGTTCTCCAAGATCAGCGCCATCAAGCAATGCTCCGTTCGTAACAATCAAAGGCAACGTGGGACCCCCTGTCAGGAAGGCGCGGCGACTACTTCGGCACGGCTTTGAGCATTTCACCTTTAATCCTGACGGTCTCAAGCTTGTACGCCCCGCCGTCGTTGTTGAACCATTGACACATAAACCCGCCGGCACTCTGCGCCTCGTTGATCGTCATGTTAGGACCGCCAGACTTTAGCTCCACCACATCGCCAACTTTGAAATCAGACATAAATTCTCTCCCAATGTTTGAGAACGACCAGTAATCAGACGTGGGACGCGGTGGAAAGCGGAATGGAGACCTAGCTAGATTTAGCGTAGCACCCCCTCCTCCTCGGCAGCGGCCTCGAAGGCTTTACGAACATCCCTGGGTGACACCCGGCCCTCAAAGGCGTCGCTGCAGGCTTGCACCGCCAGATTCCACTTCGGTCCCCTCTCGGTCCACTTCATGAGTTCCTCGGCGGCACCCTCGACATTGTTGCAGCCGTAGGTGACCCCAAGTCGGTCAGTCTTGACGTACACCGGAGGGGAGAACCAATGGGTTGCCATGAGGGGGCCGCTCTGCGCTCATCATCGAAGACCGTGGGCATACCGCTTCGCGAACCTGAGGTCCGCTTTTCGTTGCCAGACGGGCAGAGCGCCTAAACTTCAAATCGCACGGCCCAGAGCAGATGAAACTACAGCCGCATGTGTTGCCGGCAGTTCGAACAGCATGGGCAGGTGGCGACACTCGGCTTCGTCCACGATCAGCGCCTCAATAGTCGCGATGGAAAGATGGCTTCTGAGGCGCAGCCGGACAACCGCGGCGAGCTTGTGAACGGGCACCGGTACCGCCCCGGCGTACTGGTCTAGAAGATTGTTGATCTCGGCAACTACTTTTGGATCGACGGCGTGGGGCAATGGCAGCATGAGAGCGCTTCCTTTCGGAAGTAACTCTAAGCCGATCGGGGCGATGAGTCTTGGCGGGTACGTTTTTAACCAAATGTCGCGGACATCATTAGACGTCAGGTCACGCTCGTTAGCGTTGCGCGCATTAGAGCGGCCAGCGCCCGCTGCACAGCCAATCGCAACGCAAGCGTGAACCATTCTCGCGTTACTGTGTTTGTAGGGATGCCGCGCTATTTCTTCGACTTCACCGACACTGGCAAAGTCTTCCTTGACGTTGTTGGTACCGATCTCCCGGACCTCGAAGCTGCAAAGGCGGAGGCGGTAAAGGCCTTGGTTGAGATTACCAAGGATAAGCTGCCGGATGGCCCTTTCGAGAATTTGTGATGACCGTTCGCGACGAGTCCAACGAAACGTTCTTAGAGGCTATGATCAAGTTTGAGATGCGGGCGCGCTAGCTCTGCAAAGATGGTTTCCGATTGGTATCACTTGATAGACAGCTCTCGCTTACAAATAGACAGTTCTCGGTTGAATGAGCGTCGCGCGCGCACAGACATCGATGACCTTCGGCTCTCACTTGATGAAACCCGCCGCGTAATTGCGGCATCCCGTAAGCTGCTGGACCGGATGGCGAACCGGTTCGATGAACACGAGTGGAGGGTTCCTACTCTGGTGAGAGATACACCTTGGCTTCCTTGGCGGCAGCCTCAAAGCCCTTTCGTACCACCTGAGGGTCAATCGGATCGCTCTCTAGATCTGACAGGCAAAGGTTCACCGCCTTGTGCCAGCGGGTCCTCTGCGGGTCCACCTCTTGAGTTGCTCAAGGGCTGCCCTCGCATTGTTGCAGCCATGCCTGTCGCCGGTTTCAGTCTTCACGAACACGGGAGGGACGAACCAATGGGTTGCCATTGAGGGATAATTAGAGGGGGTGGAATGTTTGGTAGAGATGTCTGGGCCGGTGATCGAATTTGGCTCGCGCGAAGAGCGATGCGACCTGCTAATCAGGAAAAAGCCTACCCTCCTCCTTAGCGGCAGCCAGGAATGCCTTACGGGCCTCCTCAGCTTCCATCTCGTCGAATATCACGGCCATGCAAACGCTCACCGCGAGGTCCCAGCAAGGGCCACGCTTCGTCCACTTCAGCAGCTCCTCGCCGGCTGTCTCGGCGTTGTTGACGTTGCGAAGGGTCCCGGGACGCTCGGTCTTGACGGGGACCGGAGGGGAGAACCAATGGAGTGCCATACAGTCACTCTTTGTCGGCCCTATCAAGTTCCTGCAGCAAATGCTTTTGCTCAGCCGGCAGCTCCCGTTCTACGGGCAGATTTAGCAGGTTGCGAAGGTGATTGCGGATTACCTCTGAAGTGATCCACCGCCGCACAACTTCGGCAATAACCTTCTGTTTGGCTTTATCGATTTCAGCCATGTTCCGGCCTGCATGCTTAAAAGGACCGAACTGCACCGCGAGCGGATTTGTTCCTTTGAATGATGGGCGGAATGTTTGGTAGAAATTTCTCAGCAGGGGATCGGATTACTGGCTCGCGCGAGGACCCCCTGCCCTCTCGACCCTATAGAGCGCGCCTCGATCCGCCTTTGGTCCCACAACCCCGGATCGGTCGTCCCGACGTACACCTGAGGTCGAACCAATGGGCTGCCGGGAGGACTATTCGTGGAGGTCGAACGCGACTGACAGTCCGAAGGCCGGGGCCGCAGTGATTATAAGGTAGACCAGCTCATCGTCAGTAACCAGCAGATACGAAGAGTCTCGGCGTATCTCTGCGATGGTCTCCTTTACGGATAAGACTTCACCGCGAGAGGCTTGCAGGATCACTTTCTGAACAAGGTCCTTCGTGGCAGCTGCGGCGGGTGGAGAGTTCGGTTGATCGCCCATCCTGGGAGCCCCCTCAAGCTAAACCCAAGCGATCATTGATGATCCACAGTGGTAAAAAATCAACATACGATCTCGTGTGAAGGGGGCGGAATGTTTGGTAGAAATTTCTGAGCGGGGGATCGGATAACTGGCTCGCGCGAGACTCCCCCATGCGCCCTTCGCTTTCCGCCAGCGAGGCCGTAACATGTTGTGTCGGAGAGTTGGACCCCAACATGGTGAGTCTGAGCCAGAAGTTACGGAGCAAGCAGCCGTTCTGCATCTATTGTGCCGGATCGACTCGCGGCGTCGACATCGACCACGTACCGCCAAGGGGGCTGTTCGATGGAAAGTGGCGACCGAAGGGCGGGGAAGTGACTACCTGCAAGCAATGTCACTGAAGGGACACGCGAGATGGACGATGTCGCGGCGTTCGCAAGCCGCTTCCTGCCCAACCCGACGACGGCTGAACAGCATGACGACGTCAAGCGGTCGATCAAATCTGTGTACCGAAACTATCCCAGCCTAATCGCCGAACTGGGCAGACCGAAGGAGGACGGCCGCTACGTTGAAGGGCGGAGGAGTGCTGGCGGCGAACGGGCCGATCATGTCCTCCGTAATGACTACCTTCGCCGCTCGCATGGGTTTGCCCTTCACCACTGGGTTACTGGGGAGATTGTCGGCCCGGCTGGTGGCGTGTTTGCGCGATGGCATTCAAACTATGAACGATTTCAAGGCCGGCTGCCCCAAGCATTTCTGGACATCCTCGGGGCGGATTACACCATGTCGCAGGGCCGGAAGAATGTGGGAGATCAGTTCAGCTTCAGGTTTGTCAAAGGCATGGAGCTTGGGGTGACCGGGTATTGGGCAATGTTTCGGCAATCGTTCGCGGTCATGGCGTTCGTCTCCCAAAACATGGCTGAACTTCGAGACGCGGCGACCGGGGTTCCTCAAAGGCTATTCCGTCAAGTTCTTGGGGTCTTGGCCCGGTCAGTACGGTCAGCCGTTCCTGACGCCCTATTCCTTCATCAAGTGACCCACCGAGGCACCCGGTCTCGTATGGTATGCTCCAGCGGTACCAGCCAAACCGGAAACCATCTTAACTGAACTGAAGAGGGTTTCCGAACATGTCTTTCATCAGGGCCTATCTCCGCGCATCAACCAAGGAATAAGACGCAGGACGGGCAAGGGAAGACCTTGAACGATTCAAAAAAGAGCGCGGTCTGGCGGTGGCCGCCTGGTATGAAGAGAACGAGAGTGGGGCAACCTTGAAGCGTCCTGAGCTGGATCGGCTCATGCGCGATTGTCATCCCCAAGACGTGCTCTTGGTGGAGCAAGTTGATCGTCTTTCCCAGTTGAACGAGGCCGATTGGGAGAAGCTGAGAGCCGACCTGAAGGCGAAGCAGGTGCGCGTCGTGGCGCTGGACCTGCCGACATCCTGGCAGGCTGTCAGTGATGGAGGCGACGAGTTCTCCCGGCGCATGGCCGAGGCGATCAATAGTATGATGCTGGACATGCTCGCAGCCATTGCCCGCAAGGACTACACCGACCGAAGAAGGAGGCAGGTCCAAGGGATCGAGAAGGCCAAGGCCGACGGGCGTATGCGGGGCCGGCAGGAGGACGCGAAGCGGAACGCCGCTGCCTCGGCGATGCTGAAGACGGGCGCAAGCTGGAATCAGATTGTCGACGTAATGGGCTGCTCTCGGGCGACCGTGGCGAAGCTGGCAAAGCGGGACAGGGCGGCATAGCGAGGAGCGCTCCCGCGACACCTTGCCTGCTTATCGCCGTTCATGCGACCGCGTATGCGGGGTGGCTATTTTGAAGACCAGAAATTTTGCAGATGGATCAGACTACCCCTATCGTGACCGAACTCGATGACGGAGAGGAAGAGCGCGACAGTCCCTTCAATGCCTATCGGTTCGCCGCATCGGAGAACACCAAGGCTATCGTCCAGGAAGCGATCGGGCTGCTCCTGAACTGCGAGGCCCATGTCGGGCTCAGGACGAACAAGCGCCGGAACCGGGATCAGGAAACATTCGACCTGACCGTTGACGCCGTTCTGTCGGGCCTCATGCACCATCACGTCGCCGAGGATCCAGGCGCTCCAACCGCGTTCTCGGCACAAAGAGCCGCTATCGACCACGCGTGTACAGCAAGATGTTCCCACACATTCTCGACCTCATGGCGAAGCCAGAGATGGATTATATCGAACAGCAGATCGCTGCGCCGGTGGAAGGCGCTGCCAGGGCGACGGTCATCCGGTCCGGTCTCCGGCTTCTTGACCGGATCGCTGAGCATGGGGTCGGAATCGATGACCTCGACGAACATCCGCACGGCGAGACCATTGTTCTGAAGCGCGTCAAGCTGGTGTCTACAAGATACTCAGCCAGAACAGGGCTGGCACCTCGATCTGCCGCCTTTTCTCGTTGCGGAAACGTGTATGCTGCAGCTTAGCGCGCTGTTTCCGCCCGGGTGGAGCTAGGCTGTCAGTTTAGTGAAGTCGTGGCGCCGCGCGCGAACATGTGCCAGCAAATTCGTTTCGTTTACGACCCCTGATTGAAAGAGATTCAGCGTGGTCGAGACCAGAATCTGACCGTCTATCGAAGTGCTGTACCATTTAGCGTCGGCGGTTATCTGGTCGACAACCCGCTGGCAAATCGCCCGATCTTTAGGTCTAAGGAACTGACTTTTCAGCACTGGTAGCATCTCGATGCCTTTAAAGGGGAGTCACTTGTCTCCCACGCGACCACGCGTGGGTCTCCCGAGAATGGATACTAAACGCATCTGGACAGAAAATTGCCATTCGTTTGAGCGGTACCGATGCGGGGCGTTGGGTCGATGACGTGGTTGCGATCCCGGCCGCGGTACGGAGGCGGGTCACCGACGACCGCCTCAGGGATACACGCACTTCCTTAGGGGGCGGCCCAGCGGCTTGGGTTAGGGGGCCGCTTGGCCTGACCAGCGAGCGTTCGGGAATGCTCGACTGACTGGTTAGTACATTAGACAAATCTAATGTACTTGAACCATGCGAACAAAGTACGCGGCGGTAAGAAAGTGGCTGGCACGATTCACTTACCGCGCGCTTTTGCCTTGGGTTCTGGCGAGCTTTCTGACGGGTTTGCAGCCAATTTTGCAGATCGCCGATCTGTTACCCACAGGGACTTTTTCCTCGCCACCAAATCATCACGATCGCCCTCAGCGGTCGCTCGGCTATGCATCGCAGCTGTGGCGTAGTCGGCTCTGTTGGTTCGATAGTCTTCTTTTTGGACAGTCATCGTTTGCTCCCAGTTTCATAGCCCGTCTTTTTGCCCTGGCGGGGAGATTAACTGCCGGTGCATTACGCGAGTCAATCGATTAAACGACCACCCCGCAGTCGCGAGGGACGGGAAGCAAGCCGACAATTTTAACGTTGGAACGGCTTACAAAGTGCCGGCAACACAGCCGCCCTTTTGTCGGTGTGCGTTGATCGCGTCCATGTTGCCCTTCAGCTCCCCGATACGAGCATGCGCTGAGGGCGGGACGAAGTCTATGTGCCTTGATGGGATGCGGATTATATTCCTATTTTGTGGATGCCGCACCATCGCCGACACGAAGCCGTGCCGGTCCTACGTCCTTCCTCTACGACCGCACAAGATTGTCAACAATCTGTAAAAGTTTTGTTGACAGATAATTGATTTGAGCCTTGACTCACAAAAGTCCGCGTATCGGTCGAGTTCTGTCGCAACAATGCGCGGCCTCCAAAGGGGAAAGAACAATGATCAACAGACGTTCAATAATCACATTCGCCGCACTCGGCGCCGTCTCTGCGCTGGCAATCATGGCCGGCGGCACAATCACAGTGCAAGCCGCCAACAAGGAACTCAAGATCGGCTTTGTCGGCGTGACGAGTGGCGCGGCCGCTGCGTGGGGCACATCCAACGTCCGCTCGATGCAGACGCGCGCCGCCTGGATCAACGAAACCGGCGGGGTGAAGATTGGTGACGAGACCTATGACATCAAAATCGTCACCTTCGACGATCAGAAGGACCCGAAGCGGGCGATCGCCGGCATGGAGAAGATGGCCCAGGAGGGCATCCACTATGTCGTCGGTCCGAATGTCGACGACGGCGCGGCGGCGGTGCGTCCCGTGGCAGAATCCAAGGGCATCATCTATTTTCCTTACGCATTCCCGAAGGAACTCTACACCCCGCCGGCGTCCAACGCCGTGCTCGGCATGATCGCCAACTACCAGTCAGCTCCGGCGATCTACAAATATCTCATGGAAAACAGGGGCGTGAAAAAAGTCGCCTTTGTCGCCGCCAACGAATCCGATCCGCTGAGTCAACGGGATGGCGGTGTTGCCGCGGCAAAGGCGCTCGGGCTTGAGGTTGTAGCTGCCACGGACGTCTACCAAAACGATACCCGCGATTTCACGCCGGTACTGACGCCGATCGTTTTGCAAAAACCGGACCTGCTGGTGCTTTCGGGTGTCGCGCCCGGCAATGCTCCGCTGCTGATCCGCGCCGCGCGCGAGCTCGGCTACGAAGGTCTGATCTCCACCGAAACGGCGCAGGATGCCAAGGTGCTGGAAGAGGGCGCGGGCGAGTTGGCCAACGGTTTCATCTCAGTCGGCGGCGCATCGACGCCCGAAATCGCATCCGACATGATGAAGGAGTTCGTCGACCGCTATACGAAAATGTTTGGCGAATACAATGACGAGTCCAACACCAAGGTCTACGCGCTCGAATACATCATCGAGACGCTGAAGGCGAACCCGGCCGCGATCGACAATGTCGAGGAGTTCAAGAAGACGATCGACACTTTCTCGGCGCCCAATCCCTATCTGAAGGGCGATGCCAAGCTGACCTATGTCGGAATGACGTCGTTTGGCCAGAAGCGCCAGCTTTCGGTCCCGATGGTGGTCACGGAATACCGCGACGGCAAGTTCGAGACGCTCTTCGTCGCTCAAGTCGATTGACGCAATTGCACTGAAGCGGATTGCCGCAGAGGCTCGTGCATTCGCCTTGAGCCTCTGAATGGACGGGAACCATCCTGATGGAACAAGTCATCGCCAACGGGCTTTATCTTGGTGCGCAATACGCCTTGATCGCGCTCGGTCTGACCCTGATCTTCGCTCTGATGAACGTGCTAAACTTTGCCCATGGGCAGATGTACGTTCTCGGTGGCTTCATCACCTACACCGTCTATGGCCAGCTCGGCATGCCTTTCGTCGTCGCGCTCGTCGCGTCCGGGATCACGCTGCTGGTCATTGGAGCGCTGGTCGAGAAATTCCTTTTCAGAACGGTGATTAGGCGAAGCGTGCGGGAGGAAAGTACGATGCTTCTCGCGGCGGCGGTCGCATTCTTCCTCGACGCCGTGATCCTCCTCCTGTTCGGCGAAAAGCAGCGCGGCGTGCCGAAGATCGTCAACGGCGTCTTCGTCTCCGACAGCCTCATAATGCCTTACGACCGGCTGCTGGTCGGCGCACTCGCCATACTGTTCATCGCCTCCTTCGTGCTTTTCATGCAGTACAGCAAGCCGGGACGCGCCATGCGGGCGCTGGCGCAGGACCGGGTCGCGGCACAGCTTATGGGCGTCGAGGTCGACCGCTATTCGATGATCGGCTTTGCGCTCGGCGCGATGCTTGCCGGCATAGTCGGCGGGCTGCTGGTCGCCATCACCGGCGTCAATTCGGGCATCGGCGGGCCGATCTCGATCAAGGCGTTCTTGATGGTGATGATCGGCGGCGCCGGCGTGGTCAGCGGAGCGATCGCCGGCGGCTTCATCCTCGGCATGATGGAATCGGTCGGCCTGACGGTGCTACGCCAATATGGCGACGTCACTTATCTCGTCATCTTCGCCGCGCTGATGGTGTTCCTGAGCATCCGCCCGAACGGGCTCATGGGCAAGCCGTGGGGGTGATCGACATGAAGCGTACACGCAACATCCTCGGCGTCGCTGTCTTCCTGCTGGTCGTACTCATCGGCGTGCCCTGGCTGATCGAGGCGACGGGTCGGCTCGACCTCTACTACACGCTGACTTCGGTCGCGCTGCTCAGCATCGCCAGCGCCGGGGTGTGGGTGACTTTCTACATCGGCCGCATCAATATCGGCCAGGGTGCCTTCGCGCTTATGGGCGGCTATGTTTCGGCCATCCTTGTCGTCCAGTATGGTGTGTCGTTCTGGCTGACACTGCCGCTGGCTGGGCTATTCTGCGCCGCTGCAAGCGTGCTGATCGGGCTGCCCATCCTCAGGCTTCGCGGCGTCTATTTCGCCATGGTCACGCTGGTTTTGACCGAAGTGGCGCGGCTGCTCGCACTGGCACTGCCGATCACCAACGGAGCCAAGGGCATGGTCAGCATTCCGCTCCCCGGCGGCATCTCGATATTCGGGCTGACCATCCTTCCGGATTTCGCGACGCTCGCCAATCCGCGTCCCGCCTTCTATCTGGTGTCGGTTGTGCTGATGGTGCTGTGCTTTGCAGCGCTCTACCGCCTAGTCCATTCGCGCATCGGCAAACTCTGCCAGTCGTTGCAGCAGAACGAGGAACTGGCCTCCTCGATCGGCGTCAATATCGCCTATCTGCGCGTCATCGCCTACGCCATCTCCTCGTTCCTCGGCGGTCTCGGCGGCGCGATGTTCGTCGCCATCTCTCAGTCGATCTATCCGTCCAGCTTCACCGTCACCGACTCGGTGAACTTCATGCTGAACTGCTTCCTCGGCGGGCTCAGCTACGTCTTCGGGCCGATGATCGGCACCTTCGTGCTCTATTTCGGCTGGGATTTCCTGTTCGAGACCGGCGAGTTCCAGTTGCTGATCTTCTCGTCGGTGCTGATCGCGCTGATGCTGTTCCTTCCCAACGGCCTGCTCAGCCTCCGGCTGTTCGGCAAGAAGCAGGGCTAGGACCATGACTGACCTTCTCCAGATCAAGGCAGTGACCAAACGCTTCGGCGGGCTGGTCGCGGTCAACAATGTTTCCTTCGCGGTCCGCGAACGCGAGATCCTTTCCGTCATCGGCCCCAACGGCGCCGGCAAATCGACGCTGTTCAAGCTGATTTCCTCTTTTCTCAATCCGACCTCGGGCGAAGTGCTGTTCCGGGGAGAGCGGATTTCAGGCCTGGCGCCGCATATCGTCGCCCGGAAGGGCGTCGTGCGCACGTTCCAGGAGACGACGATCTTCAAGGGCATGACGGTGCGCGACAATGTCATAATCGCGCATCACCTGCGTTCCAATGCCAGCCTTGCCGGCTTCTATCTCGGCACGAATACCGCACGGCGCGACGAAGATGAATTCGGCCGCTCGGCCGACGAGATCATCGACTTCCTCGGTCTCGGCGCGCAACGGCATGAGATCGCCAGCACGCTGCCGCACGGCCATCTGCGCGCGCTCGGGATTGCCATCGGGCTCGCCACGAACCCGACCGTCCTTCTGCTCGACGAGCCCTTCGCTGGCATGAACCATGACGAAACCGTGCGCGCGGTGGAGATGGTGCGCGGCGTGCGGAAGCGCGGCGTGACTGTCCTGCTGGTCGAGCACGATATGCCCGCCGTCATGAACATTTCCGACCGAATCGTCGTCCTGAACTTCGGTGTGAAAATCGCCGAGGGAACGCCGAAGGAAATCCAGGAGAACGAAAAGGTCATCGAGGCCTACCTCGGCGCCGAAGATGAGACGATCGGATTTTAGCCATGAGCGAACTGCTGAAAGTCTCCGACGTCGAACTCTACTACGACCATGTCTATGCACTGAAGGGTGTGTCGCTCAACGTCAACGAGGGCGAGACCGTCGCGCTAATCGGCGCGAACGGCGCGGGCAAATCTTCGATCCTGCGCGCCATCACCGGCCTGAAGAAGGTCCGCAGCGGCGAGATTCATTTCCAGGGCCACCGCATCGACGGAACGCGCCCTGACGAGCTGGTCAGGATGGGCATCGCCATGGTGCCGGAGGGTCGGCGCGTCTTTTCCTACATGACGGTGCGCGACAATCTGATGATGGGCGCCTTCACCCGCATCGACAAGGCCGAAATCGCAAGGACGCTGGACATGGTGCTCGGGCGCTTCCCGCGCCTGAAGGAACGCTATTCCCAGACGGCGGGTACGATGAGCGGCGGCGAACAGCAGATGCTGGTGATCGGGCGGGCGCTGATGGCCAAACCGAAGCTTCTGCTGCTCGATGAACCCTCGCTCGGCGTCGCGCCGAAGCTCGTTCAGGACATCGCCCGCTCCATCGTGGCGATCAATCGCGACGAAAAGGTCAGTGTTCTCTTGGTCGAGCAGAATTCGCGCATGGCGCTGCGCATCTCGCAGCGCGCCTACGCACTGACGACCGGAAAGATCGCGCTGGCCGGACATTCGGCTGAGCTGCTTGGCGACGACCGGGTCAAGAAACTCTATCTCGGCGGCGAAATATGAAAGCGCAAATGGACGTACTCGTCGTCAATCCCAACACCACCGCGTCCATGACCGAAAAGATCGGCGAGGCGGCGCGCCGCGCGGCTTCGGCCGGCACCAGGATCATCGCCGTCAATCCGAAGGACGGGCCGCCGAGCGTCGAAGGCTATTTCGACGAGGTCTTCGCCATCCCGGGAATGATCGGCGAGATCCAGAGACATCCGGCGGCGAGCGCCTGCGTCATCGCCTGCTTCGACGACACCGGCCTCGACGCAGTACGCTGCGTCGGCGAGATGCCGGTGGTCGGCATCGGCGAAGCGGCGTTTCACATGGCGAGCCTGATTGCCGGCAAGTTCAGCGTGGTGACGACGCTGTCGCGTTCGGTGCCGGCGATCGAGCACAATCTGGTGCGCTACGGCCTCGCCAGCCGCTGCGCCAGGGTGCGGGCAAGCGACGTTCCCGTTCTGGAGCTCGAAGTGCCCGGCTCCAACGCCCGCCATCGAATTTCGGAGGAGATCGAGCGCGCCATCCGCGACGACCGGGCCGAAGCGATTGTGCTGGGATGCGCCGGCATGGCCGACCTCGCCGCCGCGCTCAGCCGCGAACATAGCCTTCCCGTGCTCGACGGCGTCGCCTGCGCAGTAAAACTCTGCGAGAGCCTCGTCGGCCTTGGCCTGTCGACCTCAAAGCGCGGCGGCTACCAGGTTCCACTCGAAAAATCCTTCGCCGGAATCTTTGCGCCCTTTTCGCCCTCCGGCCGTCTATCCTGATGCGTGCAAAATTGTTGACATTCCCACACAGGATGTTCGATGTGCGGCCGGAAACGCGGTGTTCGTGCCGCTATGCGATCCGGCCGCCGGGACAATGAGACGATGGACCTGCTTGGGCCAAAGCCACGGGATGGCGATAAGCCGACGATGCGCTGGTTTCCGGTCTATGCCGGCCTGCGCGACGCCATCGTCAGCCACCGCCTCGCACCGGGCACAAAACTACCCGAGGACGAACTCGCCTCGATCTATTCGGTGAGCCGCGCGGTGATACGCGCGGCGCTGCAGGCGCTGTCGCATGACCGCTTGGCTCGGCTCGAGCCGAACCGCGGCGCGTTCGTCGCCCAGCCGACCAAGCAGGAAGCGCGCGAGGTCTTCGAGGCGCGGGCGCTGATCGAGCCCAAGGTCGCGGCGCTTGCCGCCGAAGTGGCAAAGCCGGCCGAGATCGCGCAACTGCGGCTTCATCTCGAAAAAGAGCACGAGGCCCTGCATGCCGGCCGCGACAGCGACGCCATCATGCTGTCGGCAAAATTCCATGTCGGCATAGCCGAAATCGCCGGCCATTCTATCCTGACCGCTTTCGTCAAAGACCTGCTGTCGCGGTCGTCGCTGATCATCGCGCTCTACTGGCGCCGCCGCGACACCACCTGCGAAAGCCACGCCCATCACGCCCTCGTCGATGCCATCGAAAAGCACGACGCACAAAACGCGTCCGACCTGATGCGAAGCCATCTCGTCGAACTTCTGTCGGGCCTTGATCTGTCACTTGGCGAGAAGAAGCCCGAGAGCCTGTCGGACATCTTGCGCTGATCTGCGCTGTCAAACTCTTCGCCAAGCTTCGCATTGCAGATGTCGTCGCGATGCTGGACGAATATCGGATCACCCGCAACCGACACCGGCCAACGAAGCTCGCGCGTAAGTGGCCGCTCTCAAAGGTAGTTAAGCCGAAGTGCCATACTTGATCGCCCCCGATTGGGCGCTCACGGCGAAGCCAGGATGCACGTCACCCCGCAATCCTGACCTGGCGCCTACCCCTGAAACGTCCCAATGCGACATTTCTACTTGCCAGCAACGCGACATTCGAACTTGGTTGCAACATGATCCCCGGTTGATTGGCGATCCTGCTCCCGGTCCACCGGGTTCCGAAACGGCACTATCGCCATCTTGGGACGTTCAATGCAGGGAACTTCGCGATCCGACCCTTCTCGGACCTTCCCTGAATGCAAGATCACGGGCAGGTTCTGACCCTCATTCCCGACCTTGACAGCCAAGTGCAATATGCGCCAGTTGCGTCTTCGGTCGTTGCAAGCCGTTGACACGATATGATTCAGCATTGTTGGGCGGTAGCCCGAGGATTGAATCCGATATTCGCCTTGCTGGAATGTCTAATGCGACTCCGTCATGATCTTTCCGGCCCTGTCGAGCGACGCTGCCAAAGCCGGTGACGCCAATGCAGGTGACGAGGTCAGGCTAGATCAGTGCAGCAGATCCGCCCGGCGACTTTTCTTTTTGCGGCCCGAGCCCTGCGGGACATGGGCGACGGCTTCGTGGCCGTTCTGTTGCCGGTCTATCTCCTCGCATTAGGCTTCGCGCCTCTGCAGGTCGGCATCATTGCAACCGCATCGCTGCTCGGTTCAGCGCTCTTGACCATCGCCGTCGGACTCCTTGGTGCCCGACACGATCACCGCCAACTCCTGCTTACCGCCGCCAGTCTGATGGTCGCCACGGGTGTGGCCTTTGCTGTCGTCCACGACTACGCGCTGCTTTTGGTGATCGCCTTCGCAGGCACCATCAACCCGTCGGCCGGCAGCGTCAGCGTATTCGTGCCCTTAGAGCATGCCGTGCTCACACGCGAAGTCACCGACGCCGCGCGGACCAAGATGTTCGCGCGCTACAGCCTTGTGGGTGCGCTCGCAGCCGCGGTTGGCGCGCTCGCTTCGGCGACACCTGATCTTCTGGCTCCAGCCGGCCTCGATCAACTCACCGGCATCAAGGCGATGTTCGTGCTCTATGCGTTGCTGGGCCTGCTCGGCGGTCTCCTTTACGCGCAGATCCCGCAGCGCCGTCCAACGTCGGACTCCGGCAGCACGTCCGCGCTTGGCCCCTCGCGGAATATCGTTTTCACGCTTGCGGCCCTTTTTAGCCTTGATGCCTTTGCCGGCGGCTTCCTCGTCCAGTCGCTGCTTGCCCTGTGGCTTTTCGAAAAATTCGACCTGTCGCTTTCGGAAGCGGGCTTTTTCTTCTTCTGGTCCGGCATCCTTTCGGCGTTCTCATTCCCCGTTGCCGCCTGGCTGTCGCGGCACATCGGACTCATCAAAACGATGGTGTTCACACACATTCCGTCCAGCATCGCCCTGATGCTGGCGGCGCTTGCGCCGACGCTCCCTCTGGCGCTCGCCCTGCTGCTGATCCGTGCCGCGCTTTCGCAGATGGACGTCCCGACGCGCTCATCTTACGTCATGGCGGTCGTCACGGAGGCGGAGCGGGCAGCCGCCGCGAGCTTCACATCGGTACCGCGCAGTTTGGCTGCCGCAGCCAGTCCCGCCCTGGCGGGCGTTCTGTTCGCTGCCTCGTTCCGGGCATGGCCCCTCCTGATCTGCGGCGCACTCAAAATCATTTATGATCTGCTGCTGCTGATGCAGTTCCAGAACGTCAAGCCGCCAGAGGAACGCTGATATTTGAGTTGCTTGACCGGGAGGGGTCAATCGGGAAGGCAAATATTGGAAAGGTCGTTGATCACTTCGGCTCTGACTCCGGACTTGTCGAATGCCTAATGTGACCCGACATCCTCGACCCGATGCCTGCAGACCATCACCCGCCAGCGCAGCAGACAACGAAAGTCTCCGCTGGGCTCTGCCGATCAGGCAGGCCGTGCTTTGTAGAAGCGGCACCAACCATCGGGGCTGATTTCACCCGCGATAATCTCGGATGCATTCGGCTTCAGGAAATGGGAGCACCCGGCGCAGCGGCGACCTTTGTTTGGAACATCCTAATAAAGCGCCACAGGCTTTGGGGTTGTTTCGGCGCCGCGCCGCAGGCTGACCTGTCATGCAGGAAGCAAGCCCACCTGCACCTGCAATCGCCCGCGCCGGTCATCGACACCTTAAGAAGTTTCCGGCGAGACAGCGCTTGGCCTGTTGTGCCGACCCGCAATTACCTCACCACGATCTTCTTTAATGATCTTTCCTCCCAATCGAACCCAAAGAAGCGCCGAGTGCTGATCAGATCGATTGAGGTACTCGATCAGATCACTCTTTTCCTGATCGGTCAGAGCAAGGCCGAGATAGCCGTCATAGTGCTCCTTCTGCGCAAGACGTCGATCGGTTCCACTCCTCCTGCCAGGGGCCGATCAAGTTTAAGGACCCGACGTCTCCACCCGGCTCCAGGTCTATTTCTATAAAACCGTGCGTCACCGTCCTGCTTCCTTGATCCCTTGCCTTCCCTTACAATCCCTTCCGGATACAGAGGAGTTCCGCCATGAGCGAAGACGCCGTCAACATGTCGATCCGCAAGTTCCTGAAGGAAGTCGGCGTCACCTCTCAGCGCAAGATCGAGGAGACGGTGCGCGAAGGGCAAATCGGCGGCAAGAAGCTGAAGGTCCGCATGACGCTGACGGCGGAAGGCACCGGCCTTAACCACGTGGTGGACGGCGAGATCGAACTTCCATAAGCCGGGCGAAGCGACCTAGCGAGACGGCCGAGGCGGCCGAAAGCGTCGAGACGGATCAGCGGTTGGAATGGCGTCTGGCCGGGTGGATGTAGTACCGCTCACCCCACGCTCTTGCGACTCTAACGGAACGCGAAACACCGATCCTTTCCAGTCGTTGGTTCAACGAATCTATGGAGGCGCCCGACGAGGATATGCGGTTGTCGAGGAACCGGGCCGACGTGTCGTCGCGGAGGAACTTGATCGGAACGGCGATGTGCTATTCCTGGGTTGACGCGGCGGCGTTCGCCCGCCGCGCCGTTACGTGAAGCGGCCGGGCGACCGTCTCCAACGCCGGTTGCCCGTTTGAAACTCGAGCGCGGCCGCAGCATCGATTTGATCTGTCGCCGGCGCGCAGCGTCTCCAGCGCCTCCAATTTGCCGTGCAACCATTTCCAAGGCTGGCAGGCTAATTTCGATGGGGCGCACCTCGTCCACTCTGGCGCCCGATCCCATATCGCGTTGCCCAACGACGAATGGTCCTGTCATCGCGGCCAGCATAGTCGGCGGCTGATTTGATATCCCGCACTTCATCGGGCCGCATCAGGATGGATCGAGGGGGGCGCCTTGTTTCTGGCGCTGTTTTGACAGGGAGCGCGTTGGTTATTCGGCCCATCGCGCCTGTCGCGGCTGCAAAGACGGCCGGACCATATTGGCAGCGCTCATCACTGATAGAGGAACGGCGGCACCCCGCTCGCCCGATATCAGGGAACGATATCGCCCCCCATGTATTAGAAACTGATGGACACTATGGAACCCCACGGCCACGGGATAGCGGCCGATATTTTGACATCGGAAGTTGCCATTGCCAGGCAGCGCATCCATCGGACCGAGCTCGCGCTTCAACGCACTGAAGAAATGCTGGCCAAGAATCTCGCGCTGCGCAGCAGGATACGAGCTGCGGTCGAGGCCGCAGACCGCTTGGTGAAGATCGATCCCCCCAGCTTTGAACGGCGTCGCCCAGGTTGAACTGGGCCGGCGCTTCATTCGTCGCGCCCCACCGGCCACCGGCGCCACCACTCAAGCACCGCGGCAACCATGTCCACAGACGGCGAGCGCGGTTCATCGTGGGCGGACTGGTGCTCGGCCAGGAACCGATCGTCGTCCATGCGGCCGATGGCTTCAGCGACGTGGGCCAGCGATTGGTCGATCCAGGCCGCGGCGGAGCGATCGGTCGACGTCATGCCGACGGCTCGGTGTCGGGGATGCTCGGGGCGGCAGTGGGTAGTGGTACACTCGCCGGAAAGGTCGGCAATTGGCGCGTTGTGCCGGTTCGGAACCGGGTGGACCTGGGGAGAATCGTCAATCAACCTTGGGTCTGTTCCACTTCTCCGAAGCTGACGTTCGCGGTGCGGCCCGGAATGCCACCGAACCTGCCGACATCATAGCCACGCCTCGAGTAGAGGCTTCGTCTCGAGCACCTCGGCACGGTTCCGTTCGCGCGATAGAAGCAGCGGTTGGCGATTGAGCAGCATGGAATCGCCGAATTCATGCGCGCGGTATCGATACGCGGTGAAGGCTGCGGAGGCCTTAGCGAGCAGAGCATCATCGGCAAAGGCGCGCAGGAGCTCGAAATGGCTTTCGCCGGGCTGGTGGACGCCTGTGAGAATCGCATCGACCACGCGAAGCCGCGTGCCCCGCGCGATGCGCCCTGTCGCAATGCCATTTCCGGCACGCACATTGCCGCCGGGATTGGCGGCTGCTTCAAGTGCGCGCACTACGCTTGTGCCGATCGCAATGATGCGGCTGCCGCGCAGCTTCGCCCGCGCGACCTGCGCCGCGGTGCGCCCAGGGATGCGGTATGGCTCGTCGAAGGGAAGGCGCGAGTCGAGCGCGGGATCGCCGGTGGAAGACACGCCCGCAGCATGCGTGAGTGTTGCAAAGCCAACGTCGTGCCGACGCCAGGCTTGGAGCGTGCGCCAGTCGAGCGCGAAGCCTGCCGACGGCGCCTCGAACGCGACCGGCCCGGCGGCAATCTTCGTCCAAACATCCCACAGTGCCAACGGCTGGGGAACATGCGCGTATTGGATCGGCCGGCCGTGCTGCGCCAGTCCTGCAAGCACCGCTGCGCGGTTGCCTGGGAAGTGCAACTCGAGAAGGCGTGGATGGTCGAGAAGGCGCTCGACGACGGCGTCAAGCGAGCCGAGCCGGAGGCGATCGCCTGGTGACAGCGGAGGTGGAGGCAGCCGGTCTTCCGTGCGCGTGCGGTGATCGCCCGAGCCGAAGGCAATCGCCACGAAACGGGTTGGATCGGGAAGTGACAGCCAGCCCGCCAGGCGGATCTCGATCGCCTCACCGCTTGGGACATGCGTGCCGTGCAAGCTGGCAGGCAAGGTCGCGGCGTCATTGGCGACGACCTGATCGCCGGGACCGAATAGCGTCGCGATTCCAGCGCGCGGCAGGTCGCGCATCGTGCCGTCCGCCTCGACGACCAACAGCCTGGCTGCGCGCCGATCGGAACGATCGGCGGCAATCATGCGCATGCCCCGGCGTGAAGCGTAGCGCGGACCTGTAACGCGTCGATCATCTTTTCGATGATCTCGGCAGCAGCCAGTTCGGGGCGTTTCGATGTAGACGGATCGGCGTCAGGAAGCGCTAGCGCGTGCAGCGGGGTGTCCATGTCGCCAGGGTCGGGTGCGAGGAGCCGTATGCCGTCGGCTTTCGCCTCCTCCTCCCAAATCGCCGTCAGATGGGCAAGAGCGGCCTTGCTCGCCCCATACGCGCCCCAGCCGGGATAGGCGTTCACCGCCGCGTCGCTGGAGATGTTGATCACCATCGCGCCACGGCCCTCGCGTGCGGACGCGGCAAGCGCACCGAACAGGGCCTTCGTCAGCCGGAACGCGCCGACCAGGTTGACCGCGAGCGCCACTTCCAGCTCCTCGCACTCAGTATCGGCGAGGAGCGCCAGAGGGACAGGGCCGAGGCTCGAGGCATTGTTGATCAGGACGTCGAGCCCGCCGAGGCTGGCAGTGACCTGTAGTGCGATCGAGTAGGTGTCCTCCTTCTTGCCGACGTCGCCGACAATGCCGTGCGCGCCCGTCTCGTCAGCGATGCGTTCGACATTCGCGGCGGTGCGAGCGACGAAGGCCACGCACGCACCCTGCACGGTCAGCTGCCGCACAAGCGCCATTCCGAGCCCGGAGGTGCCGCCCGTGACCGCCACGCGAAGTCCTTGAAGATCAATATTCGACTGCATTGCCGGTGCTCCTTCAAGCTTTATGGCCCTTGCTACAAGTTCAAGTTAACTTGAAGTCAAGCGGGAATCGTGCTTTCGTTCATGCATGGATTCCATGCTGACCATCACCGACGTGTCGCGGCGCAGCGGCGTCGCCTCATCGGCCCTGCGCTTCTACGAGGAGCGCGGGCTGATCGCGTCCGAGCGGGCCGGCTCGGGACACAGACGCTATCCGCGATCCGTGCTGCGCCGGATCGCCTTCATCGTCTTCGCGCAGCGAATTGGGCTGACGCTTGAGGAGATCGGCGCCGAGCTCGCCAAGTTGCCAGCCGATCGCGTGCCGTCGCGTCGGGATTGGTCGCGGTTGTCGGGCCAGTGGACTAAGCGCATCGACCAGCGCATCGCCGAGTTGCAGCGCCTGAGGTCCGGGCTTACCGAGTGCATCGGTTGCGGCTGTCTGTCGATCGACCGGTGTAGCCTTGCGAACCCTGCCGATATGGCAGGACGCAAGGGGCCGGGGCCGAGGTATTGGCTGGGGTGAGTTGGCAGGCAAGTGCGAGACGCTGCTGCCCTGTAACGTTCAGCGGGATATTGTTCGTCGCTGACTTTCTCCATCCACTCGACGGCCTTGCCATCAAGTGCTTGCGTCGTCCTGTCAGACGGTCGTTCCTTCTAAAAACGCGGCTGCATTTCAGCGGGCCAAGCGAAATAAGGAAATACGTCGAACCGCTCCGGGTGCGGCAGTCATCAACCTCTTCAGTCCCGCCCGAAACGTTTGAGTATTGGAGCCGTTGCGCGTTGGCACAGGCTGATCGGATTGATCGGCGGTTGGGGAACCTTTCCAATCGTTGGTTGATCGCCCGAACGGTACTGCATTCGGTACCGCATGACCCATGACCCAAGGCTTTACGTTAAGTATCCGAATTTCTCAGCTTTTTCGGGGCAGTTCGTCCCATCCATCATCGTCCCGACTCGCAATTTCGAGTTCGTGGTTGCTCGATCTCGATTTGCTGTCAGGCCGCTTGCCGACGATAGCAAAAGAACGCCTCTTCGATAGTGGGTCTTGCGATGTAGCGGTCTCCCGCTACCAAGAATTTCTCAAGTAAACTTGACAATCGGCTAGCCCTTAAAGCTGGCCGATTGTGTTTCGCGCCATGTTGCAAGCAGCCACCGGTGATTTGCAAGGATTTCCTGCGACACTCGCAAATCCACGCGACACGCGCGCGACATGGATTGACCTCTTCAGGAACCGGCTTCGAACCTGGCCCTGGCAGCTTGGTTCCTTTCGTTATGCTTGCCACCGAGGCCGCGCGAGCGAACTTGCTGACACGTGGCTACTGGTGCCCAAACTGCCGAAATCAGTCTTGGGGAAAGACCACTACCAGGAGCGATTTGGTACGCATTTCTAGACCAGAACCGTGGAAAGCAAGTCTGCATTTAGACATGTCGGTACGAATCTGTACCTAAGCTCCGATCTGACGCTGAAAAATGGGTTCACCATTGCTTCGCAAGGATCTGAGGAGGATACGATCGCTTGCTGATCGTTAGGGCGCAAGCGGCTGAGAAATGGCTGAGGTGTGCTCGTGCTCTTGCTCCAAAACGGAGGCTGTGGGCATGGCTCAGCTTCAGCAATCGATCCTTCGCAACCGTCTGCTGGCTTCGTTGTCGCCTGACGACTTTGTCCTGGTGCAGCCGCACCTGGAGGCGGTGTCGTTTGGACTGCGCGAACATCTGTTCAGAGCCGATCAAAGGATCACCCATGTCACCTTCCCCGAATATGGGGTTGCCTCAATCGTCGCCGACACCGGGGAAGGACGGTTCGAGGTCGGCATGGTGGGATCGGAGGGCCTGGTGGGTGCCCCCATCGTGCTCGGCGTGGACCGTTCGCCGCACACCTGCCTGGTCCAGGTCGCAGGCGAAGCATTCCGCATTGGGGCGGGCGAGCTACAGGCCGCTATGGACCATAGCCCCGCGCTGCGCGCGCTCCTTCTGCGTTTCGTGCATACCTTCATCGTGCAGGTCAGTCAGACGGCCTATGCCAACGCCGGCTACTCCGTCGAGGAGCGGCTCGCGCGCTGGCTTCTCATGACGCACGACCGGCTAGAGCAGGACGACATGCCCATCACCCACGAATTCATGAGCATTATGCTGGGCGCGCGTCGTCCGGGCGTGACACTTGCAGTGCAGATGCTGGAGGGCGCCGGTGCGATCAGGGCCACGCGTGGTCGCGTCGGGATGAGGGATCGAGCGAAGCTGGAACAGATCGCCGGCCAGTCCTACGGCTCGCCGAGAGGGAATACTCCAACGTATTCCAGTTCCCGATCAAGCGAGAGAGAGATGAGTGGCGGACTTGCGTTACTTCATGAACATTCGTTACCGCGGTCGGCTGATACCCGATCACGAAGGTGACGAACTGGCAAACGTGGAGGATCTGCGCGAGCATGCGCTCGCCACCGCGCACGATCTCGTCTTCCGAACCCGCATGGACAGCCTCTACGACTCGTCCCTCTCATCGCGCAAATTGGACACAACGCGGCGGTTCTGCGACCTGCAGGCGGTGTCCGGGCAGTCGCGGACGAGCCTGTCCTTGCCGTAGCCCTTGGCCCACATGCGGTTGCGGTCTATGCCGCCGGCGGCGAGGTAGTCCATCACCGCATCGGCGCGCTGCTGCGACAGCGCCATTTCACTTGCGCCGGGATCGTCGGCGAAACCCTGCAGCTTGAGCAGCCAGCGCGGATGCTTTGTTAACCAGGCGATCTGGGTGTCGAGGGTGGCCTTGGCGACAGAATCGAGCGCGGCCGAACCTTGCGTGAAATAGGTGCGGCGGCCGACATTGAGGATAAAATCCTCCTCGCTGCCCGGCTGCACGTTCTGGAAGCCGGCAACCTCGGTGTTGGTGATGTCAGGCGTGGAAGGGGCGAGCGTGTTGCTGGTCGAGCAGGATGCGACCAGCATCAGCAGGCCGGCAGCGAGCAGCCGGCGCGTGTTTTCAATCATACGGTTCATGAGGCGCCAATCATTCGACAGTGGTGGAAGCGGGCGCCTGGTCGGCGATGTGCGGCAGGACCTGCACCGCGGTGCCGATCGGGCAGCGCTGGTAGAGGTCGATGATGTCTTCCGGGAACATGCGGATGCAGCCGCTGGAAGCGTCGGTGCCGATGCTCCATGGCTCCAGCGTGCCATGCAGGCGGTAGCCGGTGTCAGCGCCGTCGCGGTGCAGATAGAGCGCGCGCGGCCCGAGCGGATTGTTGGACGCGCCGCCTGCGATCATGGGCGGTAGTTCCGGCCTGCGCTTACGCATTTCGGGGGGCGGGACCCAATCCGGCCACAGCGCGCGGCGGTCGATCGTCGCGCGGCCGTACCATTTGAAGCCGTCCTTGCCGACGCCGACGCCGTAGCGGATGGCGGTCTTGTTTTCCATGATGACGTAGAGGAAATGGTGGCGGGTATCGACCACGACGGTGCCGACCGGCTCGCTGCTAAAATACTTGACGATCTGGCGATGCCATCTCTTGTCGATCTTGGCGAAGTTGGTCTTGCGATAGACAAAATTGTTGTCGCTGGCGGTACCCGCGAAAAAGGATTTTGCCGCCGTGGCTTGAGCAATATTGCTGGTTGCACCCACCGCGACCAGCGCCAGGCCGCCGAGCACGACACCCCTGCGTGACAAAACCATCGGCAATATCCCCCATGCCAAAAGCCTAGCTCAACCATAGTTGAGAATTACTTCGCCTCAAAGTGGAAAATGCCGCGTTGCTGCAGTCCGCCGGAAGCGGACTGGCGGGCGGTGAACAGATGCCACTCCAGCACTCCGCTGTACGCGCCCGCCGGTGCCGCAACGAAGCTGCGCCGAGTTAGCCTTGAGCACGTATGTCCATGACGGAGACGAGCCAAATCCCGTCGTCGACTTTGGTGATTCCGAGCCTATGGCCGGCGAGTGTTGTGCTCGAAGCAGAGCGGTCGCTCTATTCTGCCAGCCTCCCGCATAGCCGCATTCAGTCGCGATCGACTGCATCGCTCTCAGAAGGCGCCCGGCGGCGGAAACGGCTAAACCGCCTGCTTTTTCGCCGGCAGCTCAGCCGCTTTCCGCCGAAGGGTGAACCCGTTGCCTAGTCCGAAATGGTTACTTGCGCTGCAGCTAATGTAGTCACATTCTTGGGCAGTCGGAAGCCGTATGGATCGGCCAGGCGCGAGTAACGTCTTCGCCGGCGTTTCAAGGCAGTCGACCACACGTTTGCGGTGCACTAAGGGGGGAATCAATGAGATTGGCGATTATTTGTGCGGCAATGGTGACTGCCGTATCCACCGCCGCCGTTGCGCACGAGAAAAAGAGGGTGGTCAACACAGCGTCGGCCTGCGCCGACCTGTCGCGCAGCACGATCAAGAAAACCAGGGAAACAAAGCTGGATCGCAGTTCAACCGGAACTGTCTCCAGCGGGATTTCGAAAGACAAATCGGAGCCGCGCCTGGGCTATGAAATGGTTAATCCTGCAATCATATCTATCTATTAGCTGCGGAAAAGCAGGCACGTCTACGCAGGCTTGATCCTGCGGGACAGAAGTTGCCACTGCCTGCGCTCAATGTTTGATGCGGTCGCGCAGTGCGTACCAAAGCATGCCGAGCACGTGGAGCGGGCCGCTCAGCGCCGTGCCGCCGGGGAACGGCAGCGTCGACAGGATCACCCCTCGCCCACCTCGCCGTAGCGGCCGACATGCGGCAGGCGCGGTGTCGTCACCTGGCATTTGCATCGAAGTCGCAGCCGAATGAAGTCATATCGGGCGTGGCGCTGTAGCCGAAGGCTGAGGTCGGACTCAGAAAGGCACCTGCGCTCAACGGCCATTCGCCCGGCGGACCCGCCAGATGACATTACCGACGTCGTCGGCGACGAGCAGTGCGCCAGTCTGATCGATAGCTACGCCGACCGGACGGCCCATCGCCTCGCCATTACGCCCGATGAAGCCAGTGAGCACATCTTTCGGAGGGCCGCTCGGTTTGCCACCACGGAACGGCACGAAGATCACCTTATAGCCGCTATGCACGCTTCTGTTCCAAGAGCCGTGCTGGCCGACGAAGGCGCCGTTGCCGTAGGCCGGACCGAGCCGGGCGCCTTTGGAGAAGGTCAGTCCCAGCGAGGCGGTATGAGAGCCCAGGGCGTAGTCGGGCTTGACCGCCGTCGCCACGAGATCGGGGCGCTGCGGCTTGGCGCGTTCGTCGACGTTCTGTCCGTAGTAGCTGTAGGGCCAGCCATAGAAGGCGCCGTCACGAACCGAGGTCATGTAATCCGGCACGAGGTCGTCGCCGATCTCGTCACGCTCGTTCACGGCGACCCAAAGCTCGCCAGTTTCAGGATTCCAGGAGAGCCCGTTCGGGTTGCGCAGGCCCGAGGCGAAGACCCGAGTACGATTGCTCGACCGATCCACTTCAAGGACATCGGCGCGGTTCTTCTCCGCGGCTATGCCGTTTTCTCCAACGTTGCTGTTGGAACCAACGGTGACATAGAGCTTGCGTCCATCCGGACTTGCGATCACGTCCTTGGTCCAATGATGGTTGAGGTCCCCGGCCGGCAAGTCGATGATCTTTTCCGGCGACGTGCTGACTCGGGTCTGGCCGTTGGAATAGGGGAAAGCGACAAGCGCGTCGGTATTCGCGACAAAGAGCTTGCCTTTGGACAGCGTCATGCCGAACGGCGAATTGAGGCCTTCCGCGAACGTCGTTCGCACATCCGCAATGCCGTCGCCATCGGTGTCGCGCAGGAGCGTGATGCGGTTGGCGCTTTTGGTTGCGGCGCCGGCCCGCTTCATAGCCAGGTCCATGAAGACCTTTCTAAGACTGAAGCCTTCGTCATGCTTGGCAGGGGCATTGGTTTCAGCAACCAGCACGTCGCCGTTCGGAAGCACATGCAGCCAGCGCGGATGGTCGAGGCCGGTAGCGAAGGCGTTCACTGCCAGCCCCTTCGCCGGGGTCGGCATACCTCCTTTCTGCCAGCCTTTCGCCTCGGCGATGTTAACAGTCGGGATCAGCGTCGGTCTTGGTTTCGGTAAAGTGGGGTTGGGCCCATAGCCGATTATTGCCTCGGCTCTTTGCGCCGGAATGCCAGCGCAGCTCGCCATGACGGCTCCCAACACCGCTACGAGTACGCTTCCTCGGAAGCCGGCATGCATCGGAAGTCCTCCGCATGGATTTGCGTCGTGCTCTTTGTGTAAACGGAAATCAGTGGCTTATTCTTCCAATTGCTTCGAAACAGCGGCGCGTGATCCGAGGGCCAGGAATTCGCGACAGATCTGCTCTCAGTAGAAATATGGCGCGAGGAGATTGTGGCAACCGCCCGAATATCTGTCGCGCGATATGAATCTCACATTCGTATCGCGCGAAATCGATACGGCTTGCGCTTTTCGGTATCGAGTTGCTCATGGGCCAACATGCGTTGGAATGGAACGAGACCGTGAACGGCGGGACCCACAATGACCCACCGATTGCACTGGCTGGTGAAACAGCTGTTGTCGCTGCTTAGCAAGGCGCTGCAAATCTGCTAAAGTCTGCGGTGGGAGGAGACGGATATCCAATCGCTGCCGATAGCACATCCAAGTGTAGCGAAGGCGAGACCTGACGCATCACTCCCGCTCGCCTATTCTCTCGCGACGCTCTGCTGGCTCCTGTCGGCCGGCGTCTATATCGCCGCCAAGTGGGTTGCCCCCGAGATGCCGCCTTGGGCACTCTGCTTCTGGCGGCTGACGCTTGCCTGCGCGATCCTGCTGCCTATCGTCCATCGTCATCACGGGGCGATGCTCGAGCTGATCCAATCCCGGGTGATCGAGGTGCTGGTCATCGGCGCCATCGGGCTGACCTTGTGTCAGGGCATGATCTACACGGGCCTCAACTACACCAACGCGACAACCGCCGGCATCATCATGGCGCTGTCGCCGATCCTGACGATGGTGCTTGCCCGCTTCGTGCTCGGCGAGCCCCTCGGTGTCTGGAAAGCGCTTGGAGCGCTGGTCGCTCTGGCCGGGATGGTGGTGATCGTGGCGCGCGGCGACCTTGCTGCGCTGATGCAGCTGCAGTTCAATCCCGGCGAGTTGTGGATCGTCGGCAGCGCGTTTTGCTGGGGCCTCTACACCGTGCTGCTGCGTCGCGCCAAATTCGCTATCGAGCTTCTGCCGATGGTGGTCCTGCTGCTGGGAGCCGGCGCGCTGGCCGCACTGCCCCTTTATCTCTGGGAACTGTTTTCCGGGGATCGTTCGGCGCTGCATGCGAACGGCCTGCTGGCCCTCGCCTATGTTGCTGGCCCGGGCGGCGCTCTGATGTACTATCTCTACAACCGTAGCGTCGAGACGCTTGGCGCCGGCCGCGCCAGCATGCTGCTCTATCTGCAGACCGCCTTCGTTGCCGTCCTCGCTTATCTGTTCCTCGGCGAAAGCTTGCACGACTACGATCTCGCCGGCGCCGCCCTCATCATCGCCGGCCTGCTGCTCGCCACCGCGATCAAGCCGAGGCAGCGCACGGTGCGTGTCGCGTAGTGAACCTCAGCACCGCCGCTTCGGCCAGCAACTCGTAAGTCTTTGACAGTCCTTTCGGCCGGTGCAGCCCATGACATTGAAGGCGGCGCGTGTTGGATCGCCATAACGTCTTCTCAGCGGGAACACCGCCATGGCCGCGTCGAGCGGTGATCAATGCCGTTCAGCCATCATGCCAAAGGGAGACGGCTCTCGTGCCCGCCCATCCTCGAGCTCGAGCATCGAATCGAAATAAGTTTTCCAGCGCGTATCGTGGGTCACAACGCAGATCGCGACATTGCGGCTGTCCGCCAGATGTCTAAAAACCTTCATCACCATCTCCGCCCGTGTACCATCCAATGCGGCGGTAGGTTCGTCGGCTAGAATAACGGTGGGATCGTTTGCCAAGGCCCTGGCGATTGAAACGCGCTGCTGTTCGCCGCCGGAAAGTTGGGAAGGATAATTGGAGCCGCGATGTTCGATGCCCAACGCGGCGAGAAGCCGGCTGGCTCGCGCCTGCGCCTGCTGGCGACCGACATCATTGACCTGCATGGCGATGGCAATGTTTTCGGCGGCCGTGAGAAAGGGGATCAGGTTCGCTTTCTGGAACACAAACCCAAGATGGGTCCGCCTGAAGGCCCGTAGCTCGTTGAGCTTCGCACCGGGACGCGAAATCACCTTGCCGTCGAACAGGACCTCTCCCGTTGTCGGTGTCTCCAGCAGACCGGCGATCATCAGCAGCGTCGTCTTGCCGGAGCCGCTGGGCCCGACGATGCCGGTAACACTGCCGGGGCTTAAGGTCAGCGAACCTGCCGCCAACGCGGTGACCGGCGAGCCGCCGCTCTCGTAGACCTTGCTGGCGTTCCGAACCTCCAGCGTGGCGAGGCGGCGCTTCGACATCAGGCCAACACTTCCTGGGCACGGACCGCGAGCGCGCGACGAATCGCAAACCAGCTGGCCGCAAGGCTGAGTGCCATCAGCACGAACGACAACACGCCAAGATCGGATTCGGTCATCAGCACAGTTCTCGGAAATCTCGGATAGATCGTAAACGAGATGGCTATGGCCAGAACGAGGCTGCAAAAGCCGATCAACCCCGCCTGCTGCGCAATCATGCCGATGATCACCCGGTCACGGGCGCCGATCAGCTTCAGAAGTGCTATCTGCGCGACCTTCTCGATTGTCATCGTATAGATGGTCAGTGCTATGACGGCGCAGCAGATCAGCAGCGTCATCGTCGTGAAAGCCAGGATCTGGACGCGGAGCTTGCCGAGGCGGCCGTCCAGTAGAAGCGTTTCCTGGTCCTGCTGCGTGAGGACCTCGACGTCGCCCCAGCGTTTGATCGAGTCACGCACGACCTCCTTGTCAGCGCCCGGGAGAGTTTCGACGATGACCGCAGCGACACTTCCGGTCTCGTCGCCGAGACCCATGCGCGTCTTGCCCTTGGCCGCACGGTTGAGGAGGATCGCCTCGCTGGGCAGCAGTCGGTTGATGACCTGTGCGTCCGGGATGGTGACGAACAACAATCCGTCGCCACCCATGTCGACCTGCCCGGCCGACACGCCGACAATCGTATAGCTATCTCGTCCAAGCCGGATCTCGTCACCCACAACCAGGCCTAAAGTCTTGTCGGCTATGGCCTCGTAGCGATTTGATTGGAAGTACCGACCGGCGATCAACGGTATCCAGCTGCCACTGTCGCTTGGATAGTCCACACCAGTGACGGACATTCGCAGCGGAAGCCCGTCAATTTCGAACTGCTGGTTGTATTGGATGAACCGCCGCGTTGCCGCCACACCGGCCACACCGGCCACGCGGCGATCGAGATTGGCCGGTACGGCGGAGGATTCGGCGAACGGTCCGGACTTTCCCCCTTCGACGACCCAGAGGTCGGCACCAATGCCGTCGATCACGATCAAGGCTTCGTAGACGATGCCGCGATACATGCCCAGCATGCCGATCGTCGCCGCCATCAGCAGGCCGACGCCGAAAACGGTCATGATGAACCTCAGCAGGTTATGCCTGATATCTTTGACCGCGAGATTCACCTGCTCAATGCCTGGAGGTTAACCGCTTGGTACTGGAAGCGGCCTGTCGGACTGAGCACGACATCACCGACCTTTAGGCCGCGCGTGATCTCGATATCGGTGCCGCTGGAGTAGCCCAGCGAAACAGGAGCCCAATAGGCCCGCCCGTCATGTGCAATCCAAAGACCCACCCGTCCCTGGTTTCTCGCCAGGAATCGCTGTGGCACCGCGATGCCCGGTGACGGCGATTCCGCTTGGATGGTGACGCTTGCACGCTGACCCACAGCCCAGTTCGCCGGCACCTCGCGCAATTTAAGATCGACCGTGAACTCGCGCGTCTCTTGATCGACCTGCCGGCCGATCCGCGCAATGGAAGCAGCGTAGGGCCGTTGCGGATCCGATGAGAAGGTGACTTTGGCTACTTGCCCCGGCCGAAGCGACCCCATCGCGGATTCGTCGAAGCGCGCCATGACCAGCAATGACGTCGGGTCGACGATCTGCATCAGTTCGACGCCCGGAGAAAGCAGGTCTCCCACCGTGCGGCTGCGGGAAACCACCACCCCATTGACAGGCGAGCGTATCGAGGTTTCGCCGAAACGGCTCCGTATCTGCTCGACCTCGGCGGAGGCGGCCGCGGCCTGGGCCTTTGCGCGCTCGATGCTAGCGGTCGCTCGCGCCAATGCGGCCTCGGCTTGCTTCTGGGTGCCTTCGAAGAGGTCGAACTCGGCCTGAGAAATCGATTTGCTGGCGAGCAGGCTCTTCCTGCGATCCAGATCTGCCTTTGCAGTACGGGCGGCGATAACCAGCCGGTCACGCTCCAATTCGGCCTCGCGCACGCTCTCCGCCGCGGCCCGGTCGTTGGCGACCGCTGCGGCAAGCTGATACTCGATTTCAGTCGCGTTTAGCGTGGCGAGGATATCGCCGGTCTTTACCTCGTCATTCCGGTCGACGCGAACGTCGGCCAGGAATGCCTGGATCCTTGCCGTCACGACGACCTGGTTGGTTGCACCAAGGAGGCCGGGTCCGGCGATTTCACGCGCGATCAGCCTTCGCTGGGCGACATAGGACTCCACCTGAGCAGGCCAGATATACCAACCAGAAAAGAGCCCGACTGCCGCCAGAACGGCAAACAAGATTAAGATGAAGCGAATCACGTGCCTTTTACCTGCACCGGCTTCCACCGGCCCCGCTGACCCCTGAATCGACGCATCACTATATCGCCGCCTGCTCGGCTGCATCGACCGCCGGTTGCCCAGCCAACAGTCGTTCGATGACTTCCCTCAGGATATCTTCTGCTTCTGCACGGTCATAGCCCAATTGGTCGAATATCAAGGTCAGACCAAGACCGTTCGCGGTCGGAAAGGTACGCAGATCCATCTCGCTGGTACGTGGTTTTTCTCGTCGCATGTCAGGCAGGGGCGTCACTTTGAACATGCCGAGATCAAGTTCGCCACCGGCATGGGCCCTTTGAAGGGGGGCCGACTGCGTGGCGCGTGTCCATCTGTCGACTGTTTGGGTGCCGGCGACGAAGAGGGAGGTATAGGAGCCCTTGGCCACGACTTCGTCATGCACGTCTCCGAAGTAGTTCGAATCCATGAAGGGCGCGAACTGGATAGCCTCTTCGATCCCTTCTCCGAGCGAACCGGCTAACGCTTCGATTGTCTCGAACCGAGACAGCCGCGCACGCACAGGGACGTCCGAGGCGACGAAATTGACATAGTTCTCCAGCCGCCGGTCGTGGCGCAACGCTGCTGGAACCTGCATCACCATATCGTCCACGCCGCCGCGCGACCCGATGGTCTGCGCAAAGGCCGCGATGATCATGGCCGTTTCCGTCGTGCCGGCTGCCCTGGCACGCTTGCGCAGCGCATCCTGCTGGTCGCTGGCTATCGAGAGCGTCACGTCCTCGCTAAGGCTGCAATCGATCAGGTTGACATTCGTCCGGCGGCCTTTCGCCTTGCGCCCGAGATTGGGAATTTGCGGCAAGGGCTCGGCGAATACCTTGCGCAGGAATGCGTCGCGCCGTTCGAACGAACCAGGCTTTCCGACATGGTCGAAATCCCGGATGAATCGGTCGATACTCATTTCCACCGGATCAAGAGGCAGGCCGAGATAAGCCTTGACTGTTTCCTCGACGATGAGGCCGAGGGAATAGCCGTCAACAACGAGATGATGTGCCTTGGCGACGATAAGGTCGCTCTCGGAGCCGAACCGGATGACGGTGACACGGAACATCGGCGCCTGGATATCTATGCCTTCCTGCGCGAGTTCGGTTGCGCGCTCCAACGCTTCGGATTCGTCGGCGACTTGCTCGACCCTGAAGAAATCGGTCGGCGTCCTTTCCAGATACGCGCCGTATCTAGCCCCCTTGCGGAAGAACCGGGTACGCATCACCTCGTGTCGCGCCATGACCGTTTCGATCGCCCGTCTGAGACGATCGGCGTCCATTTGCGGCCGGATCTTGAACTCCTTGCTTACAATGAATGCGGCACGCGCATGCGAAGTCGCGTCTGGATGTTCCTGGAAACGCAGTAATCCCAATTGCGTGCTAGTTACTGCTATCTCTCTTTCGACGTTGGGCACGCCGTCGAGCGGTGAGCGCTCGACATCCTGGCCTCCACTCGGCTGACCGGA
The DNA here is from genome assembly GCF_040318565.1 of Mesorhizobium sp. M1142. Taxonomy (NCBI): domain Bacteria; kingdom Pseudomonadati; phylum Pseudomonadota; class Alphaproteobacteria; order Hyphomicrobiales; family Phyllobacteriaceae; genus Mesorhizobium; species Mesorhizobium sp. M1142. Next base: position 35,271 of record NZ_JAMYMK010000019.1, read on the forward strand.
CCACTCGCGCAGACTCCAGCCCATTGCGATGGGCACCAGGCGGCCTGACGTTTCGAGCTCGCAGGAAAGCTCGTCGAGAAACTGATCGAGTAGCAACCGCGCGGCTGCTTCTTCGACAACGTCGAGATCCACGGTCAGCCGGCAGACAACGCCGGCTTCGCTGGTCGCTGCGGACAATTGTATCTCGTGCGCGGATGCGGGGATCGCATCGAGAGGATGGTCCAAGGCGGCGAGCGCCGTAACTTGGCTACGGTCGAGAAAAGCGAAGCCGAATTGGCGCAGCGAAACATGGCGAATGCGCAGATCTTCTTCGAGCGCCAGTTCCAGAGACGACGTATCCATTGACCGATGCGCGTGGCCGTTTGCGTCGGCACGCTCGACCTTCCTCAGCAGATCGTAACCGAGTTCATTCATGGCTCGCAGGACAATCGGATAGGACCCATCCAAGGGGCCTATCAATCCGCTTGGTGCTCCCTGCCCGCGCTCGCTATACCAGCGGTCGACGACGATTGATCGGAGCGAGAGGCGGCTTGCCAAGGCCTTGGCATAGGCGGCCAGAAAGCGCGCGGCCGGCAACTCCGATCCCGACGCGAATGCTGCTGCTGGAAGCGTGATCTCCAGCAACCCGACACGGCCCCTGTTGGTTCCCATACCGACGGGAGACGCGGCACGACTGCGGCCGGGGATCGGTGCGATCGCAGGCGCGTGGTGAAGTATCTCCTTCCAATAGGCGAGGTCGCGACGATACTCGCTCGATCCGGGCATCGGATGAGCTGCGCGCGCGTAGTCGGTAAAACTAGGCCCTGCTTCGACCGCTTCTGCTTCGCCTTGCACAAGCTGCGCAAGCAAAAGATGAACCGACAACGTGTCCGCAGCCGCGCGATGAGCCCGGATTTGTAGCTCGTGACCGCCATCCTGCCGCTGCCACGCGCCGATCCGCCATAGCGGACCAGGCAGCGCCACATCGCCCAAACGACCGCCCGGCGAAAGCACTTCAACAATCGGTTGAGCCTCGAAGCCTATCTCCACGGCGCCGGACGCCGATATCGCACCGGTCATCCGGAGCGCGTCGTGTCGCTCGACCAGTCGCGCCAATCTTGTCGCAAGCGCGGCCAGCGACACGCCAGGCTCAATACTCGTCTCGACCAGGATCTGATTGTCCGCCTTTGCGACCGCCGACGACATCGGCAGTCCGTCCAGCATCATCGCATTGACCTGGCGGCCAAGAGGCCGGAAGGCTTCCTGCGCTGCAACGCCATCGGAACTCGCTTGTGCGGCCAGGACCTGCAAGGCGGACGCCTTCAGTTTCGCCTCAAAAGCGGAAGCAACGAGGCGCGACAGTCCCGCGATCGTCGGCGCTTGCAGGAACTTGGCGACAGGGATGTCGACTTCGACCTGAGCCTCGACGCGATTTTTCAGTTCGAACGATGAGAGGGAGTCGAGACCGAGCTCACTGAGCTTGCGGTCATCCGCCAAGGCGCTTGCCTCGACCTTGAGGACTTTCGCCACTTCGCGCCGGATCATGTCGGCGAGCAGGTCGTCCCACGCCTCGCGCGGCGCGGCTGCAAGCTCGGCCTGAATGCGAGACCGCCCTCCGGTTCTGTCTCCAAGCAGCGGCGAAATCCTCGGATTCGTCGCTGCGCCGGGGTTCGTGCGAGCGATCGCAGCCCAGTCGATATTGGCAAAGCCGAGATTCTCCGATCTGGCGCGCACAAGATAGGACAGGGCCGCCGCCGCTTCAGAATCCTGAACCGGCTTGATGCCTACGCTATCGAGATAGTTGGTCATTGCTTCCGACCTGGCAACGAATCCACTGCCGGCGATCATGCCCCAGGCGGTGGACGAGCCGGCCAGGTTGCGACCCCTGCGGTACGTGGCGATTGCGTCCAAAACAGAGTTGGCCGCTGTGTAGTTGGCCTGCCCAGACGAACCGATAACCTGCGCGATCGACGAGAAATTCACGAAGAAATCCAGCGGAATATCGTGTTCGACAACGGCGACATGCAAGTTCCACCCGCCGGCTATCTTCGGCCTCAGCACGCGGTCGATCTTGCCTGCATCGAGCTGCGAGACGAAAGCGTCCTCTATCACCGCGGCGCCGTGCACGATGCCGCGCAGAGGAGCGTCACCCCCAGCATATTCGCCGATCAGCCTGCCGACGGCAGTAGCATCGGTCACGTCCAGAGCGGCGCGAACGATGCGCGTGCCACGTTGCTCCATGATCTCGATGGCCACAGCCGCTTCGGCATCTGGAACACCGCTTCGATTGGCAAGGATGATGGTTCCCGCGCCTTTCTGACTGAGCCACTCGGCGATCGCAACGCCAAATCCCTTGAGCCCACCAGTGACGAGGTAGGAAGCCTGAGCGGAGACGGCGAACTGTGCGCCGAGGTCAAGTTCGATGTCCACGGAAGGTTCGTCGAAAGTGACGATCACCTTACCGATGTGCAGCGCTCGCGAAAGCATGCGCATGGCTTCTGCCGCGCGCGATGCCGGGAAGCGGGTCGCCTCCAGCGGCTTATAGACGCCGGCGGCAACCTTAGCCTCCACCTCCACCAGCAATTGCCTGAAGAGGCTCTCCTTCTCGACGGGGAGCGTCGAGAGATCGATGACCGAATAGGCGTTGTTGCGATAAAGCGAGCGAAGCCCGATCGGCTTGTCGTCGGCGAGATCGCGCTTGCCGATTTCGACCATCCTGCCGAAGGGCGCCAGGCACTCCAGACTCTTGTCGATGCCGTTGCCAGACAGCGCGTTCAGCACCACGTCGACGCCGCGGCCACGCGTAAGGGAACGCACCTCGTCGGCGAAATCGAGAGCGCGCGAGTTCATGACCTCATCCACGCCCCATGTCTTCAGGAAGGCGCGTTTTGTGTCGCTGCCTGCAGTGCCGAAGACTCGAGCCCCCACATCATGCGCGACCTGGATGGCGGCGAGCCCGACACCACCCGAAGCCAGATGGATCAGCGCGGTTTCGTCCTGTGCCAATCGGCCGATATGTTTGAGAGCGTAGTGAGCGGTAAGGAAGGCTGTCGGGAGGGTCGCGGCCTGGATCAGATCAATACCATCGGGTACGCGCATGGCGAGATCCGCCCGGAGCTTGGCGAAGCGTCTGAGGTAGCCCTTGCCCATACCCATGATGCGATCGCCGGGCTTGAGATTGGTCACCCGTTCGCCGACCCTGCGGACGGTGCCGGCGAACTCCAGCCCGAGATTGCGCCAGTATGCCTCGTCATTCTCCAACTCGTCCGGCAAGATGCTGGTGGCCGCCATGATGTCGCGGAAGTTCAATCCGACCGCGGCGACCTCGACCATGACCTCGTCTGGCGCCAATTCGGGATCGGCGATTTCGCGTAGTACGATGTTGTCGATGGTGCCAGGCCCCGTCATGGTGACGGCGAAGTTGGAAGAATCCCGCGCGGTCTCCAGCGTCCGCCGCAACGGCGCCACTTCGTGCAAAGCCAGTTGCTCCAGCCGCGGGACATAGCGTTCGGCGCCACGCAGGATGAATTCCGTCTCTGCGGTTTCCTCCAGCACGGCGCCCGAAATGCTCACCCCCGACTGCAGCGATGTGGGATCCGCATCGATAAGGCGGATGCCCAAACCTTTGAACTCGTTTGCCATTGTGCGAGCAATGCCGATTAAGGCGCTCTCACTCAGGCCTGAAAGGCTCATCGGCTGGTCACCTTGCACAAGCCGGCTGCCGGACGTGACGACAACCAGTTCGGGCCGCTGTTCGGACGAACTGTGCAGCCGGTCGATGACTTTTCCAAGCGTGATCAATTGGTGCACGATAGGCGTGATCCTGGCGAGAAGCTCGTCCCCGCCTGCTTTGTCGTCGAGTTTTTCGGGGGTGGCGGCGCTGAACAGGATGCCACCTGTCCCACCCGATTTGGTCATGAATGCCCGGATCGTGGCGAGCGCTTCATCCGCATCGAGGTTCAGGAACGGCGCGGGGTTTGCGACCTCGACCGTCGCTCCGCGGCTAACCAGCTCAGCCAATGTCGCTTCGAGGCGCTGCGTTCCATCACCCACCACCAACCAGTGGGCGCAACGCAATGAGGGCGCTGCCGGTTTGGCTTCCTGCTTCTCGAAATGCTCCTCGAAAACACTGGAGCCCGAGCCGGCACCTTGCTTGGCCCTGCTGCTCCTGACCTTGCCCAGCGCCTTGGTCTGAAGGTTGTCGAGAACGATGAGCGGCTGCCCTTCCGGCGAGAACACGCTGAACCGCATCGAGTACGGGTCGAGACCCGGCTGGATGTCGACGATCACCTCGGGCGTCAAAGGAGCGCCCAGCAGGATCTTGCGGGCGCCGGTCGGCAGGCGCAACTGATACTGGGCCTTGTCTTCATTAGCCGGCGGCAGCGATTCACCTGGAACCCACACGCCGTCTCGATGTGAAGCCAGGCCGATGCCGGCCTGGAGCACCGCGTCCAGCAATCCGGGGAAGGCGAAATACTGCTTCGCCAAGTTGGGATCCTTGCTTGACAGCTTGGCAACCAGGCGGTCGCCGACAATGTCGAGTGCGTTCACCGACTGGAAATAGGGACCGTATTCAAGCCCGTGCCGTTCGGCGAGACGGTAGAATTCCGTCTTTTCGACTAGGTTCGGGCGATCCAGCAGCAGGTCGGCAGGAGCTGGTGCAAGTTCATATTTGTGGCTGAAGCCATAAGCTTCGGCACGCGTCCTCCAGCCATCCTCCGAACCTCGATGGAACGTGGCGATGCGCAGCCTGCTACCGACCGGATCGAACGTCGTCGTAAACAGTACGACGTCGTCCTCCGCGATGGAAAGCGCTTCGTACAGTTTGAAATCACGCAGTTCCACGGACTCAGAGCCGAAATGGTCGCGCAGTGCGGCCCCCATGATTTCGATGTAACCGACGGCCGGGAAGAGGCAATCGCCGCTGACCCGATGGTCAGCCAGGAATTTGAAGCCTCTGAGCGTGATTTCGTTCGTCCAGGACGGCGCCGCAGTGAAGTCGCGCCATCCAAGCAGTGCGTGCCGGGGTGCCTCGAACAGGAAGTTCTTGGTTTCCTCGGATGTATTCAGCAGGCGCTGGTTGTTCCAGGGTAACTTGGGAACGGCCACGTGGCCACTCAACGATTTCGGCCGGTCGAATTCGACGCCGGCAACATGAAGGCTGCCCTCGGCCCGCGCCAGCGTCCAGAAATCGTCAGTTTTGCGATCGAGCGAGTTCACCGCGGCGGCGTCTACCCCGCGCTCCTGCGAGATGCCTCGGATGAGCGGCGTCAGCGTGCGGTGCGGACCTATTTCCAGGAAAGTATTGATGCCGAAATCGAGGGTGAAATCCAAGGCCTTGGTAAAGCTGACGGGTTGGCGCAAATTGGCCCACCAGTAGTCGGCGTCGAACTTCGTCTCGAATATGCCGGTGACCGTCGAGATGATCGGCAGACGGCCTTCTTTCCAGGCGACCGGACCCAGTTCGCCGAGGAACCATTCCTTGCAGTCTTCCAGATGCGCGCTGTGCCATCCGAAATCCATGGTCATCCGGCGGGCCGTCGCATCGGGATAGGCTTCCGCGACCTTGGCCAGCACGCCAAGCACCGCGTCCTCCATGCCGGAAATCGTTTGCGCGATCGGGCCGTTGTAGGCGGCAATGACAACGCTTTCGTCACCGGGCAGCAAAGGTTCGAGTTGATGGACCGTCAGCCCTATCGTGGCCATTGCACCGCGCCGCTCGCTCTTCAGCGGGATGAGGCCGCGTTTGGCAATGATGCGAGCCGCCGTCTCGATATCGATGATACCTGAAACGTAGGTGGCCGCGACCTCGCCGAAGCTGTGGCCGATCAGAAGCTCAGGCCGCACGCCGGCCTTTGTCCAGCGCTCGTAGAGGGATATCTGCGTGGTGAAGATGGATGCCTGGGTAACGTCGGCATCGTTGATGCGGGTCTTTTTCTCGTCCCGCAGCATCTCCTCGACGGTCGACCAGCCGACCATCGGACGCAGCACTTCGTCGAACATCTCGGCGGTTCGGCGAAACGCACGGTCTTCCTTCAACAGGCGGCGCGCCATGGCCCACCACTGGCCGCCCTGGCCCGAGAAGGCGATGGCGAGCCGACGGTTGGATGCCCTGCCGGTGATGATGGTTGGCCCTTCCGCGCTTTGCTCGATGGCTCCCTTAGCCAATGCGCGCAGTTGGGTCTGGAGCGCGGCACGCTCCGGCTCGACGATGAGCGCAGCCCGTTGGGCGAAGTTATCGCGCGCGCTGCTCAAATGGGCGGTGATGTCTTCGACCGGGGTCTCCGCAAGGGAGCCTCCCTGCTCCAGCGCATCGGCTAGACGGCCGGCCCACAGTTCCAGTCCGGCCGTGCTGCCGGCCGAGATCGGGACGGCTATCGGATGGCCGGCTATCACCGGCCTTGGCGCACGGTTGGCGCTGGCGGACAACCCCCGCCATCCTTCCACGGCGATGGAGGCATTGGTACCGCCAAAGCCGAAGGAGTTGACGACGGCCAGGATCGGCCGGCCGTGGTGGTCGATCGGCGTCGGCTTCGTTGCCACAGCGATGTTGAGCGCGTCGAACGGAATGCTCGGATTCGGGCGCTCGAAATTCCGGTTCGGCAGCACGATGCCCTTTCCCGCCGTCAGCACCGTCTTGATGAAACCCGCAATACCGGACGCCGATTCGAGGTGGCCGAGATTGGGCTTGAACGATCCGACATAGGCCGGTTTTGGGCGTGAATTCACACCGAATACGCGGCCGATAGCAGCCGCCTCGATTGGATCGCCGACCGGCGTGCCGGTTCCATGGGCCTCGACATAGTCGACATCGGCCGGATCGATGGCGGCGCCTTCCACCAGCGCCTCCAGCATCGCTTGCTGTGCTTCCCCGCTCGGCGAGGTCAGGGTCGGCGTATACCCGTCCTGATTGACCATCGAATGACGGATCACGCCATAGATCCGGTCGCCGTCGGCAATTGCCCGGTCGAGAAGCTTCAGCAAAACGAAACCGCAGCCTTCGCCGCGCACGAACCCGTCCGCCCTTTCGTCGAAGGTGTAGATACCGCCGGTCGGCGAAAGCATGTTGGCGCTGGAGAATGCGATAAACGGGCCTGGATCGAGCATGCAGTTGACGCCGCCGGCGAGCGCCGTCTCACAGGTGCCGGTGCTCAGGTGGCGCACCGCTTGGTCGATGGCAACGAGCGCCGACGAGCATGCCGTGTCGACGGCGATACTCGGCCCTTTCAGATCGAAACGGTGGGATATTCGGTTGGCCGCGATCGAGAACGCCGAACCGGTGCCGGCAAAAATATCCCCACCACCGACACGTCCGCGGCGCAGGTTCTGCGCGAAATCGTTGGTCGAGATTCCGATGAACACGCCGGTGCGCCCGCGGCGCAGGTCGGCCAATGTGCGCTCCGAATCCTGGACGGCCTCGAAGGCCACTTGCAACGCCAGGCGCTGCTGCGGGTCCATCGTTGTCACCTCGCGGGGCGACATGTCGAAGAAACTCGGGTCGAAGCCGAAAACGTCGCTGGCAAGAAACCCACCCCAGCGCGTCCGCATCTTTCCCCGGGCATCGGGCTCCGGATCATAGAATGCATCGACATTCCATCGATCCGCCGGGATATCGACGATGCCGCAGTTCTTCTCCAAGAGAAAGTTCCAGTACGAGTCCGCGTCCTGGATTCCTCCAGGAAACCGGCAACCAATTCCGATAACTGCGATTGGCTGTGTTGACTCAATGACCTGCTGAGGGGCATCGCCCCCACGATGAATGTTCATGCCCAGACCCCCGCCTAGTATACACCGTGGGTTGCCCAACCCACGGCGCACTTACAGTCACGGCGTATTTAAGTGCATGTCCTAACGGAAGCTCCAAGAGCAAAACTCGCCAGGTTAGCATTTTTATCGCAAAATGTGTCTTTTAAGCCGATTTGATTACTTTTTAGGCCAATTTGATTAGTTTTTAGGCCGATGTGGCTGCTTTTGAAGAGAAACCCGTCCGCTCGATCCTCGTCGCCAAAAACAGGCGTCCCCGAGGCCCGTTCCGGAGCGTCAACGCAATCCCAAGTCGAAATCGAAGCGGCGTGCGACGACCTGAGGACTGCGTGCACTCCAGGCGACGGCGGCCACGTGGTGCGCGCTTGGGCGGAACTCAATGAGCCTGAGGGGTTCAACCAATTCCAGTGGCGGCGAGAGGATATAGGCCTCGCCGCTCCCGTCCATCCCAATCTCGAGTCCCACCCCGGAGAGGCCGACGCCGGCAGCCTTGAGCACGGCTTCGCGACAAGTCCAAAGCCGGCAGAACATGAGGCGGCGGGCCTCTGGCGCCAGTGACTCAAGTTGTGCGATCTCGCCGGGCGCGAACAGAGAACGGGCCATGGACATCTCGCCGCTCCGCGGGGCGACGCGCTCGACATCGACGCCGACTTGCCCGGCGGCAGCCACGGCCACAAGGGCAAGATCCCCCGAATGCGAAAGGTTGAAGGCGAGGCGCCCGTCCGCAAGGAACGGCTTTCCCTGTGGGGTCTCCCGCAGATCGAGTTCTCCCGGCGCTCGGCCGGTGTACATGGACAGCACCCGGCGTAAGCCGGCATGAGCTGCCAGATGGCGCCGCTGATCCTGCTCGAAAACAAACCGTCCGCCCCTGGTCAATTCGGCTGGATTGAGCACGGCCATGTCCGACTGCGAAAGGGGAGCATCGAGAGCAACCCGCCACACATGGACGTCGATCCCGAGAGCCGGCACCACCCGCCCACCGCCGTGCGGCAAGACAACTCCGCTTTGCTTCATCTTACAGTTTTCCCGGCCGGGCGAGAGGTAGGGCTCGGCCTGCTGCAGCAATACGGCATTGACGACTGCTCCCCAAGCTTTGCCCGTTAACACCATAAACCTACGCGATTCTTGTGACACCTCTCGGCACGCTCATCATCGGCCACGCTCTAACGCGCCAGAGTGAACCAGTCCAAAGGCCGGAGGGACTTGGCTGCGATGCGGGTGCGCACCGATTTGGAACAACGAGCCTCAGAGTACCACCCGAAGCGGAGTCAGGTCATTGAAGCCGGCTGTTGTGGCGCAGCACGAGGCCGACCGCGCCGAGCAGTGCGTCGTTCTCCGTGTGCTTGCCAACGATTATCCGCGTGCGCAGCGCAGGCGCCACATCGCGGGACTTGATGAGCGTATGGCGTTCATATGACGCGATCAGTGGCGCCAGGAGAATGTCGCCCGCCAAGGCCATGCGGCCGCCGATTATGATGAGCGGCGGATTGAGCACCGAACCGATCAGGCCAAGGCCACGGCCGGCGAACTCTGCGGTGTCCTCGATCATCCGCAGCGCCCTCACGTCGCCCTGCTCGGCCATCATGATCACATCGTCCATCGTGACCGGCCGCCGCACGATGCGCGAAATCTGCTCGAGCGGCCGGGCAAAGCTGGCATAGAGCTCCAGGCATCCGCGATTGCCGCACCGGCAAAGGTCGCCGCCGGGATCGATGCTGATGTGCCCGAATTCGCCGGCGCCGCCGGCGATGCCGCTCACCAGCCGGCCGTGCTGGACAATGGCCCCGCCGACGCCCAGATCGACCTTGAACAGCACGAAATCGTCGTGGCCGACGGCCGCACCCCACATCAGCTCGGCAATGGCCGAGCAGTTGCTCTCATTGTCGGCGAAGATCGGCTGTTCGAGGACCGGCCCGAACACATCGCGGATGTTGACCCCGGCCCAGGTCGGAACAATACTCGCGCGCAGCACCACTCCTTCGCGGCTGACTGGGCCCGAGACGGAGACCCCAACCCCCAGGAGCCCCGCCATCGGCAGACCGTTCTCTTCGTAGCATCGGGCAATTACTGACTTGGCGAGCTGGGCCGCCTGTTGCGGCTGGTAGTCCAGACCCATGGGGATAGTTTGTTCGGCAACGAAAGAATGCGAGACGTCGGCGACGACGCACCGCATCTCGTCGAGGCCCAGGTGGATGCCGACGCAGGTGCCCGCAGCGGGATTGAGCGTCAATGCCGTGGCCGGCCTGCCAATGCCCCTGGCCGCGTCACGATGGGCCGAGGATTCGATCACCATCCCTGACTTTCTCAAGCCGTTGAGCGCGGTTGAAACCGTCGACCGCGCCAAACCGGTAATGCGGGTAATTTGCGACGCGGAAAGCACGCCGCGCTCGCGCAAGCATCGGACGATCAGGCTCTCCGGCGACGCGGACGGCCTGTCGATCAGCCAATTTCTAAGCGAAGGTTTGTTCATGATGAGCACAAAGCATGTTGACTGATAGCTCAAATATGTCATCTTGGAAAGAACGGAGATTACTGCATCTCGCCGGCCACGACCTCAAATCGCAGGCCACAAGCGGTCGAAACGAACCGTGCATCACATATGGGAGTGAAACGATGAAATACCTGAGGACGGCCTTTGCGGCCGCTACCGCCTTCACCTTGATTACCGGAACAGCGCTCGCGGAGCCGAAGACCAACCTCTTGCATCAATGGGCCACCGGATCGGACGCCCAGGCTATCGCCAAGCTCGGCGAGATGTTTACCGCCAAGGGTGGCACCTGGCAGCAGACCTCCATCGCAGGCCATACGGCCAATACCCTGGCCAAACTGCGTGCCGATGTGATCGCCGGCAACGCACCTCCCGCTGTGCAACTCAAAGGCCCCGAGATCGCCGAATGGAACGAGACGGGCATGACAGCCAATCTCGACGACCTGGCGAAGGCGGAAAATTGGGAGAAGGTCGTCGCTCCCGAATTGCTGCCGGTGATGAAGCCGACCGGGAATTGGGTGGCAGCGCCGATGAACATCCACCGCATCAACTGGCTGTGGGCATCGCCGAAGGTCATGAAGGACGCGGGCGTCACCGAGATGCCGAAGACATGGGCGGAATTCAACGCCGCCTGCGACAAGATCGTGGCCAGCGGCAAGATCTGCATTTCGCACTCGACCGCCGACTGGACCGACTCGACGGTCTTCGAAGTGGTCGTGTACGGTCAGGACCTCGATCTCTACAGGAAAGCTTTCGTCGAGGGCGACGTCGATGCCATGCGTAGCGACGGCATGGTCAAGGCCTTCGAGCAGTTTCGCACCATGACCTCGAAGTACATGGACCCCGGCATGAACGGGCGTGACTGGGATACCATGTCGCATCTCGTCGGCCGCGGCGAGGCCGCCTTCCACATCATGGGCGACTGGACGATCGGCCTGCTGACGGCCGGCGGCTTCAAGGAGGGCACCGACTATGTCTGCGCACAGGCGCCGACCGATTGGGGCAAGCCCGGCTTCATCTTGAATTCGGACTCGGTCGTGTTCTTCAAGCAAAAGGACCCGGACTACATCGAGGGACAGAAGCTGCTTGCCAGCATCATCCTGTCGCCCGAATTTCAGACCATTTTCAATCAGACCAAAGGGTCCATCCCGGCCCGCCTCGACGTCGATCTTTCGAACGGCTTCAATCCCTGCCAGCAACTCTCGCAAAAGGATCTGCAAGCCTCGATCGCCGCCGGCACGCTCGTGCGTTCAATGGCGCACAACATGACGGTTCCGCAAAAGGTCCGCGGCGCAATAATGGATAGCATCACGGAGTTTGTAGCAACGCCGGATATGAGTGCGCAGGACGCGGCCAATGCGATGGCGGATGCGGCCGAAGCGCAGGAGTGACGCTGCCGATGATGGCCGGGGCGAAGCGCCTGGCCAGACCTCGCCGGAGCAGCCCGATGTCCACCCATGATCTGATTGTACCAGCCGCAGCTGCCGCGGCCCGTCCGTGGCGCGAGCGCCTGGGCACGATGGTGCCCATTCTGGTGCTGGCGCCATCGATAGCGGCGAGTTTCATCTATGTTTTCGTCTTCACACTCTGGACGCTCTACATCTCCCTGTCCAATTCGTCGCTGTTGCCGACCTATGGGTTCGTTGGCCTGGACAACTACGCTTCGCTTTGGGCAAACCGGCGCTGGAACATCGCCTATACGAATCTCTTCCTGTTCAGCGGCTTCTATATCGTAGGCTCGATGGCGGTTGGCCTGCTGCTCGCGATCGCGATCGACCAGCGCGTCCGCGGCGAGGCGGTTTGGCGCACCATCTTTCTGTACCCGTTGGCGGTGTCCTTCATCGTCACCGGTACGGTGTGGAGCTGGCTGTATAACCCTGTCGACGGTATCCAGGCCTTCGTTCGAGGGCTTGGCTGGACCGACTTCAGCTTCGCCCTGACGGCCAACCGCAACACCGCGATCTATGCGGTGATCATAACCGGTATCTGGCAGTCGTCCGGCTTCGCAATGGCACTTTTCCTGGCTGGTCTGCGGTCGGTCGATCCGGATCTCGTCAAAGCCGCGCAAATCGACGGCGCGTCGGTTTTCCGGACCTATCGGAGGGTCATTCTGCCAACCATCGCTCCGATATTCCTGGCGGTGGCGGTCATTCAGATACAATTCGCCATCAAGACCTTCGACCTGGTGGCGGCGCTGACGCGGGGCGGGCCAGGCGTGTCCACGACCTTCCCCGCCATCTATGTCTACGACCTGATGTTCCAGCGCGGCCAAATCGGCGAGGGTGCCGCCGCGGCGATGATGATGCTCGCGGCGGTCGCGGTAGTGCTGGTGCCGTACTCCTTGTGGATCGTCTGGCGCCGGCGGGCGGAGGGCCGCAATGGCTGAAGTTGCCCCTAATGCCCGTTTTGATCCGGAGGAAGCCGCTGCCACGCGCCGGCATTTCTGGAGCCGCTTCCTTGTCTATGCCGTGCTGACGCTTTTCGCGGTCGTCTATCTTGTGCCATTGCTGGTGGTGATCTTCAACTCATTGCGCGAGCAGTCGGAGATTGCCCGCAACGGCCTCATCTCCGTACCGCGCAGCTTCCGGTTCGATGCGTGGGCGCAGGCCTGGGGATCCTACTGCGTCAGCGGTACCTGCGAGGGCATGAAGCGCAATTTCTTCAACTCGCTGGCGATGACGATCCCCGCCACCATCATCTCGACCATTCTCGGCGCCATGAACGGCTACATCCTCTCCAAATGGCGCTTCAGGGGTTCCGAACTGATCTTCAATCTGATGCTGCTTGGCGTATTCATGCCCGGCCAGATTTCGCTGATGCCGTGGGCGTTCCTGCTCGGCAAGCTCGGCCTGACCAATTCGACATATGGGCTGGTGCTTATCCACGTCGTCCAGGGCATCTCGTTCACCACCCTGTTCTGCCGCAATTTCTACGTCAGCATACCGGACGACCTGATCAAGGCGGCACGCATCGACGGCGCCGGCTTCTGGCGGATCTTCCGCAAGATCATCCTGCCCCTGTCGCCGCCCATTCTGATTGTCACCGTCATCTGGCAGTTCACCGGCATCTGGAACGAGTATTTGTTCGGCGTCGTCTTCACATCAGGCCAGCAGCAGCCCATTACCGCGGCACTGGTCGCGCTCACGGCCGGCGGCACGACCGCGCGTGCTTACGATGTGATGAGCGCAGCCGTGCTGATCGGCGCGTTGCCACCGCTGCTGATCTATCTGTTCGGTGGAAAATACTTCGTGCGCGGCCTCACCCAGGGCGCCATCAAATGAGGCGTCGCCCATGTCCGCGTTGATGATCCGCAACCTTCACAAGAGCTACGGCTCGCTCGAGATTCTTGCCGGCATCAATCTCGAGGCTAAGACCGGAGAATTCGTCGCCCTTGTCGGCCCGTCGGGTTGCGGCAAGTCAACCTTGCTCGCCATGATCGCCGGCCTCGAAACCGTCACGTCGGGCGAGATATGGATCGGCGACCGGCTGGTGAACTCCGTGCAACCCAAGGACCGCGACATTGCGATGGTGTTCCAGTCATACGCCCTCTATCCCACCATGACAGTGCGCCAGAACATCACCTTCGGCATGGAAAGCCGCGGCGTGCCAAAAGCGGCGCAGGCGGAAGCTGTCCAACGGGTTGCCGCGCTCCTGCAGATCGAACAGTTGCTTAAACGCAAGCCCGGCCAGCTCTCGGGCGGGCAGCGGCAGCGCGTCGCGATGGGGCGCGCCCTCGTACGCGACCCAAAGCTGTTTCTGTTCGACGAGCCCCTGTCCAACCTGGACGCCAAGCTGCGCGTCGATATGCGTACCGAAATCAAGAAGCTTCACCATCGCGTTGGCAAGACCACGGTGTACGTCACCCATGATCAGGTCGAGGCGATGACGCTTGCATCCCGCATTGCGGTGATGAACCAGGGCTCGGTCCAGCAGTTCGACACGCCGAAGCGGATCTACGACCGGCCGACCAACATGTTCGTTGCCGGTTTCATGGGATCGCCGGCGATGAATTTCATCCCCGCCCGGCTTACCGGCTCGACCAGCATCTCGGTACGCGCCGCTGACGGCAGCGATGCCAGCCTTGCCCTTGCCGCGCCGATGTCCGCCGGTGCGCCAAAGGACGTCGTGCTCGGTATCCGGCCGGAACACATCTACCGTTTCACGACCGATCTGAAGTCGCGCAAACCTGCTGTGGCGTCCATGCAGGCGCCGGTCGAACTGGTCGAGCCGACCGGGGCCGAGACGCTTGCCGTGCTCAGGCTGGGTGACCTGGAGATCACCGGCCGTTTCGAGCCGGACGACGCTCCAGTCATGGGCGAGACGATAACGCTGGGCATCGATATGTCGCGCGCCTGTCTGTTCGATCCAACAACCAAGGCGCTTCTGTAATCGATGTCCGTACAATTCGCGACTTATCCGAGCTTGACCGATCGGGTCGTGCTGATCTCCGGCGGCGCCTCCGGCATCGGCGCCGATATGGTCCGTGCCTTCGCCTCGAATGGCGCCCGGGTAGCCTTTCTCGACGTGCAAGACGAGCCAGCGGAGGCGTTGGTGAGCGAGCTCGCTGGTGCCGCCGGGCAGGCTCCCTTATATCTCCATTGCGATGTGACCGACGTCGATGCGCTAAAGGCGTCGGTAGAAGGCGTGCGCGCGCGGCTTGGTCCGGTCGCCGCCCTGGTGAATAACGCCGCCAATGATCAACGCCATCCCATCGACGCGGTAACGGCCGACTATTGGGACCGCAGCTTCGACGTCAATCTGAGGCATCACTTCTTCGCCGCGCAGGCTGTGCATCCGCATATGAAGGAACTCGGCTTCGGCTCGATCATAAACTTCTCTTCCATCGCCTGGCGTTTCGGAGCGGACCAGATGGTGGCCTATGCCACCGCCAAGGGGGCTGTGGTGGCGCTGACGCGTGCTTTGGCGCGCTCGTTCGGACCGGATAACATCCGCGTCAATGCGGTCGAACCCGGCGCCGTCATGACCGAGCGGCAGCGCGAGCTGTGGTTCAAGACGCAGGAGGCAGTCGACCAGACGGTGCAGCGGCAATTGATCCGCCGCGTCCTGCTGGGCGAGGAGATTGCACGCACAGTGCTCTTCCTGGCAGCCGACGACAGCCGCATGATCACCAAACAGTCCATTACCGTCGATGCTGGTCTGCGCTAGTGACGCTTCTCCGCTCTCCATTGGAACCGCCAAGCTGATGCTTCGTCTCGGCCTCAACCCCTACGGACTGACCTATCATCTCGGACTGCAGGGCCGCGGCACGCCACGGCACAATCCGGACGGCGTGGGGCTGGAAGGCTTCATTACGCTGGCGCAGGAACTAGGCGCACGCACGCTCGAGATCTACGAACCCTGGTTGACCGACTTGACTGACGCCGAAATCGTCGCCCTGCGCAGGCGTCTTGCCGCGCTGGACATCGTCCCGGTGGTGAGCGGCGGACTGCTGGTGGCAGGTCCGCTGGACAACGCCTTTCGGGCTGCGCGGCTGCTCGAGGCGACGACGATCCGTATCGCACTGACGCCTGTCCTGTGCGGCGACCGCAATGCGTGGGGACCGAAATGGAGTGAGTTCAACGCCACGATTCGCGCTGCCTTGACGGAATGGGGACCGCGTGCGGCGGCCGAGGGCTGGATGCTCGGCATCGAGAACCATCAGGACTTCGGCAGCGACGAACTGGTTGCGTTCTGCGAACTCGGCGGGCCGGGTGTCGGCATCACCTACGACACCGGCAACACCTTTCCTGTCGGCGAGGCGCCGCTTGCCTTCACGCGCCGGATCGCGCCCCATGTCCGCCATGTTCACCTCAAGGATTATCGCATTCAGTTCACGGATGAGGGCTACCGTCTGGTCCGCTGCGCGATCGGCGACGGCGCCGTGCCATTCGCCGAACTGGCAGCCATCCTTGGCGAGCACCACGACACGCTGACGGCGGTGCTTGAGCCAGGCGCGCTGGAGGCCCGTCACGTTCGCTGGCTCACCGACGACTGGTGGAACGGATATGCGCCGAAGACCGCCCGCGAGTTCGCCGCGTGCCTGAGTGCTGCGCGCGTGAACCGCCTTGCGGACGACGCCGACTACCGCACGCCATGGGAACGGGACGATGACGGCGCGCTCGTTTCGTACGAGCTCGACATGATCCGGCGCAGCGCCGCCAACATGAAGAAGTTCGATTTCATTGCAATGGAGAAATCAGCATGACTGCTCGAGAACTCAGCGGCCTGACTGCCTTCGTCACCGGCTCGGGACGCGGCCTCGGCCGCGTGATGGCCGACCGCTTGGCCGGACTTGGCGCAAACGTCGCGGTCCACGACCTCGATTGGACCCGGCCATCTCAATATGGCGAATTCGCGGATCTCGGCGACTCTGCCCGGGGCTTGGAGAAGCATGGGACGCGGGTGACCGCGGTCACCGGCAATATAGGCGACAAACAAGCTGTCGCCGAGATGAAGAGGAAGATCGAGGCCGATCTCGGCGACGTGCACATTCTGGTCAACTGCGCCGGCGGCGACATCGGCGCCAAGGGCGTAAAGCCCAATCCCAACAACGCACTCGATATCGACTACGAAGACATCAAGGTTCTGACCGAGAACAACCTCATAGGCACGATGCTGGTCTGCCAGGCCTTTGTTCCGCCCATGGTCAAGCGCGGCTCGGGCTCGGTGATCAACATCGCCTCGGCGGCAGCGCATATCGGATGCTCGCCCGAGGTGGTCTACTCGACGCTCAAGGCGGCTGTCGTCCATTATACGCGCTGCCTCGCCAAGGAATTGATCGACGATGGCGTGCGCGTCAATGCGGTGAGCCCTGGCGCCACCAAAACGGCACGCTTCCAGGCGAGCCGCGTGGTCGATCCGCAGCGTATGGACTCAAGCAAGAAATCGCTGAACCGGTATGCGGAGCCTGAAGAGATCGCCGAAGCGGTGGCCTTCCTCGCCGGTCCGCGCGCGCGCTTTATCAACGGGCAGGTAATCCGCGTCGATGGCGGTTTCACGATCTTTCCAGGTTAGGCCGCGACAGCCCACATCGGCTGCCCAGCTAAGCCTTGCCATCGAGCGCGGCACATAGCGTCACCGGGGTCGACCAGACCCACTCGCGCTTACGTTCGAAGCTTCGGTCCGTCGCGCGTCCGCACGAGCAGGATCGCCGCTATTTGACGCCCACGCTTTCAGGCCAGAGGACCTGGATTTCCTTTGGCAGCGCATCCCGCACCTTTGCCGACTGGCCAAGGTCGATATGCCGTGCAAGCACACGCAGCACCGAGCGTGCCGCATCCTCGGGATCGACAGCACGGGTCGATTTCAATTCATCGGCGATGTGTTGCAGGAACTCCTCGAGCGAGCGTGTCTTGTCGGGCATGTCGGCGGGCCGATAGCGATCATAGTAGGCGCCCCGCACGAGCAGCGGCAGTTCCGCTCCCAATTTGGCTGCCAGTCCGACCTGCAGCCTGTGCCGAAGGGTTCGCAGAACGGCGCCCAACGTATGCCAGGCGACGTGTCGATCCGGACCAAGATCCACCATGATCTCGTCTAGCCAGATGTTTGTTATTTGCAGCGTTTTGTCAAAAACGTCCAAGCCGGTCGCGCTCATCGTCGCCTCCTCGAAAGGTTCTGCGGGCGAAACGGCGACCGGAGATAATTGTTTCGCGGTCCTGTGAAAATCGCCTGGCAAAGCGGCGGAAAGCGGTTCGGTCGGAGAGCCTGTCGGGGGTTGGTCTGCTCGACACTCTGCATCTGCCGGATTTCGGCGATCTGTCGGAACTGGCCGTTTTCCACCACGTTGAGTGCAGTCACCGCGGCCAGATTGTCGCCTTTCATTCCACCGTACGGTCTCGCGATAGGCGATTCCCTTGAAACGGATATCGCGCACTGCCGCTAGAACGTTGCACCGGCTCGGATGTCCCTTGGATACAGTGCTGGCGTCTTTGATCGCGGCAAGAAGAAGACAGGCCGAATTCGTGGGCGTTCACGGCATAATTGCCGATCGGTCCGAAGCGCGCTGCATAGCGCGCGGCAAACTCGGCCGAACCGCCACCCTGCCCGGTTCGGGCGTGGCGGAAAGCACGAGAACGCCTTGGCCAACACTGAGCTTGCGCTTATCGGTTCCGAACGCCGTCAGCAATGAGACCAGTCCTCACGTTGCCCGAACCCGGCTTTTGCCGGATATCTCTTGACCGATTGAGCGGCCCGCGCCGACAATGGCATTGGGAAGATGGCGGGATGTCGCCCACGGTGTTCGGCACCACTTGGCGAAAGCTGCGAAAGGGTTGTCATGGATTGGAAGCTGGAACTGGTCCCGGTCCCCGTATCGGACGTCGACAATGCCATCGCCTTTTATGTTGGGAAGGTCGGCTTTCACCTCGATCATGATCACACGGTAAGCGACGAGATACGTTTCGTGCAATTGACGCCGCCCGGTTCGGCCTGTTCGATTGCCATGGGCAAAGGCATCGTCGACAGCACCCCGGGATCCATACGGGGTCTGCAGCTGGTTGTGCCCGACATCGATGAGGCACACCGGCACCTGGCCCCCCAAGGCATTGAGGTCAGCGATATCAAGGATTTTCCCTGGGGCAGATTTGTCTTCTTTGAGGATCCTGACGGCAACACATGGTCTGTCCAGCAAATTCCACCTCGCAGCTGAGGCGGCGCGCTGCGGCAGAACGATGCTCGACCCAGACAGCGATGACCAAAAGAAAAGGCCGGACTGTTGAGCCCGGCCAAGCGTGAAGGTCTGTAACCTCCAGAGGGGAACGCGCCGGACGCAATGGGAGGAGACATCCGACGCAATCCGCATATGGGTCTCTACTGGTGACGTTTCAATGACATGCAGTGGACCAATGTCGCTTCGCCATAGAGCCAGGAAGGTAAAGCATTCGAAGGGACCGGTGGATCGCGCCGCCTGGTGGACACAAAGGTCGCCGAATGCAGGCGGCTCCTTGCATAGGGACTTCAGTCTGTAGGCCTGTCGACCAAGGGCCTGCACAGCCGAACTTTGGTCCGAGGCTGCTATCGCAAAAGCCCGAAACGCGAGAGTTTCAGGAACCGAGTTCAGAAGAGCCCCGTTGCGATGCCGACTGTTACAGGAGGCCGCTATGGATTCGAGCGTTCACCAGGCGCGTTGGCTGCTTTTTCCGTTATTTGGCCTGTGTTTCGGGATCGCAGCCATTGGATTTATTGTTGGCTGACGGTGAGAACTCGGCGCCCCCCGCCGAGAGACGCAACGAAGCGAAGGCAAAAGACTTGCGCAGTAAATAGTCCCTTCCTGCGCCAGCGAGACCCACCAGTTACCCTCGTGGGACTGGTGGGTCTTGACCTTACCGATACAAACCATTGTTTTAAGCATCGCACGAATTCGAACAGGAGGCAGCACGAAAGGTCCGTATGATTAAGGGGATTTCCGCCATGCGACTGGCAAGTTCATTGATGACGACCCGGAGACGAAGGACCGGATCTTCGCGAGGACGTCATGTCGGCATTTCTGTAGTCGTTTTGACCTTCGTTCTCGTCGTGAGCCCCTATCGCGTCGTGTTCGACGGACTATCGCAGCCGCTCGGCCGGCTGGCTGCCTGGGCCAAAGACGGCGGGAACGGCAACGGCAATGGCGGGAACGGAAATGGGAATGGGGGCGGCAATTCCGGCAATCCGGGTGGAAACTCCGGCAATTCAAACTCGAATGCCGGAGCCGGCAAGGGCAAAGCAAAGTCGCAGGACGACAATCTCCCTGATCCCGCCGCCGCGGTAACCCCGGGCAGCAGGCCAAAACTCTTTATCAATGCAACCACGGGAGACCGGATCGAGGTGAGTGGGCCGAGCATTGGCGTGGTGCATTCGAACGGCCTCAGCGAGCGCGTTGATAGCGGCCAATATGAAATGCGCGATGCCAAGGGCCGTACCATCATTCGGCGCCTGGCGACGCGTTCCGATCGGGACAGGTTGCTTGAAATGATCAACTGACGGCCAGATCACACAGCCGCCCCGTGAGGCTGTTTCGGCTCAAGCATGATCGCGAACAGGCGAATGCCGGCGCTCAGTCGCATCGCGTAAAGTCATTGCGGCTTCGGTCCTGTTGCTGACGTTGAGCTTGGCCAGGATTCGCGTCATGTGGTGCTTTATCGTTTTCTCATGCAGGTTCAGCCGAAGCCCAATCCGTTTGTTGCTCAGGCCCGCGGCAACCAGCGTCAGGATCTCCCTTTCGCGGCTGGTGAGTTCGGCAAGTCCGTCAACTTTCGCTGGCTCTTTTGATTGAGCCGACAGATCGGCCAGCAGGCGCGCCGACAATTGTGGACAAACATATCGTTCGCCCGAGGCTACCGTGCGCAGGATCGCAGCCAACGTCCTCGACCCGACCCCTTTCAGAACATAGCCTCTCGCCCCGCTCTGCAACGCGGCCATCACATGCTGGTTTTCTTCCGAAACGGTCAGCATCACAATTTTCAGTGCCGAATGCCGTTCCAGGGCCGGTTCGATCACGCCAAGACCACCCCCAGGCACCGAGATGTCCATCAGCAGAATGTCGGGCCGCCGGTCTTCAACTATCCGCAAGGCATCATCCCTGCTGCTTCCTTCGCCGACGATCTCGAACCCGCCGATCTGATCGAGCGTGCGCACAACGCCTTCCCTGAACAGCGGGTGGTCGTCGACGATGGCGAGCTTGATGGATGTCGTCATGTCTGCCCCATTTCAACGATGTTGAGAGCCATTTTCACGATCGTGCCACTTTGTGAGGACGTCACGGTAAACTGGCCCCCTAGGCTTTCCACCCGCTCGCGCAGCCCAACGAGCCCCAGCCCCTCGGGACGCACGATTTGTGGATCAAAGCCGGGGCCGGCGTCGGACACTTCGATACAAACGCGTTCGCCGTCGAAATGTTTCTCGACCGACTGACCTTCACCTCCGGCATGACGGAATCCATTGTTCAGCGTCTCCTGGACGAAGCGGAAGATGCAGATCCTGGCCGCCGGCGACAACGGGGTATGGCCGCCGGTCATCGATAGTCTCACTTTGACGCCGGTTCGTTCTTCGTGCGCCCGTACGGCAAGCTGGAGAATCTCACCCAGTTCGGCATGCTCGATATGCGGCAGGACAAGGCCCTTGCTGATGCTCCTGATCTCGCGCATGGCATCGTCCAAATGTGCTTTGATGGCCCGCAATTCCTGCGCACGCTTCGATTGCGACGTAGCAGGATCGGCAATGACCGGGCTATCGATCCCTAGCGCCGCGAGAGCAACCAGTTGCGCGGGGCCATCGTGCAAGTCCGCGCCGATGCGCCTGAGATAGCGTTCGTTGAGTGCGGTGGCACGCTGCGAAGCGCGCTGCACCCGCAGCCTCAAAAGTCTGTTTTGAGCGAGCAGATCGGAAAGCTCGGCAATGCGCTGCTTCAACGAGCGGCTCTGTGAGCTGATCGTGCGGCTGCCACGGAACACGATTGCCGACAGCCCAAGAAAGAAGGCCGCTGTGACGGCGGCAACGTCCAGCCAGGTTCGAATGAGTGCCTGATGCAGGTTTTTTTCAAAATCAGTGGCGACCTCGTAGAATTCCGAAACGGCCACCACTTCCCCCGACCATGGCTGCAGCACCGGATTGTAAATCTCGAGGAGATGCAAGCCGCTGGCTCTTTCGGCCTCACTGTCTGGATCGTCGAGCCTGTCGAACTCCGAAACCATTTGGCCGGCGAATGCCGCCCGGAGATTGTCGCTGGGTTCAAAGCGCTTGCCGATCAATGTCTTGTCGGTCGAATACAGGATGGTTCCGTCGCGACGCCAGAGCTTGAAGGATTCGAGCCTTGTGCCGAGTGCCCCTTGTCCCAGCGTTTCATCGAGCGCATGGGCTACGCTCTCGTCGAGGACTTCGCTCTTGCGCATATCCGGAAGCAGCGGCGCAATAACGCTGTCCACGTAAAGAGCCGTAGCGGAAGCCGAATTCTGCGTGACCACGGTTTCTATATGGTTCGTGACTGAAATCCCCACCACCACCATGGCCGACAGGGAGAATAGACCACCCGCGAGCAGGAACTGCGTGGCCAGCGACAGCGCGTTCCAGCTGTCGACGAGGCTTGTCAGCCTGTGTGGCCTGGTATTCCGCATGGCCCGCTCGGCAGCACGCCGCGCCAGTGGCGCGATTCTGGAGAGCCGGCTAATCCGCTGTCGAACGTCGCTAAAAGACGCCATCCTAGGTGTGTAACCGATCAATCGCGATGGAACTAGGGCCTGATGAGAGGGCGAACAGCGCATCCGACGCTTTTTTGCGCAAATCGTCTCATTGCGTCGTTCGGTAAAGCTCGGACGCAGCCTGCTTCAGCGCCGCCCGCCCGTCCGGCCTCAGATACATCATGTGCCCGCCTTCCAGCACCTCGCTGCGAATGGGCTTTGCGCCGGCAAGCGAAGGAATTTGACCAAGCAGGTAGCGCGAGCCCATGTACGGCGTCACCAGGTCGCTATAGCCGTTGACGATCAGCACGCCGAGGCTGGGGTTCAGCGTGCGCGCCTGCTGAAGGTCGTCCATGACACCCGCATAGCCCTGACGCGTCGGGCTCGTTCCATAATCCCAATTGCCGCTGACTTCGCGGTTGAGAAGCCGATAGCTGATATCCGTACGGAAGTTCAATTCATCACGCACATAGCCGACGAAAGCGGAGGTAAGCGCCGGCACGCTTCGGTCGAGCACCGGATCGGGACCCTCGACTCCCAGGCTCTCTGGCGCCACGTCCGCCGTTGCGATGTTGCCGTCATAGGCGCTGAGAACATTGCCCTTTGCCCGTGCAAACTCCTTGGCGAACAGCCCTATGGGAATGCGTGCAAAGTGCCGCTGGACGAGATCGAGCGGCAGACCGGTGATTGCGGCGACACGCTGGCTCGCCAGGCCTCCACCCTGCTCCAGCCCACCTGCCAGCGCGGCCAGATATTCGCCGAGCGCATAGCGTTCGACTTCCGCCAGCCGTGCCTGCAGAGCCGGGCCAGAAACGCCTTCGCTGTGCAGGCGCACTGCCGCCAGCGACGGCAGTTCGAGCGCCCAGTGGAGCGGCTGGAACTCGTCCGGACGCACCAGTGTGAATTCGAGGGCCGGCGAAATCAGCACGACGCCGCTCGGGCTGATGCCGATGTCTTCCTGAAGCTTCCTGGCGAGCAATGCTGCTCGAAAGCCGCCATAGCTTTCGCCAGCCAGGAAGACAGGCGATGCCGTACGGTTGGTCTGCGCCAGATAGAGCCGGATAAACGCGCCTATCGACGCAGCGTCCTGGCTGACGCCCCAGAAGCTGTGTGCTTCCGTGCCGGGCGCTTCACGGCTGTAACCGGTTCCGACAGGGTCCACAAAGACCAGGTCGGTCATGTCGAGCCAAGTGTCGGGGTTGTCGAACAGCCTCTGCGGCGGCGGCAGGAAACTTCCATCGGCCGCTGTCGCCAGAACCCGCGGACCGAGCGCGCCCAAATGAAGATAGGCGGAAGCTGCTCCCGGACCGCCATTGAAAACGAAGGTGATCGGGCGACGCGGATCCGGTCCCGTTTCTTTCCCGGCGTGCAGAGCATAGGCGACATAGAAGATCTCGGCGGTGATATCGCCTTTGCCGGACGGTAATGACAGCGTGCCGGCCCTGGCCTCGTAATCGAGCGTGCGTCCGGCAATGACGATCGAATGATCGGAAGTCTGCGGCGGTGGCAGGAGCGAGAGAACCCCGCCGGTGGGCGGCGGCCGCTGGGCCGTCTCCGCGTGACCGACCCCAGTTCCGGCAACCAACAGCAGAAGAGCGAGGGCGATTTCTTGCAGCTTGATAGGCATGACGTCTCCGGAGCAATCGGCAGAAACTAGCACACCGTCGGCCGAACCAAAGTCACAGCACCGTGCGCCAGTACGTCTGACAAGAAGGGGTCGGTTTGGGAAATCCGATGCCCAGGCGGAAGATAGGGCGCGAGGGTCACGGCGGCAGCCTCAACCTCTTGCAGCGGATGCGCGCGGCGGAATGACCTACCAAACGACTTCGTGAATTTTCTGCCGGTTGACTCGATTGGCCCACTTCCTAGGTTGGCATTCGGGGCTCCCGTGCAATCCGAAGTCGGTATGACATCATTCCACACCCGAAAGCTTTCCCTTCTCCTTCTATCGGCAGGCGCCGCCATCCTGTCTTCCTGCGTCATGCCCGACGACACCTCGAGCACCGCGAGGGAAGACGCCACGGCGGCGGCAGCCCGCAAGGAGATGGTCGGCCTTAGCGAGGCGGACGTTCGAATGTGCGCCGGCTTTCCGACCGCCACTGCCGATGTCGGCAAATCCGGCCAGATCTGGACCTATCAGCGGGTCGTTCAACGCGGCAATCTCAACATTGTGGTTCCGACCGTGGCGATTGGCCCGGTCCCTGCGCTCGGAGGTTCCGTCAACGTCGCCCCCGGCGGCTATTGCAACACGCAAATTCGAATGGTTGACGGTCGTGTTGCCGAGGTTGCATACGCCGGCGACAACAACCTGCCGAACAACCGCGATGCGCTCTGTGTCAGCACGGTGGACGCCTGTGTCGCCTATGCCCGTCAGTATCATCCAAGCAGGGCAAGGGGCCGTACAAGATAGCGGAATGAGTCGCATTGCCGCCGACCTAAAATGTCTGGGGTTTCTGGTTTGCCGGCTGATGACTATCCCTGATCTCGATCGAGCATCACCGATTTGAACGGATGTTTCCCGCTCTCAACCGCCGACCCGACTCCATCGCGAATAGTGGAGAAATAGCGGTCGGTTCCGACCTGCCCGCCCTTGAGGGCAATTTCCAGCCCGTCGATCGCCTTTACGCGCGAATGCGCCACACAAAGCGGCGAGCCCGGCGATGCCGGCAGCGGCATTCGCACCGTCAGCGCGTCGACGCCCATCTGGCCAAGTGCATGGCTCGACGTGTCGCCGCCGGCGATGACCACGCGCGGCAGCTTCTCTTGAAGCGTCAGTTCGCGGAGAAGCTCGCCAAGGCCGCGGCCGAGCTTATGGCGGGCGCCTTCCCTGAGATCGATTTCAGCACCGCGGTCGGCCGCAGGTCCGAGCGCGGTGTAGAGGATGACGCTCCGCCCGGCCCGTAGGCTGGAGCGGCCGGTTGCGACCGCGCGCGCAATAGCGTCGTTCGAAGCCTCAGAAACCAGTTCGACCGGGTCGAGCTCGATCCCGTCGAAGCCTTCGGCCAGGGCATGCCGGATCTGTCGTTCCGTCGTCGGCGAGCAGCTCCCCGAGACCACGGCGATCCTGTAGGCAGCGCCCGGCGGCGAAAAGGCGGGTTTGGCATCCACGATTCGGTTCGATGCCCATTCGACCAGCAAGGCATATTCGATGCCCGAAGAGCCGACGACGAAATAACCCCCCGGCTTGCGAGCGCGCCAAATCTCCTTGCCGGCAAGCGCTTGGGTTTCCAGGCTGTCGACATCGACAAGCACGATTCCTGTGCCCTCCTCCACAAGCCGGTCGAATGCTTCCGACCGCGACGCAGACTGCAGCGTCGCCAGGTCGATCAGGCCCGATCTGAGGTCTGTCTGGCGCGACAGGTGGATCAGCAGGTCGGATTCGTCCATCGGCGTGATCGGATGGCGGCTCATCACGGGATGGCGGTCGATGCGGAAATATTTTTCGCGATAGGCCGCGAACAGATGGCCGAAGGCGGTGTAGCGCTTCAGCTGCGGCGCGCCGACCACCAGCGGCACGCCGTCTTGCCGGAAAACCGAGCAGCCGATCTCGATCGCCCGGCCGATGCTGCCGATCGCCGGGCTGGAATCGAAGGTCGAGCAGACCTTGTAGTGGCAGATCTCGGCTTTAAGGGTCTTCAGCCAGGCGAAGGCATCTCGCAGATGCGTGTCCATCCACTGCGGCGTCTCGCTGCGGCTGGTGCCGGCCAGCCCGACGGCACGGCAATGCGCAAACTGCGAAAGCAGCGCCTCGTCCGGCTGGCGCATGAACAGCACGGTCGGCACGCCGCCGAGCTCGAGCGCCTCCATCACGTCGGTCGAGCCGGTCAGGTCGTCGCCATAATAACTCAGAAGCAGGTTCTGCATGGCGTCAGGCCGCCTTGCCGTCGCCGAACTTCTCGATCGACCGCGCCAGCTCGACATGGCTCAAGGCATAATCCGACAACGGAATGTCCTGGACCGCCGCCTGCCAGGCCTGCTGCACGGCGCGCACGCCGGCGCCCGGCCCGTCCGGGTGGCTGACGATGCCACCGCCGCACAGATAGAGAAGATCCACCGTCCGGCCGGTTCGCTGGAACGTTTCAGGCGCCTGCCCGCCCCACTGGCCGGAACCGGCGACCGGCAATGCGCAATCGGCCGGCGAAAAGATCGGCGAGGCCACCGCCTTGAAGGATTCGACGAAGGACCAGTCGGGTTCCCAGTATTTCGAGGCGATGCCGTTGATCTGGAACTGGTCGACGCCGAGCAACCGCCAAAACTGCTGCCAGACCTTGAAATCCATGCCGAGGCCGGGATGGCGGGTGAGAATGTCCCAGCCATTGCGGTGGGCATGGAGCACAAGGCTGGAGCGTTTTCGAAGGTAAGCCATGCCGCCGAAACCGATCGAATTGATGTTGACCACGGCGCAATTGCCGCCGGCCTTTGCCACCAGGTCGTGGTTTCGCATCATCTCGTCGGGATCGGCATGTGAGATGCCGAAGGCATACATGACCTTCTTGCCGGTCTTCTGCTCGTGGTCGAGGATCAGCGGCATGATTGCCCTCACCCGCTCCGACAGCGGTGAATAGGCCGGGCTCATCAGCTTCTCGTCGTCCTTGATGAAATCGACGCCGGCGGCAATCAGCTCTTGCACCATTGCGGCCGTCTCGGGCGGGCGGAGCCCCAGCGCCGGCTTGACGATGGTCCCGATGATCGGACGATCCGCGACACCGGTCAGCCTGCGGCTGCCCGTGACGCCGAATTGCGGGCCCGGATGCGCGCCCCGGTACTCCTCGGGTAGCCTCATGTCGACGATCCGGATACCGGACAGGCCCTTGATCGAAAATGTGCCGCCGATGGCGATGGTCATCAACGCCGACAAATCGGTGCCGATGGCGTCTAGCGGAAACGCGATGTCGACGTCGGCGCGCTTGACCGGGCCATTGCGCGCTTCGGGACCGGTTTCGGGAAGAGACGGCCGATCCGCATCGGGCAGATGCCGTATCGCCAGGACTCGCGCCGCGACCCTGGCCTTGAGCTCTTCGGTCTCGCCGGCCAGCGCGACGAAGGTTCCGGTCGACTGGTCGCTTGCGATCTTGGCCGCCAGCGCCTCGATATTGCCGGGCGTTTCGATGCGATAGGTGAGAACAATCATATTCGCGCGGCCTGCCGGGGTGGTTCGAAAAAGGTTCCTTGGCCCTTGAAATCTGGTATAATGAGTACATAAGCTTTGCAAGCCCTATCCGGCTGGGACGAGCCGGCAGCAGGCGTTCCGGAATTCGCGCCGAAAATGTTAGATAGGGGCCGGTCAAAGGAGTGATTCGCGACGATGAACCGTTCGGAGCCGATCGTCCGGCGCAAGCTTTCCGACGAAGTATTCTTGAGACTGAAGCGCCTGATCACCAGCGGCGAATTGCTGCCGGGTGACGACATGCCATCGGAGCGCGAATTGATGGAGCGCTTCGAGGTCGGCAGGCCGGCGATCCGCGAGGCAATGCAGGCGTTGAGCAATATGGGCCTCGTCGCGATCTCGCATGGCGAACGGGCGAAAGTGCTGCAGCTGACCGCCAAGTCGATCATCAAACAGGTCGACGGCGCCGCCAAGATCATCCTGTCGTCGTCGAAGGACACGCTGGAGCACCTCAAGAACGCGCGTATCTTCTTCGAGCGCGGCATGGTCAGGGAGGCCGCGGAGAAGGCAACCGCCGAGGACGTGCAGCGGTTGCGCGCAACGGTTGCAGAGCAGCGCAGCCATCGTGGCGACTCGGAAGCCTTCATATCCGCCGACATGAAATTCCACACCCAGATCTCGGCAATATCCGGCAACCCGATCTATGTCGCCGTCAGCGAGGCAATGCTTGGCTGGCTAAAGGAATACCACACCGAAATGCTGATCTGGACCGGCAAGGAAAAGTTCACGCTGACCGAGCACGAAGAGATCATCGGACGCATCGAAGCCAAGGATGCGGATGGCGCCGAGAAGGCGATGATCAAGCACCTCGAACGCTCGCGTGCGCTTTACGTGATGAACTCCGGCAGCTGAAAATCAAGAGCAAGGTCCGGACCGGCGTAGCGGCCGGCACCTTGCTCTCGGCCTACTGACTGACCACAGATCAGCCTGAGCCCGGACCGACGCAGTTTTCTGTTGCCCTCTGAATCCGATGTATTTGCCGCGTGTTTTCATTCAACGATTTCAGCATTTGCATCTTCGCAGCCATGGATTTCCGCGGCCCCGCCTTCATCAGCAAGCCCGCATAGGCCCTCCTGGAGCCCGCGCGCTTGTTCTGGAATTGGCAATTCTTGCAAAGACTATGCTAGGCTTGCCATCCACGAGAACGACACTGGAGTACCGCAATGGCTGTCAGGAGCCTCCACGTTGTGATCTGGCTGCCGTCGAATTTCTATTCGGCCGTCGTCTCGACGCTCGTGGAAATGTTTCAGCTTGTGAATGATGTCTGCCGTTCGCAGGTTCTCTCCTGTGAGTTCGTTTCAAGGAGCGCGCCGTCGGCATCAAGCACCGGAATTTCCTTCCCGACAAAAGCTCAACCATCCCGGAAAATGGATGTCCTGATTCTCATTGCCATGCCGGGTGTCGAGATTCCGGAGCTTCTGCGCTCGCTCGACGAGGAGAGTGAACATTCAAAACCGCTGATCGCGCTCGCGCAGCAGCAGGACGCAATCATCGCAGCACATTGCGGCGCGTGTTATCTGCTCGCCAATTCGGGATTATTGGACGGTAAACGCGCGACGATATCCTGGTGGCTGAGAGCCGAGGCAAGCCGCCGGTTTCCGCAAGTGCGATGGGACGCTTCCCGGCTCCTCATTCGCCAGGACCGCCTCTACACATGCGGAGGCGGGTTTTCCGGACTCGAACTCGCCAGGGCTTTGCTGATCGATCTGGGCTTCTCGAAGGAAGAGCGGATCATTCGAAAACTTCTGGTTCTCCCGCCGCCGCGCACATTCCAGAGTCCCTACGAATTTTCCCTCGATGGAATTTCGTACGGAGCCAGCCCATTCGAGGACAAGTTGCGTGAGCTCTCGAAAGACAAGATGTCGGAAATCGATCTGAAATTTCTGGCAACCGAATTGGGCATGTCTTCGCGAACCCTGTCTCGCAGGTTTTTCGACGAACTCCAGACAACGCCGGGAAAATGGATCCAGGAAAGGCGGCTGGAGTTGGCAAGGTCCATGCTTGAGGAAACGAAACTGAGCGTTTCAGAAATTTGCTATCGGGTGGGTTATCAGGACGTCGCCTCGTTCAGCCGTCTTTTTTCCAAGACAACTGGAATGGCACCGGGCGAGTTTCGAAAGCAAATCCGGTGACAACTCGGCAGCGGAGTGCTGCGGCTACACGCAACCGCTACGCAAGTGCGGCTACCCATGAGCCTCGGCAAATGACTTCAGCCGATCCGGACGATTGCGTAGGGTGTCATCACAAGATGGTCTCGGCCCGACGTATCGCGCGGAATCTGGCGTGACAGTCGTCCATTCCAAATCTTGAGAGGGCCCTGATCGGAGCCGAGCCCGGAAACGTCGACCGGAACATCGACCGGGGTAAGGTTCGCCAGCCAGATGATGATCTTGCCTGTCTGGGAGCGGCCGGCAAGTGCCAGCACCCGCCTCTCATCGGTCGTTGTCGCCGCCACATGCGCATGGCCGGCCAGATCGCAAAGTCCTTTCACCGCGTGGAAAATCGGCCGGGGTGTACCGTCTTCGACAGGTTCGCCCGACGAGGCCAGCACGCCGAATGGTCCGGTGAAGCTGCAGAGCGTCAGTATTTCGAGGCCAGCCGGCGCAACACGTGCGGCATAGCCGATCGTCCATGCGGCTCCGAACAGCCCGGTATGGCGAGGGTCGCGGTCGGCCATGGCAATGCGCTGACTGTCGGGATTGGCCTTGGTCGCACCGCCATAGGGGTTCTGGCGCATGGCAATGGTCGACGGCCCGATCCGATAGGGTTTTGGCCCGAAGATCGCCCTCACCGAGGCTGTGATGGAAGGCAGCGCCTCCAACGATTGCATGACGCTGAGATCGTCGGCGGCGTGCACGATCGGGCAGGTGCAATGCGTGACGAAATCGAGCGGATCGGCCGGCACGCGCTTGCGATTGAGTTCGGTGAAATAGCTGAACATGCCGCCGCCGAGGCGGCTGTCGGGAAAGGCGCGCCGCGTCGCGGCATAGACGTCCTCGAGCAGCGGGCAGTGCGGCCACGCGCTGCCCGGTGGCGTCGACTGCCGGTCGACCGAGGGCGAAACGGCAATGGCCGAAAGCTTGAGCCCGGCCTGCCGCACCCTGTCGGCGACGCCTGAAAGCTCGGCGTCGAGATCGCCGTCGCCGGCAATGACACATTCGAGCGTTGTCCGGACCGGATAGGCGGCGGCGAGCCGGGCGTAGGATCGCAAGGCATCGAGCTCGTGGCCGCGCGTCGGGTCATAGTGGAACATCAATTGCTGCGGGCCAAGCTCGGACAGCATCGGCAGCTTGCCCAGCGCCGCCTCGACCTCATCCGGATAGATGATCACGGCGATATCCGGCAGCGCCGGTCCGGCTTGGCCGAGCGTGACACGAATCGGTTCGGCGCTTGCCGCGGCAGCCGGCACTTTCCCGCCACCCTCCATCCGCAAGCTGATGGTCTGGCGGAAGGTCTCGCCGGCAGGCAGCATGTATGACCATGGCAGCGCGAGCGGCCGGACATAGGTCTTGTAGGAGGCATCCGACCAGTTGCGCTGGTCCTCCATCTCGAAAATGTCGCCTTCCATCCGGCATTCAGCGGTGACGCCCGGCCGGACCTCATGGGTGATCGCCCGCAGATCCTTGAAAGGCTGCCAGGGATCGATCAGCTCTGGAAGCCTGGTCGCGACCACGCTGCCATCGGTATGCTCGACCGTGACCGGGCTGCCGGCCAAGCCGGCAATCGGATGCAGGATGCAGAAGCCGCAGCGATTGGTTTCGAAATCGCTGTCGGGAAGAGCGCTCACGTCGAAGACCAATTTACCATCGGCGGAGCCCTTGATGGTGGCGCGGAAGTCGAGCCGGCTGCCGTCCGGTGCCCGGCAATTTGCCGAATAGCTGACGGAAAAAGCCTCGGCATTTTGTTCGATGGCAAGATCGGCCAGTCTCGGCTCGTAGGTGCCCCAGTCGCGATCCCTGACGATGTAGGCGATAGCGCGCAGAACTTCGGTGCCGCCATGCCGAATGGTGCGCAGATTGCCGTTGACGAAGTCCGCCGTCAGCGCGCCGGCTTGCAGCCTGACCGGTTCGGCTTCAACGGCACCTGTGCCGTAGAGGAGGAAGGCGTTGGCTGTCATTTCAGCAAGGCGTCGAGTTGCACCGGCTCCCGGCTTGCGGCGCCGGCGTACGCTGCCTCGACCAGCGCTAATGTTTTAAGGTTGTCCGCGCCGGAGGTCGCGGGCTCGGTTCCGTTGGTCAGGCAATCGACCCAATGTTTTTGAATGGCGACGACGCTTTCCTGGATGTTGTGCCACGGCCGCGATGCCCAGGCCAGCAGCGGCGGCGAGACGTCGCTACCGACCGTCCCGCTCCTGCCGGTGACGGTGAGGCGGTAGCCCTGCGCCAGCCGGATCGTGCCATCCTTGCCGTCGATCTCGATCAGCGTCTCGGGGAACGGCTCTGTCGCGAGCTTGCTGGCGTAGCTGCAGTCGACCACGGAAGTGGCGCCGCCCGTGTGGTCCATCAGCATCGTCGCAACGTCCTCGCCGGTTATGCCGGGATTGACGCGCGCCGTTCGCGCGGTGACCGTCGAGACGTCGCCCAGCAGAAAGCGGGCGATGTCGAGGATATGAATGCCTAGATCCTCAATAATGAAGCGCCTTCCGGTCGCCAGATAGGGCTGGCCGGAAAACACGTCATAAGCCGATCGGAACGAGATCCGTCCGAAGAAGGGGGTGCCGATTTCGCCGCTGTCGAGCACCGCACGCACCGCCTGGATCGGCGACTGCCAGCGAAAATTCTCATGCACCATCAACGGCACGCCGGCGTCGGCGCAGGCTTTCACCATGGCCTTGGCGTCGGCAAGCGACGGCGCGAACGGCTTTTGGCAGATTACCGGAACGCCATACTGCGCCGCCATCTCCACCAGCGTTCTGTGGCTTGGTACGGTGGTAGCGATGTCGACGAAATCCAACCTTTCGCCGGCAAACAGCGCAGCAGCGTCGGTATAGCGCCGCGCGATGCCGAACTGGTCGCCGACCACCCTTAACCGGTCCGGATCGCGGTCGCAGATGGCGGCAATCGAAGCGCTCTCTATGTCGCGCCAGGCATGCATCTGGTTGACGGCAAAGAAGCCGCAGCCGATCAGCGCGCCACGCAGCTCCGCCATGTCAGCCGGCCTTTGCCATCTGCATCAGCGTGACACGGCTCTGCAGCCGGCGCTGGGCTTGGTCGACGACAACGGCTACGATGATGACGAGGCCCTTGATTACCATTTGCCAGAACGAGCTCACCCCCATCATCACCAGCCCGTCCGAAAGGATGCCGATTACGAAGGCGCCGACAATGGTGCCGCCGATGGCGCCGCGTCCGCCCGACATCGAGGTGCCACCGAGCACTGCCGCGGCAATGGCGTTGAGTTCGAAGCTCTCTCCGGTCGCCGGATGCGAGGCCATCAGTTCGGACGAGATGATCAGCCCGACGATCGCCGCGCAGAACCCGGAAAACATGTAGACGAACATCTTCACCATGTTGACGCGGACGCCCGAAATCCGCGCCGCCCGCTCATTGCCGCCAACGGCGAAGATATGGCGGCCGAGCGGAGTGTATCTGGCGAGATAGGCCGCCCCCAGTGCGACGACGACCAATATCCATATCGAAACCGGCAAGCCAAGCAGCCGGCCGGCGCCGAGGAAGCCGAACCCCGTGGTGCCGAGCTCCGGCTTGCCGACGAGATTGGGGAAGGTGCGCCCGTCGGACGACAGCAGTGCCAGGCCGCGTGCGACATAGAGCACGCCGAGCGTGGCTATGAATGGCGCAACGTTAAGCCTGGTGATCAGCAAGCCGTTGACGGCGCCGATCAATATGCCGACGGCAAGCGTGATCAGCGCGATCTCGAAGACGTTGAAATAGATGGTGTAGCCGACCTGCAGGTCGACGCCGTTCAGCACGAGATAGCCGGCCACCATGCCGCACAGGCCGACGATCGAGCCGACCGACAGGTCGATGCCGCCGGTGATGATGACGAAGGTCATGCCCATTGCGAGGAATGCGTTCAACGCCACGTGCTTCGACATCAGGATAAGATTGGCGGCCGATAGGAAATTAGGGGCAGCTATCGAGAAGAATAACAGCACGGCGATCAGCGCGATGAACGTCCTCGCCTTCATCAGCGTCAGCAGGACCGAGCCGCTCGAAATGGAGTTGACCACCGCCTTGGCTGGAATGTCAGTCATGCGCCTTGCTCTCCGTGCGGGACCGGGCCGTGGCCGAGGGCCGAGGCAGCGACGAGCGCGGCCTCAGTCGCCTCCGCGCGATCGAAGATACCGGTCAATTTTCCATTGCTCATCACCGCGATACGGTCGGACAACGCCATCACTTCGTCGAGATCGGAGGTGGCAAACAGGATCCCCAGACCGTCGCGCGACAGCTTGCGCATGGTGCGGAAAACGTCGGCCTTGGCGCCGACGTCGATGCCGCGACTCGGCTCGTCCATCAGCAGCACCTTCGGTCCGGTGAGCAGCGCCTTGCCGATCACCACCTTCTGCTGGTTGCCGCCCGACAGCGACGAGACTTCCTGCGTCGGATCGGCGACCTTGATGGCCAGTTCGCGTATCGTCTGGGTCACCGCCTGTCGTTCGGCGGCACCACGAATGTGGAACAGGCGCACGAACCGCGACAGGCTGGCCAGAGTCAGATTGCTGGCGACGGAGAGGATCGACACCAGCCCTTCGCGTTGGCGGTCTTCGGGGATCAGCGCCAGCCCGCGCCGGATGCGCCGTGTCGTGTCGCGCTCGTGCACCTTTTTGCCGGCAATGAATATCGCGCCGGTCGAATGGCCGTGGCGGCCCATGATGCAATCGAACAGCTCGCTGCGTCCGGCGCCCATCAGGCCGTAGATGCCGAGGATCTCGCCAGCGCGCAGCGACAGCGAGACGTGGTCGACCGCAAGCCCGCCGGTGACGCGCGGTAGGCAAATGTCCTCGGCGCGGAATATCTCGTCGCCCGGCACATGGCCGTCGGCCTTGGCGAAGTCCTTGGCGTCCGAGCCGATCATCTGCCGCACGACCCACTGGGTGTCGACGTCTTTCATCTTCGCCTGGCCGGTGATGCGCCCGTCGCGCAGCACCGTGATGGTGTCGCCGATGCGGATCAATTCCTCGAGCCGATGCGAGATGTAGACGATTGCCACGCCGCCCGCCTTGAGGTCGGCAATCACCTTGAACAGGATCTCGACTTCCGCCGCGCTGAGCGCCGAGGTCGGCTCGTCCATGATCAGGATGCGCGCATCGAGCGAAACCGCCTTGGCGATCTCGACCAGCTGCTGCTGGCCGATGCGCAGATCCTCGACCAGCATGTCCGGCCGGATGCCGGCTTCCAGCCGTTCCAGGAACTCCGCCGCGCGGCGCTCCTGCTCTTTGCGGTCGATCTTGCGGAAGCGGTTGGTGATCTCGCGGGTGGCGAAAATGTTTTCGGCGACGGTCAGGTTGCCGAACAGGTTCAACTCCTGGAACACCATGCCGATTCCGCGATTTACCGCGTCCCCGGATGACGAGAAGGAGACCTCCTCGCCGTCCAGCAGAATGCGCCCGAGCGTCGGCCGCTCGACGCCGGCGATGATCTTCATCAGCGTCGATTTGCCGGCCCCGTTTTCGCCGACCAGCACGTTGACCGCACCCTTGCGCACCTCAAAATTCGCACGTTTGACCGCGACGGTGCCCGAATAGACTTTCGAGACATCCTCCAGCTTCAGGATGACGTCTTGATCGCCGGTCATGGCTTCGGCCCGATCTCTGCCTCCGCCGGCGTCACCAGCGGCAGGTCCTGGCCGCTGCCTGGCGTATAGGCGCCGAGGATCTTGACGCTTCGGCCCTCGAGTGCCTCGCGCGGCAGCTTGGAAAGCACGGTCTTGTCGGCGTAGGCGTTGAAGGCCTTGCCGAACTGGGCGAAGTCGATCTGGTTGGTGAAATCGTTGAATTGAATGAAGTCAAGGCTGTCGCGCAGCGCTGTACCGCGAGTGGCGGGTCCGATCTGCACTCGCGCATCCGCCTTGCCGTCGCCGTCGGCATCGACGTCCATTGTCGACGCGCGTGACTGTGTATTGGCTGCAACGACCTTGCCCTCGAGCCGGACGGCGAAGGTCCACGGCGAGTTCGCCTGCTTTTTCGGATTGCCGTACTTGGCGCCGGCAGCGGCGGGATCGGTCTTCGCCAAAGCATGAACCTCGGCAAACGGGCCGGCCTTCTGCTGCAGATAGGGTATCGCTTTCGTCGCCCAAATGTCCTCGACCATCTTGTCGGGATTGAAGGCCGAGCCAGTGCCGCCGTTTTCCGCTGACGGCGTCGGCAGGATCTTGCAGGCGGTCAGGCTGACTATAGCTGCAAGGAACGACACGACAAGGATTGGCCGGGTCAGCGTGTTGAACATGTCGGCTCGTTCGGCATGGCGGTCAGGAGCACCCAGAAATGGAAGCAAGGGCGAAATGGAAGCAAGGGACGAACCGGAGCTCGTCCCTTGCGCTTGATGTTACGCCGGCTCAGTTGGTGAGCGCGAATGTCTCCAGCTTGGCGGCATTGTCGCCATTGACCAGGACGCAATCCATCAATTGCTTTTCCTCGGCCGGAGACTTCTTGTTCTTGATGAAGTCGTTGGCCTGCTCGACCGCCATCTGTGCCTGCGCGAAGGCCGGCTGCAGGACCGTCGCCTTGATGCCGCCGGAAGTTATCGAGTCGCGCACGTCGTTCGACCCGTCGAAGCCGACGACGATGACGTCCTTGCGACCGGCAGCGGCAAGTGCCGCATAGGCGCCCATCGCCATCGTGTCGTTGCCGGAGATCACGCCCTTAATATCGGGATTGGCCTGGAGGATCGATTCCATCTTTGAATAGGCCTCGGTCTGGCTCCAGTTGGCCGATTGCTGCGCCACCATCTTCAGGTCCGGATAGTCGTCGATGACGTCGTGGTAACCCTTGGAGCGGATGCCGGCATTGGTGTCGGATTCTTTGCCGACGAGCTCGACGAAATTACCCTTCTCGCCCATCAGCTTGACGAATTCCTGCGCGCCGAGCTGGGCGCCCTGATAATTGTTGGAGACGATCTGCGCGACGGCAACGCCGGTGGCATTGATCTCGCGATCGATCAGGAAGGAAGGAACGCCTGCGTCCTTGGCCTTCTGCACCGCAGCGACTGTGGCGTCGGCGCCGGCATTGTCGAGGATGATCGCCTTGGCGCCGCGGCCGATCGCCGTATCGATCAATTCGGACTGCGTGTTGGCGTCGTCGTCATGGACGAGCACCAACGCCTCGTAGCCGAGTTCCTTGGCCTTGGCCTCCGCGCCGACAGCTTCCGCCTTGAAGAACGGATTGTCATGCGAGGGCGTGATGATGGCGATCAAATCCGCCGCATAGGCGGGTGCGGCGGTGCCAAGCGCCAGCATGCCGGCGAAAGCCGCAAGCGTCATTCTGCGTGTCAGTTTCATGTATTCCTCCCGTTGAAAATCCGCGCCTTGTCCCAAGGCTATATGCATTCGATTTCGCCAGCCGGCCGTAGGTGGCGGGTCGCGTCAGATTCACAAGCCTTTGCCGGCTTCACTTCGACGGATCGCTTCCCACTACCCTCCACTCATCTGGCCCCTGAGCCTGCTGCGAAGCTTGACGGTCCGATCCATCGAACAGCTAAGGCAACTGGTATAATGAGTCAATGACAATTTCAGGTAACATGTTCCGAAAACGCGTCGCTGCCCTCAAGTGATGCGCTGAATGCTCGCGGCAATCTCCTCCGGCTCGAACACCCGTTTCCAGTCGTCGCGCATCAGAACCGGCTTGCCGAACTCTATCGCCTTGTTGCAGGCGTCGGAGAACACGCCTTTGGTCTCGCCGAAGATGACGGCGCCAAGCACGTTCATATGACCAAGCAGGAAGTCGAGCGCCGCCTGCTTGTCGACCCCGCGCGCCACCACCTCATCGACCGCCTCTTTCATGACGACGAGCAGCGAAGCGCATACCGTTTCCGAAAGGCCGGGCTCGAGCAGGGCCATCTGATCGACAGTGACGCGATGGGAGCGCATGACCGGCGCCCAGATGATCTTTGCGATCGCCTCACCCTTGGCGAAATCCTCCTCCGGTCCCTGCATCAAGGCGCTGACCATATGCTGCTTGGCCTTGACGCCGCCGAAATAGTCCTTCTTGGCCGCCATGTCGGTCTCGTCGTTGAAGATCGGCGGATGGCAGGGGTGGGTGACGAAATACGTCAGATCCGGCCGCTTCGGCAAATGCCCGGCGAAAGGTGCCGCGGCGTCGAGCACGACGACCATCGTGCCTGACGCAAGCTTGCTCTCGATACTCGCCGCGACCTTGCCGATGTGCGTGTCCGGCACCGCCAGGATCACCACATCGGCGCCATCAAGCGCCTCATCGGCGCTGACGGCATCGATGCCGAGGCCCGACTTCAGCCGCTCGCGGCCGGCGTCGCTGACCTCGACATGGCGTATCGTATACGAAGATCCGCGAAAATTGGTTGCCAGACGGTAACCCATTTTGCCGCCTGCACCAAACAGCGCAATCGTTGTCATATGTCGTTACTCCTGAATTCCAACGACGGCCCTACCGATCGTCATCTCATTGA
The DNA here is from genome assembly GCF_040318565.1 of Mesorhizobium sp. M1142. NCBI lineage: Bacteria > Pseudomonadati > Pseudomonadota > Alphaproteobacteria > Hyphomicrobiales > Phyllobacteriaceae > Mesorhizobium > Mesorhizobium sp. M1142. Next base: position 73,422 of record NZ_JAMYMK010000019.1, read on the forward strand.
CTTGTATGCACATTGCCGCCGGCTGGCGGGTAAAAACGCGGGGAGCCGTCGCTCAAATGACGATGCCTGGACGTGTCTCGGGCGCCCGGATGTCCAGCGCAGCTACGCGGAGCATGCTACCTCAGGTACACATTATACCAGCATACCAAATTCGCAAGCGGCCGCGGCACTGCTCTGACCATTTGTTTGCCCGTCGTTTACCTCTGTTCAACGGCAAAGAGCGATCATCGCGCTGACCCGCCGATCGGCGGGATGATTCGCAGCCAACAAAGGCCCATGCTCGAAACGTCACTCTACAGCCCGGTCAAGGCCTTCCTCGAAGGCCTGGGATTTATGGTCAAGGGCGAGATCGGCGGCTGCGACCTGCTGGCGCTGAGTGCCGACTCTCCACCGATCGTCGTCATCTGCGAGCTGAAGCTGAAGTTCAATCTCGAGCTCATCCTCCAGGGCGTCGACCGTATGGCGGCGAGCGACGAGGTCTGGCTCGCGGCATGCATGTCGGCCCGTGGCAAGGGCCGCGAGAGCGATGTGAGATACCGCAATCTCTGCCGTCGGCTCGGCTTTGGCCTGCTTGGCGTGCGACCGAACGGCGAGGTTCAGGTGCTGCTCAGCCCGACGGCATTGGCCCCGCGTCGGGATCCCCGGCGCCGCTCGAAACTAATCGACGAACATCGGCGTCGGCAGGGCGATCCTGTCGCCGGCGGCGGCTCACGTGCGCCGATCATGACCGCTTATCGCCAGCAGGCACTGGCATGCGCCGCAGCACTCGCCGACGGCCCAAAACGGCCGCGTGACTTGAAGCCCAACCTGCCGAACGCACCCAAGATTCTGCTGCACAACGTGTATCGCTGGTTCGCGCGCACCGATCGCGGGATCTACGAACTGACCGCTCAGGGCCGTGAAGCCTTGCAGCGCTGGCCGCAGCCCGATCGCAGCCACGCCGCTGCCTGAGACAGGCAACGCCGGATTTCGCGCCCTGCTCTCCGCGACAATCACGGCTTTCGGCCAGACAGCACTCAGTACAAGACAGCACCTCAGTCACGGAACCATATTTCGACACGATGGTTTTGTCGTCACCGAATTGATCGTCCGCTGAGCAAACGGAAGGAACGGCCATGCGCCTATCGACGACAATTGCCACACTTTCGGCACTGGCCCTTGCCTCGCCGGTCTATGCGCAATCCGTGGGACCAGAGCTTGCCCCTGTGCCGCCGACGGCGCCGCAAACCTTGCCAGAGCAAGCCACGCCCCAAGGGACCACTCCCGACCAGGCTACACCGGAGGATGCGTTCTCCGCCCAGAATTTCACCGCAGTGACAATCGTGGCGATGGAGGATCTGCCTCCTGACATCAAGGCACAGGCGGAGGCCGTCGTCACCCAGACCAGCGCCGAGGATTTGCGCATCCTGCAAAGTTCGATCGACGCATCGCCGCAGGCGGCATCGGCACTGGCGGCGAATGGGCTTAATTCCACGCAGGTCGTGGCGGCCAATATCGACGGCGACGGCACGCTGACGCTGATCATCCAGACGACGACGTGAGCGGCTGAAAGCGGACAAGCCGGCTCCGGCACGGAACCAAAGCCCGCCTGATCGCGGAGGACTGTCATGGTCGAGGCTGCAGTTCGCAACTTCACCATCAATTTCGGGCCACAACATCCCTCCGCTCACGGCGTCCTGCGGCTGGTGCTCGAACTCGACGGCGAGATCGTGGAACGCGCCGATCCCCATATCGGCCTGCTGCATCGCGGCACCGAAAAGCTCATCGAGTACAAGAACTACCTGCAGGCCTTGCCCTATTTCGACCGGCTCGACTACGTCGCGCCGATGAACCAGGAGCATGCATTCTGTCTCGCCGCCGAGAAGCTCCTCGAAATATCGGTTCCGAAACGCGGACAGCTCATTCGCGTGCTTTTCTGCGAAATAGGCCGGCTGCTATCGCACCTCCTCAACGTCACCACGCAAGCCATGGACATCGGCGCGCTGACGCCGCCGCTCTGGGGTTTCGCCGAGCGCGAGAAGCTGATGGTCTTTTATGAGCGCGCGTCCGGCGCCCGCATGCACGCGAATTATTTCAGGGTCGGCGGCGTGCATCAGGATCTGCCGCCGGAACTCCTCGACGACATCTGGAGGTTCTGCGATCCCTTCCTCAAGGTCTGCGACAATCTCGAAGAGCTGTTGACCGAGAACCGCATCTTCAAGCAGCGCAATGTCGATGTCGGCGTGATCGGCCTCGATGATGCCTGGGCCTGGGGCTTTTCCGGCGTGATGGTGCGCGGATCGGGGGCATCCTGGGATCTGCGCAAGGCGCAGCCATACGAATGCTATTCGGAGATGGATTTCGATATTCCGGTCGGCAAGCATGGCGACTGCTACGACCGCTATCTTGTACGCATGGAGGAAATGCGCCAGTCGGTCCGGATCATGCGGCAATGCCTGGAAAAGTTGCGCTCACCCGAAGGCCAGGGACCGGTCGCGATCCCGAACCACAAGATCACGCCGCCGCCGCGTGCCACGATGAAGCGCTCGATGGAAGCGACGATCCACCATTTCAAACTCTACACCGAAGGCATTCGCGTGCCGAGCGGTGAAGTCTACGCCGCCGTCGAGGCGCCGAAGGGCGAGTTCGGCGTCTACCTCGTTTCGGACGGAGGCAATGTTCCCTACCGATGCAAGATCCGCGCACCTTCGTTCGCCCACCTGCAGGCGATGGATTTCCTGTCCCGAGGCCATATGATCGCCGATGTCGCCGCGATCATCGGCTCGCTCGACATCGTGTTCGGAGAAATCGATCGTTAGCCACGTCAAAGGGTCGCGGGTCCATCCTAGCCAGATCGCACCTGCCTCGACTGCGCTCGGACGCCGGTCGGACGACGGCTCTCACTTGCGGCGGGCCAACTCAAATTCTCGCATCAAAACGGACGCATGGCCGCGACAAGGCGCAGCCAAGCGTCGAGGACTTTCACAATCTGCGCGGCCCGACGTGGCACGTGCCCTTCCAAGTTCGGAAGCGCTCTCCACGGCGCGGAAAGAACGCGTGTTCCGCCGTTCCTCGTACCGCGTCAATGCGCGATCAATCCCTTCAACCAGGCAACAAATCTGTTGCCGCGGACTATCCCGCGCACCCTGGCAGCGGCCCATCGCGCTTGCATCGTAGCACCGACATGGCAATGGCAAACGATTTGGTGCAACTGCCGATCGCTCAGTTCGAAGAAGCGCTTTGCCTCACCGTAGGTATCGTCCTTCAGCCCCATGGCACGCAGAACCGGATCCTCGAAGGCGACGGTGAGCGGCGTTCCAGCACCACGCGATCTGTCGCGCGCTTCCCTGTTCATATATTCGGTGCCTGGAAGCGCCCCAAGGCATCGCGTCGGGTTTTGTTCGAGAAGTTCCGCCCAACGTTCAATCCGTTGGTTTCGAGTCATCGCCGGATACGCCGCGAAGGACTCAACTTCCGCGACGGCTTGCAGTTGGTCGAGTGTTTGATGTTTCATGGTCGGCTCCTGTCGACAGGTGAATTTGCCCACGCCTTTATGAGCAATTATCGCGCCGTGGAGCGCTGACAAGGCCGGACCGCCGCAACATGAAGCATATGAATCACCTGCCCGGTGAAACGGCGCTCTAGTTCGAACGCGCCGGCACCGCTCGGTGGGTTCGATGTCGACCCGTTAACCCGACCACCCCGTTCCGGACAGGAACTTTTGCGGAAGCTTGCCGTTTGGCTTTGCGTCCGCTTCGGCGGCTGCAATATCAGTCTTGAAAGCAATTCCGTTGGACACGAAGCCTCAAAGCGTCGAACAAGACGTCGAGCCTGTAAATGAAACTCGGGAGCAACCGGCCCGGGTGCGAGAATCTCGTGGGCGATCGGCAGAGCCCCGGCAGGAACAGCCCGACGGGAATGCCTCGCAACGAAAGGCCGGTCTGCTCGGCTTTCCCAGGCGCCATCCCTATGCGGCCGCAGCGATAGCACTTGCGCTGTTGCTCGTCGCGGCAGGCATCGCGATCTGGTGGCTGAACGCTCGCCAGTACGAATCGACCGACGACGCCTTCATAGACGCGCGCACGGTGACGATCGGCGCGCAAATAGCCGGCCGCGTTACCGAGCTGGCGGTTACCGACAATCAGCATGTACAGGCCGGCGATGTCCTCCTGCGTATCGATGACAGCGACTATCAGGCAAACCTGAAGCAGGCCGATGCCGGCGTCGCTGCGGCCGAGGCCGCAATCGTCAATGTCACCGCCCAGGTCGAGGCTCAAAACGCAAAGGTGAACGCTGCCCAGAGGCAGGTTGCCCAGGCCAAGGCGGCGCTGGATTTCGCCAAGGCCGAGGATCAACGCAACCGCGAACTCCTGGCCAGGGGCACGGCAACGCAGCAGCAGGCGCAGCAGGCGGCATCGACGTTGCGTCAGGACCAGGCCGCGCTGGACAGCGCCGAGGCCAATGTCGCCTCGGCAAAAGCCAGGTTTCGGTCTTGCAGGCACAGGCCAGGAGCGCCGAGGCGCAGCTCGAGCAGGCCAAGGCCAGCCAGGAGCAAGCTCGCACGACGCTGTCGCGCACGACTATCACAGCACCCGCAGCCGGGCGCGCAACGAGCATTTCCGCCGCGAACGGCACCTACGCCCAACCCGGCCAGGTATTGATGATGTTCGTTCCCGACGAGGTCTGGGTGAAGGCCAACTTCAAGGAGACGCAGCTCGATCTGATGCGGCAGGGACAGCCGGTCGACATCGACATCGACGCCTACCCGGACAAGTCCTTCCATGGCCGCGTCGACAGCATCCAGGCCGGCAGCGGCACCGCCTTCAGCCTCCTGCCGGCTGAAAATGCCACCGGCAATTACGTCAAGGTGGTGCAGCGCGTGCCGGTCAAGATCGTCTTCGACAAGCCGCCGGATGTGCTTCTCGGTCCCGGCCTGTCGGTGGTGCCGACGGTCAAGGTGCGATGAACGGCGAAACCGCCAGAAATCAGGGCGAAAGCCGATCCGCCGCCGGGACGCACAATCCCTGGCTTATCGCCGTCGTCGTCTCCATCGCCACTTTCATGCTGGTGCTGGACACCTCGATCGCCAATGTCGCCCTGCGCAATATCGCCGGCAGCCTGGCGGCCGGAATGGACGAAAGCACCTGGGTGATTACCACCTATCTCGTTGCCAACTCGGTGATCATCCCGGTCAGCGGCTGGCTGGCAAACGTCATCGGCCGCAAGCGCTACTACATGCTCTGCGTTGCGACCTTCACCGTCGCGTCGCTGCTGTGCGGACTGGCGCCCAACCTGGAACTGCTCATCCTGTTCAGGGTCCTTCAGGGACTCGGCGGCGGCGGCATGGCGCCAAGCGAGCAATCGATCCTTGCCGATACGTTCCCGCCAGAAAAGCGCTCGCAGGCCTTCGCGCTTTACGGCATTGCGGTCATCGTCGCACCGACGGTCGGGCCGACGATCGGCGGCTGGCTGACGGACCATTTCTCCTGGCACTGGATCTTCTTCATCAACGTGCCGTTCGGCATCCTGTCGCTGGCGCTGGTGCAGTGGCTCTTGGTCGAACCGGACGTACTCGAACGCGAACGCAAGGAACGGCTGAAAGGCGGCCTGAAGATCGATGGGGTCGGTTTCGTCCTGGTGGCGATAGCCTTGGGGTGCCTGGAGATCTTTCTCGACCGGGGCCAGCGCTACGATTGGTTCGCCTCGAATTTCATCACCACTTTCGCAGTGATTTCCGCGATCGCGTTCCTGCTGCTTATCCCATGGGAAATCAGTCGCAGCGATCCGGTCGTCGACATGCACCTATTGTTCACGCGCCAGTTCGGCACGGCGTTCCTGGTCATGATGGCAGTCGGTGCTATCCTGTTCAGCACCACCCAGATCGTGCCGCAGCTGCAGCAGACGACATTTGCCTACACCGCGACGCTCTCGGGCCTTTCGATGATGCCGGGCGGCATCGCCATGCTGATCTTGATGCCGGTGTCCGGATTTGTAGGCAGCATCGTGCAGCCCAAATATCTGATCATGATGGGCATGTCGGTGGTCGCAGTGGCCCTTTGGCACATGACCTCGCTTACTCCGGACGCCAGCTTCCGCTTCTTTGCCTTTGCCCGTGTTTTCCTGATGGTCGGGCTGCCGTTCCTGTTCATTCCCATTTCAACCGCGGCCTATGTCGGCCTGCCCCCGCAGAAGACCAACCAGGCGTCGGCGCTGATCAACGTTGCACGCAATATCGGCGGCAGCATCGGCGTCTCGCTGTCCAACACCGTCATTTCGCAAAGCTCCCAGATCCATCAATCGAATCTGGTCGGCCACACCGCGCAATCGTCGCCCGCCTATCAGCAGGCGCTTCGGCAGGCGACTGAGCATTTCGTCGCCCAGGGTTCGCCGATGGTCGAGGCGAAGCAGCATGCGATCGGCTGGCTTGGTCAGTTGATCGCCCGCCAGGCCACGCTGCTCGCCTATGTCGATGTCTTCCGCTACTGCGCGGTGGCAACCGCCCTGCTGGTTCCGCTGGCGCTGCTGCTGCGGTCAAGCAAGTCGGGTGGCAGCCAGCCGAATCCCGAAATGGGCTGACCGGCAAGTGCGACGGTGTGGTTTTCCAAAAACGGGCAAGCCGGGAACCAGCCGACCTGTTGCGTTGTTCTGCGCCAAGAGGAGATGATTACGATGGCCACTATCCCCACACCCGAGCCGACACCGACGCCGGTGCCACCGCCTCCTATTCCCGATCCCAAGCCCGTGCGTGAGCCGGACCCCGACAGGCTCCCCGACGAGGACCCCGTTCCCAACCCGGATGAAAACGACATTCCACCGAAGCGGACGGCTTTTTAGCCGGCAATTGCCGTGATCGTTCTGCAGTGTGTACTGCGATTGCCTGCGCCAGTGGCGCCGCCTGTCAGATTTCGAGCATGGCGTAGGGGCGGCCGGTCGGCTTGGCGACATGCATGGCAACGTTATAGACCGACGCCCCGCCCGGCGTGCGGCCCTCGTAAGCGCCGCGATGCGCATGACCATGCACAACTGCGCTGACCTGGAACCGGTCTATCGTCTCGGCCAGACGTGACGAACCGAGAAACGGGAAGATCTCCAGCGGCTCGCCTTCGACCGTCTCGACGACAGGCGCGTAGTGCAGGACGACAAGCGTGCGTTTGGCGCGGACCTGCCGCATAGCGTTTTCAAGCCGCATCGCTTCGTTCACGCTTTCCGCCACCATCGACTTGATGGCCGGTTCGCCGAAGGAGCCGAGCATGCGCGATCCAAAACCGCCAACGAAACCCTTGACCCCCACGAACCCGACCTCATGAATCTCCGTCGCCTCGCCGTCGAGGAGGTGAACGCCCGCCTGGCGCAGAATATCGGTAACCTGCTCGACGGCGCCTGACTCATAGTCGTGGTTGCCAAGTACGGCGACGACCGGGATCGTGCAGGCACGCAGTTCCTCGGCAAGGATTTCGGCCTCCCTAGGCTTGCCGAGATTGGTAAGGTCGCCCGTCAGCACGAGAACCTGGGCTTCACGCGACATCTCGCCGAAAAGGTCGCGGTACGAGGCCTGGTCCTCCTTGCCGACATGCAGATCGCCGATTGCGGCGACCTTGAGAGTGCCGCCATTTTCCGCCTTTGCCGAAGCAGATTCGAGCCCGTCAGCCATCGCTATATTCTCCTTCACCGCCGACGTCGGCAAAGCCCCATTGCTTGACGTCGATCTCATAGTCGGTTCGTGAAAGCATGCGCCCGCGGCAGATCCGCATCCGGGAAGGCGGCAATTCGCGCTGCTTGGCCAGCCGGTCAAGCAGTTCGTCGAGCAGCCACGCGGGCACCCGGTCGCGCTCCGTCGGATAGATCCATCGGAAGTTCAAGAGATGCATCAGCAGAACTTCCCAATGGACTTCCATGTAGGAAAGCAGCCTTTGCCAGTCGATCTGGTCGTGCGCTTTGAGGATGGTATGCGCGACGTCGGCCCCATCGTGGCGGCCGCGATCCTGGATGAAGCATTTGGACCAGATAAGCTCGGTTGGGCCGATGATCCGCACCTGGCTGCCCAGCAATTCGGCCTGGCGAGCATGCTCCAGCCACTGGTCGTCGACAGGCATTGTGCCGTTCATCGAGGTGAAGATGACGTCGAAAAAATGCGTGCCCTTGAACACTTTGCCCAGCCACCGGTCGTCCTCGACCACGACGGCGTAGCCGATCTGCTTGAAATGGGCGAGGATGCGCGCGCAGTCGCCGGCCTTGCAGAAAATGTCCAGATCCTTGGTCGGGCGGGTGATCCCGGTATAGGCGCTTACGGCATAGGTGCCGGCGACGAGAAAGGGGATGCCGGTCGCGACAAGCTCGCGGATCGCTTCGATATAAAAGACCTCCGCTTCGGCATTGCGAGGCGTCGGGGCGGCTTTTGGATCGACCGACGGAACTGATGCCGGGATGGCGCTTTTCGGTGGGGGATCGATGATCATAAGCAATGGCTCCTGGCTCGGCAGACCAGCAGCCGCCTGTATCTAATAGCCAAGCATGCCCGATGGTTCCCGCCTGCTGCATCAGGCCGACACGCCGCCGTGGCCGGCCTTCGAAGCGGCTATGGGCGAGGTTGCGGCGGCGGCCATAAAAAGAAAAAATATGTGAGCGGCTACTTTTGGAGTCAAAATCGCAGCGCGGTCGGCCTCAAACGCGTCGAGATCGGCTCAAACGCGTCGAGGCGGAGTGGACCCCGCCATCCTCCGGTCCAGCAAGGATTGGCTTCAACATGGTTCCGGAGCTGTCGGAGGCGCTGCGCACCCGGCTTAACAGCCACTTGAGCGCCCGTAGCCAAACCGACTCTGTTTTTCGGAACGCTGCAGGCGGCGTGGCGAAAAGCCCATTCTCCATTTTGTAATTCCTCACTGTCTCAGTCCAATCAGCGTTCTTCAACGAGCAAAACTGGTGTTGGTTCCGCCTCGCCGTCGGGGAATGCGGGCTGGCCAGGCGAAGCCACCATTATGGGTTCAAGCAGGCTAGTCTCGCGCGGCAAGATCAGCGCCTCGCGAGATCGCATCCTCGGCGACCAAGTCGCGTAATTGCTAGCCGGCGGGATTCAGCTCGTATCCTGATGTGCCGGCTCTGGACACGGTCCGCGAAGGCTGAAATTGTGACCGGTATTTCCAGTTGCAAATTTGGTTGGGCTCGGCGGGATGGCGCTGGTTTCTGAAGATATTGCCAGCCATCCGGCATTGCGTCGGCACGTCCAGGCTCAGTCGCGGGCGCTGCTCCAGACCTATGAAGCGAACCCGCGGCTGGCTTCGGTGTTCGCCACGCAACAACGCTGGCTGATGGCCCATATCGGCCTTGCCTTGTATTTCGATCGAGAGCCGGACGACCATCGCAAGGGACTTACGTCCGCACGGTTCATGGACGGAATCCGCCGGCATTCGGTGGCCAGCCGCAACACCGCCGATGCCTTCCTGAAGGAGATGCTGCATTACGGTTTCATCCGGCATCTGCCGATTAAATACGGGCGCATCCGCCCCTTTGAGCCGGTCGCGGGCACTCTGGAGACGGTTGCCGGCTGGGTCATGGCTCATCTGAAAACGCTGGACAGCCTGGACGGTGGATCTCGACTGGCTGCATTCGTCGCACAACCGGACGTGCTCGCCAAACTGCAGCCGCTGGTGGCCGACGGCCTGCTTTCGTCGCATGCCGTGCGCGAGCCAAGACAGACTTTTTCCTTGTTCACCTGGCTCGACAATGGCGGCATCGTGATGGATTGGCTGATGTCCGGCGTCGATCCCGATCATGCCGACCTGGACCGAATTCCGACCGGTGTCGTCTCAATCGGAGATTTCGCGAACTGGCTCAAGCTTTCCCGGACCCACCTTTCACGCAAATTGCGCGATGCGGAGGAACTCGGCAGCATCGGCTGGCTGGGCCAGCGCGGTCATTCGGTCATGTGGGTGTCGAGCGAGTTCTATCAGGAATACATGACCGCCCAGGCGGTCAAGCTCGCCATCATCGATTCAGCCTTCGACAATTGTGTTGTAACTCCCGACGCCAGCTGAACCGCAAGCCGAACGCCGTCGTGGCGGCCTTGGCGCCGCCGCGACGGAGGTCTGGCATTTCAATCGATGTCGAACGACACGCCCTGCGCAAGCGGCAGCGCCTTGGAATAGTTCACCGTATTGGTAGCGCGCCGCATATAGGCCTTCCAGGCATCGGAACCGCTCTCGCGGCCGCCGCCGGTTTCCTTCTCGCCACCGAAGGCGCCGCCGATCTCGGCCCCTGACGTGCCTATATTGACGTTGGCGATGCCGCAGTCCGATCCGTCGACGCTAAGAAAGCGCTCGGATTCCTGCAGGTCGCGGGTAAAGATCGACGATGACAGCCCCGCTCCCACCGCATTGTGTTCTTCTAGCACGGCGTCGAAGTCCGAATATTTCATCACGTAGAGGATGGGCGCGAAGGTCTCCTCCGTCACTGGCGAAACCTGCCGCGGCATTTCGACCAGCGCCGGACGCACATAGTAGGCCTCGGGATGGCCGTTCTCGACCCGCATTCCGCCGGTTATCTTACCGCCATGCGAAGCCGCCTCCTCCAGCGCCTTCTGCATATTCTTGTAGGCAGCCTTATCGATCAGCGGGCCGACCAGAGCGCTTGTCTCCAGCGGATTGCCGACCGAGACGCTTCCATAGGCCTTCTTCAGGCGCGGAACGAGCTGGTCGTAGACGCTCTCATGCACGAACAGGCGCCTGAGCGTCGTGCAGCGCTGGCCGGCCGTGCCCATGGCGCCGAAGGCGATTGCGCGGAGCGCCATGTCGAGATCGGCCGTCGGGCAGACGATGCCGGCATTGTTGCCGCCGAGCTCCAGCACGGCACGGGCAAAGCGCTTCGCCAGCCGTGGTCCGACGTCCCTGCCCATGCGCGTCGAGCCGGTCGCCGAGACCAGCGGCACCTTGGGATGATCGACCAGGATCTCGCCGACGGCGCGATCGCCGATCAGAACCGGCGCCAGCCCCTTCGGCGCATCGCCGAAACGCTCTGCTGCACGCTTGAAGATCGCTTCGCAGGCGAGCGCCGTCAGCGGTGTCTTCTCGGACGGCTTCCACACCACCGCGTCGCCGCAGACCAGCGCAAGTGCTGCGTTCCACGACCATACCGCGACCGGAAAGTTGAAGGCCGAGATGACCCCGACGACGCCGAGCGGATGCCAGGTTTCCATCATACGATGGCCGGGACGCTCGGTGGCGATGGTCAGGCCGTACAGTTGCCGGGAAAGACCGACGGCGAAATCGCAGATGTCGATCATCTCCTGCACTTCGCCAAGACCCTCGGATGGGATCTTGCCGACTTCGATCGATACCAACCGGCCAAGCTCGGCCTTGTGTGTGCGCAATTCCTCGCCGAGCAGCCGTACCAGTTCTCCACGCTTGGGAGCTGGCACCTGCCGCCACGCCAGGAAAGCTTTGTAGGCATTGTCGATGGTCGTCGCCGCATCGGCCGGCGAGATGGTCTTCAGCGCGGCGATCTGCTCGCCGGTCACCGGGCTGCGGACGATGAGGTCGCCGCCCGTGAGCGCGCCTTCGGCAACGCCCAGTTTCGCCAGAAGCCCGGCCGTTTCCTTCGCAATCGTCATTTTCATCCCTTTCAGATCCCGTCGCTCATATGGCGTCGGTCCAAGCCTGGCGCCATACCCGCCCCCTGCCGGTTGGCACACCAGGCGCTGTCATGGCGTGGCATTACTCGTTTCAGGGAAAAATCGCCACCCCGGCATGGTCTAAGCAAAGGTCAGACCGTTGAACCAGGCGAAGGCGTCGGATCAATGCGCCGTTTGCTTGGCGCCTTCTTTCATCAGCCGGTCGATATGCATGCGGATATGCGCGGCCTCGGCGGCGGTATTGGCAAGCGCGATGGCGCGGTCGAAAGCGACGCGCGCCTCCTCGCCGCGGTCAAGCTGCATCAGCAGTCCGCCCTTGAGGCCGAAGAAATGGAAATAGCCGGAAAGCCGCCCCTCCAGCGGCTCGATCATGGCGAGTGCGGCTTCCGGTCCACGCACCTTGGAGACCGCGACGGCGCGGTTGAGCGTCACCACCGGCGACGGCTGCATCTGCTCGAGCAGGCCGTAGAGCAGGTCGATCTCGTTCCAGTCCGTATCCTCGGGCTTTTCCGCCCGCGCATGCAGTGCGGCGATCGCCGCTTGCACCTGGTACGGACCGGGCTTGCGATGGCGCAACGCCTTATCGACCAGCGCCAGGCCTTCATCGATCATCTTGCGGCTCCACAGGCTGCGGTCCTGGTCTTCGAGCAGCACGATCTCGCCGTTCTCGTCGAAGCGGGCAGGCGCGCGTGCATGTTGCAGCAGCAACAGCGCCGTCAGCCCCATGATCTCCGGCTCGGTCTGGAACAGCCTGAGCAGCAGCCGGGCCAGCCGGATCGCCTCTTCGCAAAGCGGCGCACGCGCCGATGCCTCGCCGCTGTTGCTGGAATAGCCTTCGTTGAAGATCAGGTAGACCATGGCAGCGACGGCGGCGAGCCGTTCGGAGCGCTCGACCGCTCCCGGCGTCTCGAACGGCACCCCGGCGTCGGCGATACGCGCCTTGGCGCGCGTGATACGCTGCTCCATCGCGCTCTCACCGACGAGGAAGGCGCGGGCGATCTGCTTGACCGTCAGGCCGGAGACGATGCGCAACGCCACGGCGATCTGCTGTGTGGCCGGCAGGTCTGGATGGCAGCAGATGAACAGCAGCCGCAAAATATCGTCACGGTAATGCGCCCCGTCCAGCCGCTCGGCGACGTCGCTCTCGGCATCTTCCAGGTCGGAGATCTGCTCCTCCTCCGGCAGCGGCGCCTGCTTGGCGCGCTTGCGCACCGCATCGATGCCGCTGTTGCGGCCGACGAAGATCAGCCAGGCTGCCGGATCGCGCGGCGGGCCGTTTTTCGGCCAGTTGTTCAGTGCCCTCAGGCAGGCGTCCTGGAATGCTTCCTCCGCCGCGTCGAGGTCGCGGAAGTAGCGCAGCAATGCCCCCATCACCTGCGGGCGAGCGGTGCTGATTGCCGTGCTGATCCAGGCGAGTTCGGTCATGCGGAAACCTTGGCGGGATTGAAGAGCGAGACCGGCCGGATTTCATAGGAGCCGCCGCTCGGGTTGACCTCGGAAAGCTCACGCGCGAAGTCGACCGCCTCATCGAGGTCGGCGCATTCGAGCGTGTAGAAGCCGAGGAACTGTTCCTTGGTTTCGGCAAACGGGCCGTCGATGACGATCGATTCGCCCTTGACCTTCCTCAGCGTCGTCGCCGCGGTCGTCGGCAAGAGCCGCGCCACCGGGCCAAGGCGGCCCGCCTGGGCATATTTTTCCTGCACACCCAGAAGTTTTTCCATGACGGCATCGTCCTGCTCCTTGCTCCAGGAGCAGACGACGTCTTCAGAGGCATAGCAGAGGATCGCGTAGAGCATGGTTCGTCCTTTTCTCAAAGGACGAAACACTAGGACCGATGCCGACATGGCGTCGACAAAAAAATACGCCGCGGTCCGACGTCAGCTTTCTCTCGCCTTCAGCCATCTCAAGACCAGGGCCTCCTCGTCGTCTAGCCCGGCGACCGAGCGCTTGCCTTTGTTGGCATCCGCCATTTCGTCGAGCAGCCGTCCTTCGGACCAGGCGCGGAAGACCTCCGGATGAATATAGCATTGGCGACAGACCGCGCGTGTGTTGCCAAGCCGCTCGGCAACCTTGTCGATGACATTGTTCATCACCCGCTTTTGCTGCGCCTGGCTTTCGGGACGTTCGGTTTGGGCAAACAGCGACGCGGCATGAATGGTGCCACCCCAGGTTCTGAAGTGCTTGGAACTGAACTCCGCTCCGGCGTGTTCCCTGATATAGCGGTTGACGTCGTCTGAGCGCACCGGACGCCTGTTTCCCTCCTCGTCGAGATACTGGAACAACTTCTGCCCCGGCAGGTCCTGCGCTCCACGCACGACCTTGGCAATCCGGCGATCGACAAGCTTCAATCTCCATTCCTTGCCGGATTTGCCGATGAAGGCGAAGCGCAGGCTCGAGCCCTTGATGTCGACATGGCGGTCGCGCAGCGTGGTCAACCCAAAACTCTTATTGTCGCGCGCGTAGGCGGCATTGCCGACACGGATCATCGTGTTGTCGAGCAGCCAGACGATAGCCGAAACGACGCGTTCCAGCGGCAGGCCGTGACGGCGCAAATCGACGTCGATCTGCCGCCGCAGTTCGGGCAGGCTCTCGGCGAAGGCGACCAGGCTCGAATATTTGACGCCGTCACGCTCCTCCGCCCAGTGCGGGTGATAGCGGTATTGTTTGCGTCCACGCTGGTCCCTACCGGTCGCCTGGATATGACCATCGGAATCCGGCGAGATCCAGACGTCCGTCCAGGCCGGGGGGATGGCGAGCGCCTTGATGCGTGCCAGCGCCTCCCCGTCGACAATCCGCCCGTCGGGTCCTTTGTACGAGAACCCCTTGCCCGAACGCAGCCGGCGAATACCGGGTTCAGTGTCGGTGACATAATTGAGCGAGGCCCGAACGGCCGAGGCTTGCGCGCCATTCTCCAGCGCCCCGTTCCGCGGCACCCCGTTCTTTGGTGCAGCTTTCCTCACAGCCGATCGGCCAGACGACGACTCGGATTTGTCGAGCATGTCCTCTCCACGGAATTTCCGTAGATAAGCCGCTTGCCGGCTGCGGGTTCCACCGCCTCTTGATCTCTTGGTTCCAGAACAGCCTATCGACGTCGCCGTGCAACGAAGACATGCGTCATCACGCCTTTTCGAGCACGACCGGTATGACGTCGACCGCCTGTTCGCCGACCTGCCCGCCCGTGGTTTTCAACACGCCGACGATCGGCGCCACATCGGAGTAGTCGCGGCCGTAGCCGACCGTGATATGGTCGTTGCTTGCCCGCATGCCATTGGTCGGATCGAATTCCTGCCAGCCGGCATCGCGTCCGCACCACACCTTGACCCAGGCATGCATGGCGTCGGCGCCTTCGAGCCGCGGCTTTCCGCGCGGCGGGATGGTGCGCAGGAACCCGCTGACATAGCCGGCAGGAATGCCGAGGCCGCGCAGGCCGGCGATCATGATGTGGGAAAAATCCTGGCAGACGCCGCGCTTCAGGCCGAAGGCGTCGCTGGCCCGCGTCTGCACGGTGGTCGCCTCGCCGTCATAGGTGAAATCGCGGTGAATGCGGTTGCACAGAGCCATGGCCGTGCCGACTGTCGAACTGCCGGCACTGTCTTTCGCATAGGCAGTGATTGCCGGGTCGATGCCGGCATGATCGCTGGTGGCCAGAAAGTGATGCGGCGACGCCGGCGCCAGCGAGTGCACGGCGCCGAGTTCTTCCCTCAGCCGGCGTATGTCCGGCGATACGTCGAGCCCGGGCTCCGGCCGCGACACTGAAACACGCGCGCTCATCCTGATGTCGAGCGCATCATGCGCGTCACGAAAGGCGATCGAGGTGACACTGTTGCCGAAAAAGTCGGAAAAGTCGGAGCGTTCGCTGGGCGCCGGCACAAAAGACAGTGAAGCGGCGACGACGCGCTGCACGCCAGGGATGGTCGGCGGCAGCACGCGCACCTGATGGCGGCCGCCACCGGCCGCCGCATCATAGTCGTAACGCAGGTGAAGCCTGATGTCGTAGAGCATGCTGTCTCTACCCGAAATAGGCTTTGGCGAGGCTGTTGTAGAGCCCGCCGATTTCATTGGCGAGATCGCCGAGGGCCTCGGCCGTCATGTCCGAGGGCTCCTTGATGGCGATCGACGTGTTGAGCTGCAGAATTTCCTTGGCCGCCGGCGACATATGGCCTTCAGCCCCGACGGAGGGCAGCAGCGCGATTTCGGCCTTCAGCCGTTCGAGCTGGAAAAGGATCGAGCGCGGGTTGAGCGGATCGAGCGCCAGAAGGTCGACCACCGTGCGCCGCCCCGCCTGCACCGGATATTGCCGACGGTGCGTCATGACGCTGTCGCCGATCTCCAGCATCATGTCGAGTGCGCCTTCAGGCGCCTGGGCTCTGGTCAGCCGGGCGAGCGTGCGGGCGATCTGGATGCCGCGTTCGAGCCTGCGGCCGATTTCGAGGAAACGCCAGCCGGCAAAGCGGTACATGTTCTCGTGCAGCAGGCCGGAAAACCCGGCCAGCTTGCGCAGGATCACCGTCATTGCCCTTGTCGCGTCATCGCCCGGCGCCACAGTGGCGGCAAATTGATGGATGGTCTTCGACAGATCCTTCAATGCCAGCCAGCCATCCGGCGAGAAACGGTCTCGGATCTGTCCGGCACTGTAGACGGCGCTGTCCAGGGTGCTGATGAGCCCCAATGGGATTGCCGTCTCGACGTCGATGCCGAACGGCGCGAGATGGTCCCTGATATCGGCGAGCAGCGGCATCTCGGGATCGGATGTCTCGGCCAGCCGCACATGGTAGGCGCGCAGGATGCGCACCGTGTCTTCCGACCGCTCGATATAGCGCCCAAGCCATGTCAGGTTTTCCGCCGCGCGGCTGGGCAGGCTGCCTGGCAAGGTTCGGGTAAAGCTGTCGTGCTCCTGCGGCAGCAGCGTCTCGCGCTCCACCGGCCTGTCGCTGACCACCCAGACATCCGCCGCCTGGCCGCCACGCTGCATGGCGATGGCCGTCGGGTCGAGCGAAAAGCCGACACGGGCAAAACCGCCCGGCATCACGGTCCAGCCTTCGGGCGTCCGCGCCAGATAGACGCGCAGGCTTGCCGGCCGCGGCTCCAGCCAGCCGCCGACATAGACCGGGGTGGTCGACAGCGTCACCGCTTCCTGGCCGACGAAGTCGCCGCCGTCCCGTTCGATCCGGGCGACGAGTTCGGCCCGCTCCTCGACCGACAGCGCTGACCCGAGCTTGGTCGAGCCGTCATCCTCGAAGGCGAGCCGCGTCGACAGCGCCGGACCGATCACCATGCTATCGATATTGGCGAGCACATGCTCGCGCTCCGCCTCCTGCCCGCACCACCACGTCGCCACGGTCGGCAGCAGCAGTTCCTCGTTGCGCAGGGCGCGCGAAATCTTCGGCAGGAAGGCGAGCAGCGCGCGTGTCTCCATCAGGCCGGAGCCCAGCGCGTTGACGGCCGAAACCGCCCCCTGCCGGACCGCTTCGACCAGCCCCGGCGTGCCGATCTGCGAGTCCGGCCGCAGTTCGAGCGGATCGGCGAAGGCGGCGTCGAGCCGCCGCCACAAGACGCTCACCGGCATCAGCCCCGAAACCGTGCGCACCATCAGCCTGCCGCCCGAGACGGTCAGGTCCTCGCCCTCGAGCAGCATGATGCCGAGATAGCGGGCGATATAGGCATGTTCGTAATAGGTTTCGTTCAGCGGTCCCGGCGTCAGGATGGCGACACGGCCACCGGCTTGCTTGGCCATGCCGATCAGCGCATCGCGAAAACGGCGGAAGAAGCCGGCCAGGCGGTGCACATGCATTTCGCCGTAGATGTCGGACAGCGCCCTGGTGGTGGCGACGCGGTTTTCCAGTGCGAAGCCGGCGCCAGATGGGGCCTGTGTGCGGTCGCCAAGCACCCACCAGCGGCCGTCCGGGCCACGACCGAGCTCGAAGGCGCAGAAATGCAGGAAATGGCCGCTGGCCGGCCTGGTGCCGACGACCGGCCGCAAATATTCCGGGCTGGCCGCGATCAATCCGGCCGGCAGAATGCCTTTCTCGACCAGCCGGTTCGGCCCGTAAATGTCGGCGATGGTCTCCTCGAACAGATCGGCGCGCTGGACCAGGCCGGCGCTGATCTCAGCCCATTCCTGCTCCTCGATCAGCAGCGGCACATGTGCCAGCGGCCATTCCCGCTCGTTGGCGCCGGCCTTGTCATAGACTCGGTAGTAGACGCCGGCGTCGCGGAGGTATTGGTCGGCGCGGGCGAAGCGCTGGGCAAGCTTTTCCGGCCCCAGGTCCTCCAGCGCCTCGATGAAGTGCCGCCAGGCCGGCCGCGGATTGCCCGACGCATCGACCATCTCGTCGACGACGCCGTCGATCGGCTGGTAGTGCTCCAGCAGACTGTGGGTCTGCGGCTTGCTGCGCAGCCTTTTGTGATTCCCCTTCGCCATGGCTGATCAGAGTCTTTGCGGTCGCCGAAGGTCAAGGGTCATCGGGAAATCTTCAGAGCCTTCTTCGTTGCGCAGCACATAGCTGGACGGCGTATGGCCACGCGGCTCGAAGCGGGCGAGCCGCCGCGCCTCCGCTTCGTTGCCGTTGACGGGGAACGTGTCGTAGCTGCGCCCGCCGGGATGCGCGACGTGGTAGACGCAGCCGCCGACCGCGCGGCCCGACCAGCGGTCATAGATGTCGAAGACCAGCGGCGTGTTGACCGGCAGCGCCGGATGCAGGCCCGACGCCGGCTGCCAGGCCTTGAAGCGCACGCCGGCCACCGCGATCTCGCGGTTGTCGGTCACCTTCATCGGCACCAGGCGGCCGTTGCAGACGACCGCGTGACGCTCCGGGTTGAGCCCCTCGGTCTTCACCTGCAGCCGCTCGACGGAGGAATCGACAAAGCGCACGGTGCCGCCGATCGCGCCTTGCTCGCCCATCACATGCCACGGCTCCAGCGCCTGCCTGAGCTCCAGCTTGATACCGGCATGCTGGACCTCGCCGCAGAACGGGAAGCGGAATTCGAGCTGGGCGTCGAACCATTCCGGACGGAATGCAAAGCCGTTCAGCTTGAGGTCGTCCAGCACATCGAGAAAGTCAGCCCAGACATAATGCGGCAGCATGAAACGGTCGTGCAGCGAGGTGCCCCAGCGCACGAAGCGGCCGTCGAGCGGGTTCTTCCAGGCCCGAGCGATGATGGCGCGCACCAGCAATTGCTGCGCCAGGCTCATGCGCGCGTTGGGCGGCATCTCGAAGCCGCGGAATTCGACCAGCCCGAGCCGGCCGGTCGGCCCGTCCGGCGAAAATAGCTTGTCGATGCAGATTTCCGAGCGATGGGTATTGCCGGTCACGTCGGTCAGAAGGTTGCGGAACAGCCGGTCGACCAGCCACGGCAGCGGTGCCGCGCCCTTGTCCGGATGCGGCACCTGCGCCATCGCGATTTCGAGTTCGTAGAGCGAATCGTGGCGTGCCTCGTCGAAGCGTGGCGCCTGGCTGGTCGGGCCGATGAACAGGCCGGAGAACAGATAGGACAGCGACGGATGCCGCTGCCACTGCAGCACCAGGCTTTTCAACAGGTCGGGGCGGCGCAGGAACGGACTGTCATTGGGCGTTGCGCCGCCGACGACAACGTGGTTGCCGCCGCCGGTGCCGGTATGGCGGCCATCGATCATGAACTTGTCGGCGCCAAGCCGCGTCTGCCGCGCCTCCTCGTAGATCGCCGTGGTCGTCGCCACGCAATCCTGCCAATTCGCGGCGGGGTGGATATTGACTTCGATGACGCCGGGATCGGGTGCCACACGGATGACGTTGAGGCGCGGATCGTGCGGCGGGCCGTAACCCTCGATATGCACAGGCAGGCCAATAGCCTTTGCCGCGTTCTCCGCCGCCGCGACCAGTTCGAGATAGTCCTCCAGCGCCTCGACAGGCGGCATGAACACACAAAGCCGTCCGTCGCGCGGCTCGGCCGAAAGTGCCGTGCGCACGGCGCCGCCGATCTCGGTGATCTCCTGTTCGACGCGGTCCTGCTGGCCGGTAACGGCCGTGAAGGAAACGGCCTGCTGGCGTCGCGCCATTTCGTCGGCGCCTTCAAGTTCGGCCGACGCAGGCGAAGAAGCAGAATCGGGCAAGATCGCCTCACGCGCCGGCAATGGTCCGCGCGGCAGCGATGGGTCGACCGGCACGATGTAGGGGAACTGCGCCGGCGGCACGTAAGGCAGCGTGCCGAGCGGCAGGCGGTAACCTACCGGTGAATCTCCCGGCACCAGGAACAGCCTGCCGCGCCGCGTCTTCCACTTCTCCGAGCGCCAGCGCGGTCCTGACGCCTGGCTGTTCCAGCGCTGGACAGGCAGCACATAGCCCGACGGCTTGGTCAGCCCGCGTTCGAACACCCGCGCCATGCGGCTGCGCTCCTCCGGGTCCTCCAGCTTCGAATTGGAAGGATCGACGTTGTCAGGCAGCTTGCCTTCCTTGAGCAGCCATTCGGCGGGGTCCTCATAGGCTTCGCTGACCATCGTCTTGTCGATGCCGAGTTCGTCGGCAATCGCGGTCAGCAGGCTCTCGGCCTGCATCGGTCCGACATCCGCCTCGCTCTTTTCATGCGCGATCAGCGACGGGTCGCTCCACACCGGCTCGCCGTCGGTGCGCCAGTAGAGCGAGAAGGTCCAGCGCGGCAGGCTTTCGCCGGGATACCATTTGCCCTGTCCGTAATGCAGGAAGCCGCCCGGCGCGAAGCGCTCGCGCAGCCGGCGGATCAGCGCATCGGCCTTTTCGCGTTTGGTTGGCCCGACGGCGGCGGTGTTCCACTCTGCAGCCTCGAAATCGTCGATCGAGACGAAGGTCGGCTCGCCGCCCATGGTCAGCCGCACGTCGCCGGCATCAAGCGCGGCGTCAACCTGGTTGCCCAGCGCATCGAGCGCCTGCCAGCTTTCGTCGGAAAACGGCTTGGTAATGCGCGGATGCTCGGCGATGCGGTCGACCCGCATGTCGAAGCCGAACTCGACATTGGCGAAGCTCGCCATGCCGGAGATCGGCGCGGCATTGCGGAAATGCGGCGTTGCCGCGAGAGGCACATGGCTTTCGCCGGTGAGCAGGCCGGAGGTCGGGTCGAAGCCGATCCAGCCGGCGCCCGGCAGATACACCTCGCACCAGGCATGGAGATCGGTGAAGTCGACTGCGGTGCCGGGCGGTCCGTCAAGCGCGACGAGGTCGGGCTTCAGCTGGATCAGGTAGCCGGAAACGAAGCGCGCAGCGATGCCGAGGTTCCTCAGTATCTGCACCAGGAGCCAGCTGGAATCCCGGCACGACCCCTTGCCGGCGGCCAGCGTTTCCTCGGGCGAGAAGACGCCGGTTTCCATGCGCACGATATAGGCGATCTCGCGCTGCAGCCTCGCATTGAGGTCGACGACAAAATTGACGGTGTTGGTCGGGCTGCGGTCGAGGGTTTTGAGGAATGCCTCCAACAGCGGCCCCGCCGGTTCCGGCGTCCGGTAGATGGTCAGATCGTCCCTGATCTCTTCGGGGTATTCGAACGGAAACGTCTCGGCCGAGGGCTCGACGAAGAAATCGAACGGATTGTAGACTGTCATGTCGGCAACGAGATCGACCTCGATCTTCAGTTCCGTCACCGGCTCGGGGAAGACGAAGCGGGCAAGGAAATTGCCGTAGGGATCCTGCTGCAAATTGACGAAGTGATTTGCCGGCCCGACCTTCAGCGAATGGCTGAGCACTTTCGTGCGGGAATGCGGCGCAGGCTGCAACCTTATGACTTGCGGGCCCAAGACGACCGGCCTGTCGTATTTGTAGTGGGTCAGGTGATAGACGGCTGCCAGAATTGCCATGGTGCCCCTGAGGTCGGCGTTTCAAAAGGAGTTCGCTGAACCCTGACACGAATGCTGAGCATTCTCCAAGCAGAGATGTTGCGCTGCACCTAAATTAAGAAGCTTTCATAGCTTCACGAAACGGAGCGCCGACCTTGGGATTCCGCGTGGCGGCATGACGTTGCAACGGTGCTGGGCCGAGGTGCGGCGGGTCCAGCACCGGGCGCTTCCCGCCGATATCGATGATCGGCAGCACACGCGATGCTTCGTCGAAAACAGCGGAAAAGAAAAACCCGCCTCGGCGGGCGGGTCGTTGGAGCCAATTAGCACCATATCCAAATTAGTAGCATAGCTGCCGGCACAAAGCAAGAACAAAATGTGGCACCGCCGACGAAAGCTGCCGATCGCCCGCCTTGCGGGGGAGATGCCAGGCAATGGCCCCCTGGAAGCGGAGGACCCCTGCCGATGCTAAAAGAACGCCTGCAACCCGGTCTGCGCCCGTCCGAGGATCAGCGCATGCACGTCATGCGTGCCCTCATAGGTGTTGACCGTCTCCAGGTTCTGCGCGTGGCGCATGACGTGGTAGCCGATCTGGATGCCGTTGCCGCCATGCATGTCGCGGGCTTGGCGGGCGATGTCGAGCGCCTTGCCGCAATTGTTGCGCTTGACCAGCGAGATCATCTCCGGCGCCATCTTGCCTTCGTCCATAAGCCGCCCGACGCGCAGGCTGCCCTGCAGGCCGAGCGCGATCTCGGTCTGCATGTCGGCGAGCTTCTTCTGGAAAAGCTGCGTGCCGGCCAGCGGCTTGCCGAACTGCTTGCGGTCGAGGCCATACTGGCGAGCACGGTGCCAGCAATCCTCCGCCGCGCCCATCGCACCCCAGGAGATGCCGTAGCGCGCCCGGTTGAGGCAGCCGAACGGTCCTTTGAGACCCGAGACATTGGGCAGCAGCGCGTCCTCGCCGACCTCGACGCCTTCCATCACCACTTCGCCGGTGATCGACGCGCGAAGCGACAGCTTGCCGCCGATCTTCGGCGCCGACAGCCCGTTCATGCCCTTTTCCAGGACAAAGCCGCGAATCTGGTTGTCATGCGCGCCCCCACTTTCGTCGGACAACTTTGCCCAAACGACGAAAATGTCGGCGATCGGCGCGTTGGAAATCCACATTTTCGAGCCGGAGATCCTGTAGCCGTTCGCGGTCTTCTCGGCCCGCGTCTTCATGCCGCCCGGGTCGGAACCGGCATCAGGTTCGGTCAAGCCAAAGCAGCCGATCCATTCGCCCGACGCCAGCTTCGGCAGGTATTTCCTGCGTTGTTCTTCCGAGCCATAGGCATGGATCGGATACATCACCAGCGACGACTGCACGCTCATCATCGACCGATAGCCGGAATCGATCCGCTCCACTTCCCGCGCGACCAGCCCGTAGGTGACGTAGTTGGCGCCGAGCCCGCCATATTCCTCGGGGATGGTGATGCCGAGCAGACCCGCCTCGCCCATTTCGCGAAAGATCCCGGCGTCGGTCTTTTCCTCGAGGTAGGCTTCCTCGATCTTCGGAGCGAGCTTGTCGGCGGCAAACGCCGCGGCGCCATCGCGCACCATGCGCTCGTCCTCCGAAAGCTGGTCCTCGATCAGGAAAGGATCATCCCAGACGAATGCGTTCTTGTCGGCGGCCATGGCTCTCGGTCTCCCAAACTCGTGCATGTCGCCCAAAGCTTGCCCGCGGGCCTGACCCGAGGGTGTTCGGCAGCCTGGAGATAACGACATGCATCGAAACAGAAATCTTGAAACGCGCGGCTTATCGGCTCCCGTCCTGAAAAAATCAAACGAAATAGCTTCGCCGATCCATGAGCATTGGTGATGGATCATCAATGTCGAGCGCCGCCGTCTGACCTGCCACAGCCCGGCTCGCGAATTATTTCCGCTTCAACGCATCGGCCAACGCGGCGCCGAACGCGCCCTGCTGCGCCGGCCGCTCCGACTGGCGTTGGGGCGCCGGCGCGCGCGGCACCGGCCTGCTGCCATTGTCGCGTGGCTTCGGTGCGCCACCGTCGCCATCCTTGCGCATCGACAGGCCGATGCGCTTGCGCTTGATATCGACGTCGACGACACGCACCTTGACCACGTCGCCGGCCTTGACCACCTCATGCGCGTCCTTGATGAACCGATCAGCCAGTTGCGAGACGTGCACCAATCCGTCCTGGTGCACGCCGATATCGACGAAGGCACCGAAGGCCGCGACATTGGTGACGGTGCCTTCAAGCTGCATGCCGGGCTTCAGATCCTTGATGTCGTCGATGCCATCGGCAAAGGTCGCGGTCTTGAAGCCGGGGCGCGGATCGCGGCCGGGCTTTTCCAGCTCCGCCAGGATGTCGCGCACCGTCGGCAGGCCGAAGCGCTCATCGACGAAGACGCGCGGATCGAGCGCCTTGAGTGCGGCGCTGTCGCCCATCAGAGAGCGAACGTCGCGCCCGCAGGCCGCAACGATCTTCTTGGCCACGCCATAGGCTTCCGGATGCACGGCGGAGGCATCGAGCGGCTCGCTGCCGTCGGGAATGCGCAGGAAGCCGGCGCATTGCTCGAACGCGCGGGGTCCAAGGCGGGAGACCTTCAACAGCTCGCGGCGGTTTGCGAACGGGCCGGTCGCGTCCCGGTGCGCAACGATCGCCTCGGCCAGCGATGCGCCGAGACCCGAAACCCGCGCCAGAAGCGGCGCTGACGCCGTGTTGAGGTCGACGCCGACGGCGTTGACCGCATCCTCGACCACCGCTTCCAGCGAGCGGCCGAGGCGGTACTGATCGACGTCGTGCTGATACTGGCCGACGCCGATCGACTTCGGCTCGATCTTGACCAGTTCGGCGAGCGGATCCTGCAGGCGCCGGGCGATCGACACCGCCCCGCGCAGCGACACGTCGAGGCCGGGAAATTCCGCCGCCGCCGTTGCCGAGGCGGAATAGACCGAGGCACCGGCTTCGCTGACGATCACCTTGAGCGGCTTCGGCCCGGACCCGGCAGGCATGTCAGCCAGCATGTCGGCCACCAGCCTTTCAGTCTCGCGGCTGCCGGTGCCGTTGCCGATCGAGATCAGCTCGACTTTATGCAGCCGGATGAGCTTGGCCAGTTCGGCCTGCGTGCCGCGGACATCATTCTTCGGCGGGAACGGATAGACCGTCGTCGTCGCCAGCAGCTTGCCGGTGCCGTCCACCACCGCCACCTTGACGCCGGTGCGAATGCCCGGATCGAGGCCCATCGTCGGCCGTGAGCCGGCAGGGGCGGCAAGCAGCAAATCCTTGAGATTGCGGGCGAAGACATGGATCGCTTCTTCCTCGGCCCGTTCACGCAAGTCCCGCATCAGATCGAGCGTCAGGTGCAGCGACAGCTTTATGCGCCAGGTCCAGCTGGCTACTTCCATCAGCCAGCGGTCTCCCGGCAACTGGCGGCCGATGGCATAAGCATCGGCAATCATCCGCTCGACCGGCTTCACCGGCGAGGCATCGTCGGCATCGACCTCGATGTCGAGCGACAGAACCTCCTC
Source organism: Mesorhizobium sp. M1142 (assembly GCF_040318565.1). NCBI lineage: Bacteria > Pseudomonadati > Pseudomonadota > Alphaproteobacteria > Hyphomicrobiales > Phyllobacteriaceae > Mesorhizobium > Mesorhizobium sp. M1142. The sequence continues at coordinate 98,334 of NZ_JAMYMK010000019.1, forward strand.
GTTGCGGCCGCGCAGCATGGCCAGCGCGCGATGGCTCGGCACGTTGGCCCAGCGCTCTACATGGTCGAAATAGTCCGAAAATTTGGCGCCGGCCTCCTGCTTGCCGTCGACGACGCGCGACCGCAGGAATGCGCGTTCCTTCATATAAGTCCGCAATCTGCCGACCAGGTCGGCATTCTCGGCGAACTGCTCGGACAGGATGTCGCGCGCACCCTCGAGCGCTGCCTTGGCGTCTGCCACGCCTTCGCTGATGTAGGCCAGCGCCAGCTCGGCGGGCGTGGCCGCACGGTCGGCGAGAATAGCTTCCGCCAGCGGGCCCAGCCCACGCTCGCGCGCGATCTCGGCCTTGGTCCGGCGCTTCGGCTTGTAAGGCAGGTAGATATCTTCGAGTTCCGCCTTGGTCACGGCAGCAGCGATTTTCGCTTCAAGCCCCTCGGTTAGCTTGCCCTGCTCGCGGATCGAACCAAGGATGGTGTCGCGGCGCGCGTCGAGTTCGCGCAGATAGGCGAGCCGCTCGGCAAGATCGCGCAGCTGCGTGTCGTCGAGGCCGCCGGTGACCTCCTTGCGGTAGCGCGCCACGAAGGGCACTGTCGCGCCGTCGTCCAGCAAACCGATCGCCGCCGCAGCCTGTTCGGGCCGCGCGCCGATTTCGGCGGCTATGATGATTGCGATGCGCTTGATGTCGGATGCCATGTCCTACCTGTCGTTGGTCGAAAAGAGCAGCGACCATAGGCGGAGACGCCCGCTGCGCCAACCGCAGCGTTTTCAACCCGCTGAAAGGTCCACAGGAAAGCTGCATGAGCGGTACAGATCGGATCAGACCATCCGGCTCAGCGCCTCGAAGAAAGAAATCAAATCCAGATCGAGCGGATCGTCGACCGGTACCGGCTGCGACGACATCTTTGCGATGACAATTTCAGCCATCGGATTGACGTAAAGCCACTGGCCGTGAATGCCGATGCCGCAGAAGGCGCCGCTTGCCGCGCCCGTCTGGTACCATTTGTTGCGATAGCGGCCACGCGGAAACAGGGACGCCATCGTGCCGCGCCGCCATGCCTCGGCGTCACCGCCGGTTTCGGTCGTGTCGCGCATCCAGGCTTCCGGCACGACGCGGCGGCCATTGGCCACGCCACCTTGCCGCATCATCTCGCCGACGCGCGCAAGGTCGCGCGGTGTCACCGAAATGCCGCCGGCGGTACGCGCCGTGCCTTCCATGTCGACTGTCACCGAGGCGTCGCCGACGGCGCCGAGCGGCTCCCATAATTTCTCGCGCATCAGATCGGCGAAACGCTGGCCAGACGCGCGTTCGAGCAGGATGCCGAGCAGGTCGGAATTGGGCGAAAGGTAGCGGAACGTCCGGCCATGCGGCTCGGTCAGGCTCTGCAGCGTCGTGAGGAAAGTGGCCAGGCCCTCGGTGCCCCCGCCTGGATTCCACAGCATTGCACGGCGATAGCGGGCGAAGGCGCTGTCCGGATCGAGATAGGCCTCTTCGAAATCGAGGCTGACACTCATGTCGAGCACGTGCCGCACACGTGCATCGCCATAGGCCGAGCCGGGGGCTTCGGGCAGGTAGCGGCTTACCGGAGCCTGCGGATCGAAAATCCCCTCGCCTTCCAATATGCCGGCAACAATGGCGGTCAGCGACTTGCTGATCGAAAAGACGATGTGGCGTGAACCGAACTCCATATGCGGTGCGAACCAGTCGCCGACGAATTTGCCGGCTTTCATGATCGTCAGCGCGTCGGTATCGGAGCGCGCGAGAAACGCCGCGACAGTCTCCGCGCCGCCTGCAAGGGCGACCTTTTCGCCAAGTAGCCCGCCGAAATCCTGCGCCGGCGCCTCGCTGCTGCCCGGCCTTGCCGTCACGGCAGCGCTCGGCACCAGCTCGCCGACATTCTGGAACGACCACCGGCTGAACGGGCTTTCCCGCCAATTGCCGAGCAGCACTTGGTTTCGGGCAAAGCCATACCTGGTCTCAAACGCGGTCTTGCCGGTCATAGCGTCCCTTCAGGATCTTTTGGCCGAGTTTCAGGCGAGCGCTGCGGCGATGGCGTGCACCGCTTGCAGCGTCGCCACAGAATAGGCGACGTTGGTGAAATCCGGATAGCTCGAAAGCTTGACCACGACCATTTTCGTATCCCAGTCGATGTGGATCAGCTGTCCGAACACGCCACGGCACATCAGCGCCCGCGAGCGCGGATCCTCGATCCAGAACTGGTTGCGATAGCTGCCTTCCGGCAGGCTGGGACTGAAATCCGGCCCATGCCTGCCATTGCGCGTCGCCTCGATCCAGTCGGCCGGCACGATGCCGCCACCATTGCCGAGGATCAGCTGGCCGAAGCGGCCATAATCGCGCAGCGTGGCGTTGAAGCCGCCATCGGCAACCGCATAGCCGGCGCTGTCTACGGTGAAGCAGGCACTTTCATCCGCGCCGAGCTTTTGCCAGAGCTCTTCCGAAACCAGCTGCGCCAGCCGTTTGCCGCTCACCCGTTCCATGATGAAGGCAAGCACGTCGGTCTCGATCGAGCGGTATTCGAAGGCAGCGCCGTGCGGCCGGCTCTTTTCCTTGAGCCCCAGGATCAGTTCGAACATATGCGATGGCCAGCGCAATTCCGGATCGCAGTCCGGCGGCACCGGCTTCCAGCCGGTGGCGACATCGACCTGGCCGATGTCGGAATAGGGGTCGGTGTATTCCTCGGAAAAGCGCACCCCGCTCGTCATGTCGAGCACATGCTGCACGCTGGCGCCCTCCCAGCCGGTCGCTTCCAGCTCCGGCAGATAGGTGGTCACCGGCAAACCCGGATCGATCAGTCCGCGTCCGACCAGTATGCCGAACACCGATGCGGTGACCGACTTCGCCATCGACTGGGACAGATGCAGCGTGCGCTCGGTCATGCCGTTGAAGTAGCGCTCATAGGCGACCTTGCCGCGCTTCAGCACCAGGAAGCCGTCGGTGTAAGTCTCGTCAAGCAGTCCAGCCAGCGTCGTCGGCTGCCCCATGCTGTCGCCCACCGGCAGCACGTCGAGATCGACCTCGGCTCGCTCCAGCCTGTGGCGATGGCCATTGCCGCGCCAGACCTCGACGGTCGGCAGGATTTCGCGAATATGCTGGAACGCCCAGCGGTTCCATGGCGGCCGGTCCCATTCGAGCTTCGGCGGCACCATCCGCGGCGGCGAACCCTGCATGATCGGCGGCGCCGGTTCGCTGTTGCGATAAGAAATCATAGGCAGTCCGATCGCCGGGAAAAGGCCCGGCGGCAATTGCCGCCGGGTTTCGTCCGGATGTGGATTACTTCTGCAGTTCGGTCCAGATCTTGCTGTAGATGGCCTGCACTTCCTCTGAACACAATTTTTGCAGCTCGCCATGCGCCTTGACGTCTTCCGGGATGATGACTTCCGGCGCATCCTTCATATCGGCTGGCATGTACTTGTCGGAACCGGCAATGCCGTTGGCGTAGCGGTGGAAGGCGGACAGGCCGGCGGCGTTTTCCGGATCCATGATGAAGTTCTGGAACAGCTTGGCGTTCTCGACATTCTTTGCGTCCTTCAGGACCATGACATTGTCGCTCCAGAGGCCAAAACCTTCCTTGGGATAGAAATAGTGGATCTTGGGATTCGCCAGCCGCTGGCGCAGGGCTGAGCCGTTCCAGTCGCTGGTTGCCTTGAAATCGCCGGCGCCCATTTTCTCGATGGTATTGTATTCCATCGCGATCCAGTTCGGCTTGGCAGCAACCAGCGTGTCACGCACCTTCTTCAGCGTTTCCTTGTCGCTGGCGCATTGCGCGCCGCCGACATATTTGGTCGCCGCGAACATGACGTCGTTCATTTCCGGCACGACGTTGACCTTGCCCTTCAATTCGTCTGGTGTGTTGAAGATGATGCCCCAACTGTCCGACGGCCCCTTGTAGACATCGGTGTTCACCACGATGCCCACCGTGCCCCAGGCCCACGGCACGGAATATTTGCGGCCGGGATCGAAATCGGGATTGGCCCATTCTGGCGCCACGTTCTTGAAGTTCTCCATCTTGCCGGGATCGGTCTCCTGCACGAGGCCTTCCTTGATCCAGATCGGCACGAAGGTTTGCGAAGGCACCGCGATGTCGAAGCCGGTGCCGCCCTGGCGAACTTTGGCCAGCGCCGTATCGTTCGAATCGTAATCGGTGATGGTCACCTTGACGTTGTATTTCTGCTCGAACTTTTTGATCACATCGGGGCTGGTGTAGTTGCCCCAATTGTAGATGTTGAGCTCACCGTCGGCGCGAGCAAGGCTCGTCGAGGCGAGCAGCGCCAGCCCGATGGCGGTCGCCGTGGTCTTCCAGTTCATGGTCTTAGCTCCCATTTTCATGTCTAGTCCCGTTTCCTGCTGATGAAGAAAAACAACGTCACGATGGCGACCGACAAGAGCAGGAACACGGTCGATATCGCGTTGATCTCCGGCGTTATCCCTCGACGTATCTGGCCAAGCATGTAGGTCGGCAGCGTGTCCTGGCCGCCCGATTTCACGAACTCGGTGATGACAACATCGTCGAGCGAGATGACGAAGGCCAACATCAGTCCCGCCAGAATGCCGGGCCACAGCAGCGGCAACGTGATGCGCCTGAACGTCTGCCACGGCGTCGCGTAGAGATCGGCGGCGGCGCGCTCCAGCGTCAGGTCCATGTTCTCCAGCCGCGCCCGGATCGGCAGATAGGCAAAGGGAATGCAAAACGCCGTATGCGCGGCGATCAGATAGCCGAGCCCCGAATAGCCGGTGAATATCTTTATGCGCGAAAAAAAGATCAGCAACGCCACGCCAGTGACGATCTCGGGCACCATCAAAGGCTGGTTGATGGCGGCATATTTGAAGGTCAGGCCGGGATAGGGCGGCGTGCGCGTGGTAGCGAGCGCCGCCATGGTGGCGAAGACGGTGGCCAGGATCGCCGCCGTGGCGCCGATCTCAAAGGAGCGCAAGGTGGCGTCTATGACTTGCGTGTTCTGCCACGCCAACTGGAACCATTTGAGCGAAAAGCCGCCCCATTCCGACGTCGAGGTCGCGGCGTTGAAGGCATAGACGACGAGCACGACGATCGGCAGATAAAGCACGACGAAGCAGGTGGCGGCGATCGCGGTGAAGCCGGACTGATGCTTGATGGAGAAGCTGCTAGCCATGACGCATCTCCGATTGTCCGGCATTGCGCACATAGGCAAGCAGCGCCACCATGACGATGACCATCACAGCGATCGACAGCGCCGAGCCGAGCGGCCAGTTGCGGCCTTGCCCGAACTGCAATTCAATCAGGTTGGAAAGCATCATGTTCTTGCCGCCGCCCAATAGGCTCGGCGTGACATAGGCGCCCAGCGCCGGGATGAAGACGAGGATCGAGCCAGCGACGACGCCGGGCTTGACCAGCGGGAAAATGATGCGCCTGAGCACCTGGAAGCGCGTCGCATAAAGATCGTAGCCGGCTTCGACCAGCCGGAAATCGAGCTTCTCCATGCTGGCATAGATCGGCAGCACCATCAGCGGCAGATAGACATAGGCCATGCCGATAAGGATCGCCGTGTCGGTGAAGAGTATCTGGATCGGCGCGGAGATAATGCCGAGCTTGAGCAGCACCGTGTTGATCAAACCCTCGTTGCGGATGATCTGCAGCACGGCGAAGGTACGGATCAGCAGGTTGGTCCAGAACGGAATGGTGATCAGGAAAAGCCAGAGATCGCGCGTCTTCTCGCTGCGCGTTGCCATGAAATAGGCGGTAGGAAAACCAAGCACCAACGTGGCGAGTGTGGTCACGATGGCAAGCTTGATAGAGCGCCAAAAGATGGTGACATGGGCAGCGGCGAGCGACAGCGTGTCGTCGAAGATGTCGCGTTCCATGAACACCGAGATCCACGCCTCCGGCGAGAATTGCCACTTCACGTCGCCATAAGGACCGGGTGTCAGGAACGAATAGACCAGCACGATCAGCAATGGGCCGGTCGCTGCCAGGAAGATGATCAACAGGGCCGGCGCCGACAGCAGCCAGCGGTCGCGGATATCGCGCCGTTCGGCCGCCTTGGCGACTTCTTCCGCGCTCGCCATCAATCCCTCAGCACTTGCGCGGCGTCGTTGCCGATCGAGACACCGACCTTGTCGCCTCGCTCGAAACCGCAGCCTGCGCTGCGCGTGTTCTGCTGGCGCACGGTGAAGGCTTCGCCGCTGTCCAGTTGGACATGAATATGCGTATCGGTACCGAAATAGACGATGTTTTCGACGGTTCCGGAAAGATCGCCCTTGCCGCCGGTCAGCTTTGCGTGTTCCGGCCTGACCACCAGGGTGGCATTCGCCTTCGGCTGGAAGCCCTCGGCCACCGTCGCGTCGATCGTCGCGCCGGATTTGAGTGTCGCGCGCGCCTTGCCGTTGCCGATGCCGGTGATGGCCGCGGTCAGGAAATTGGTTTCGCCGATGAAGTCGGCGACGAAGCGCTCGGCTGGCTTGTCATAGATGTCCCAGGGCGTGCCGACTTGCAGGATCTTGCCGGCTGACATCACCGCGATGCGGTCCGACATGGTCAGCGCTTCTTCCTGGTCGTGGGTGACGAAGATGAAGGTGATGCCGGTCTGGTGCTGCAGCCGTTTCAGTTCGATCTGCATTTCCTTGCGCAGCTTGTAGTCGAGCGCCGACAATGGCTCGTCGAGCAACAGCACTTTTGGCTGCGGCGCCAGCGCGCGCGCCAGTGCCACGCGCTGCTGCTGGCCGCCGGAGATCTGGCTGGTGCGGCGGGCGCTCAGCGCCTCCATCTTGACCAGCTTCAGCATCTCGGCGACGCGCGCCTTGATTTCGGCCTTCGGCTTGCCCAGCATCTCAAGGCCGAAGCCGATATTCTCGGCCACCGTCATGTGCGGGAACAGCGCATAGGACTGGAAGACGGTGTTGACCGGCCGCTTGAACGGCGGCAGCGGCGCGATGTCCTGGCCGTGCAGCAGGATTTCGCCTTCGCTGGGGAAGTCGAAGCCAGCGATCAGCCGCAGCAGCGTCGTCTTTCCGCAGCCCGACGGCCCCAGCAGCGTGAAGAACTCGTTCTCGCGGATCGACACCGAAACCGTGTCGAGGGCGGCGACTTGTGCGTCCCCGATACCGAACACCTTGCGGACGCCGCGGACCTCGATTGCACTCTTACCCGGTTGATCCGGCACGCATTACCCCATTTTCATGTCCGCTCTTGATGGCGGATCCAGTTCCCATTCGATTGTCAGCATATGCCGGTCGGCTTGGCAACCATGCATCTGGGCCTCGGTTCAAAACGCAAGCTCCGTGCCCCAGTCAGCGCCATCATCAAACCTGATAAGTGATCTTGCCGCCGCAGATGGTGCTGACCGGATGCACCTTGTGCAAGGAAGCCGGTTCAGTTGCCTCGATATCGGCCGACAGCACCACCAGATCGGCCAGATAGCCTGGTTTCAGCCGGCCCTTACGGTGCTCCATGAATTCGGCATAGGCGCCTTCGACCGTGTAGCCGGCAAGCGCCTCGATCAGCGAGAAGCTCTGGTCGGGGTCGCCTTCTGCCCACGGTTTGCGCAGCATCGCCGCCTGAATGCCCAGGATCGGGTCGACCCGCGACACCGGCCAGTCGGAAGCGAAAACGACATGCGCGCCCGCCTGCTTCAGCGTCCGCCAGGCATAGCTGAGCGGCCATCTTTCGCGGCCGATACGCGAAAGCGTCGGTTCCAGCGGGAAGTCCATGGCGCCGGGCGGGTGCGGCGGCTGCATCGAGGCGATGACGCCGAGTTCGGCGAAGCGTGGCACGTCGGCGCCGGTGATAACCTCGATGTGCTCGACGCGGTGCCGGCTGTCGCGCCTGCCGTTCTTCCGCCGCGCCGCCTCGTAACCGTCGAGGACCGCGCGCACCGCGCCGTCGCCTATCGAATGCACGGCGATCTGCAGGCCGCGTCGGTCGGCCTCCGGCGCCACCTCGGCGAAATGCTCCGGCGTGAACAGCGTCTCACCGCGCCAGCCCGGCCGGTCGGCATAGTCATCGACCATGACCGCGGTCCAGCCTTCCAGCACGCCGTCATAAAACATCTTGACCATGCCGGACGACAGCCATTCCGATCGGTAGGCGGAGGCCATCCTCGACGCTTTTTCCAGCCTGTCGAGCGTCATGAAGTTCTTGAAATGAAAAGGTATCTTGGTGCGGCAGAGCAGCCGCCCTTCCTGCTCCAAACCGGCAAGTAGCTCGAGCTGGTAGAGGTTGCCGTCCATGTTGTGGATCGAGGTGATGCCGTGGCGGGCGCACCATTCCAGCCCGCGATGCATCAGGTCGCGATCGGCCGCGACTTCTGCGGCGGAAGGATAAGGGTCGGGCTCGCCGCCTGTCGCAAGGCCGAGCCGCACGCGGTTTTGCCCGGAAAGCTCGAGGATCGGCCCGAACGCCTCGCCCTCGCGCAATTCGCCGGCCGCAAGGCCGTCGGCGCCCATGACGATCTCGTTGCCGGGCCCGAGTTGCCTGCCGTGCAGGATGCCGGCCAGCTCCAGCGCCTTGGTATTGGCCCACATCGTGTGGTGATCGGAAGCCGACATCGCGAACGGCCGATCGGGGATGATGCGGTCGAGATGGTGGCGGGTGACCGGCTCTTTCGTGGAAAGGATGGTGTAGTCGACGCCGGCCCCAAGCAGCAGTTTGGCGTACGGTCGTGCCGCCGCGTAGGCACGGATCGCTTCGCTCAGCGCATCGAAGCCATGCACGCCCTGAAGGTGCAGATTGTCGAGTTCGGCCGCGCCGCCGAAAAGATGCATATGCGCTTCGATGAAGCCCGGCACCACCGACCCGCCTTGCGCATCCATGACCTTCGTGGCCGGCCCTTTCAGCGCCTCGACCGTCCGGCGATCGCCGACCGCCAGGATGTTGCCGTCCTTTATCGCCACCGCCTCGGCCGTCGGATTGCCTTCGTCCATGGTCAGCACACGGGCATTGGTGACGATCAGGTCGGCATTTGAACTCATGATTACCCGCGGTTCGGTTGCGCTGCCGACAGGCTAGACGACCGGCTGCCGGGCCAGCAAGCCATGGCCGGTTGGCCCAGCGCCTTGTGGAGGGCCATGCAGGACGGTTAGGGTCGCCGCGTCTCACCACGGAACAAGTTCATGAAGACTGTTTTTTCGCCTCTCCATGCCGGCCATTCCGGCAATGTCGAATTGATCGCCGGCGCCATCGTGCCCGCATTTGAAAAGCCTTCGCGCGCCGAGTTCATCAGGGCGCGGGTGGAGAGCGAAAAACTCGGTCCGATCCTGCCGCCGGAAATCCACGACCTCGCCGCCGCCAGGAAGGTGCATGACAGCGACTACATCGATTTCCTGCCGACCGTCTGGCCGCTCTGGGAAGCATCGGGCCGCAGCGGTTCGGCCATTCCCTTCACCTGGCCGACGCGCGGCCTGCGCGGCGACGTGCGACCGAAAGGCATCGATGCGCTGCTCGGCTTCTACTCCTTCGATGGCGGCGCGACGTTCGTCAAAGGTACATGGGACGCGATCAAGTCGTCCTATGACGTCGCGCTGACAGCCGCCGCGTTGGTCAAGGCCGGTGACCGTTCGGCCTTCGCGCTCTGCCGACCGCCGGGGCACCATGCCGGCGCAGCCTTCATGGGCGGCTATTGCTTCATCAACAACGCCGCCGTCGCCGCGCAATGGTTTTGCGACCATGGCGCCGGGCGCGTGTCGATCCTCGACGTCGATTATCACCACGGCAACGGCACCCAGGAGATCTTCTACCGCCGCGGCGACGTGCAGGTGCTGAACCTGCATGGCGATCCGATGACCGAATATCCCTTCTTCCTCGGCCATGCCGACGAGCGCGGCGAGGGCGACGGCGAAGGCTTCAACGACAATTATCCGATGCCCTTCGGCACCGGCTGGGAGGTGTGGAACGCCTCACTTGAGGACGCCTGCACGAGGCTTTTGGCTTATGCTCCTGACGTCGTCGTGGTTTCGCTCGGCGTCGACACCTTCGAGAAGGACCCGATCAGCCAGTTCAAGCTGAAAACGGGCGACTATCCCAGGATCGGCCGCCGCATCGCCAGGCTCGGCCTGCCGACGCTGTTCGTCATGGAAGGCGGCTACGCCGTCGAGGAGATCGGCATCAACGCCGTCGGCGTGCTGACCGGTTTCGAGGACCGCTAGAGGCGCTGCCGGTGCCCGCAACTCATATGGCGCACTCGGCGCGGCGAGCGCCACGGCGGGCCGGCGCTATCGTGTTGTTGGACCATGATGTTTTTCCAGAATGCGTTCGCCCTTGCGAAATGATGTTCTATTTTTTGAATCCATGGCTTTGAGGGGCCGAATTCATCGGAAGAACAAACGCATTTGAGCCCCGGGAAAGCATTTATGAGGGACGACACACCGGAAAACGAAAGCGCCTCGGCGCTGGCGCCATTCCGGCACGGCATCTTCCGGGCGGTGTGGTCCGCCAGCCTGGTTTCCAATTTCGGCGGCCTCATCCAGGGCGTCGGCGCCGCCTGGATGATGACGACGATCGCCACCTCGTCCTACCAGGTGGCATTGGTCCAGGCCTCGACCACCTTGCCGATCATGCTGTTTGCGCTGCTGGCCGGCGCTATCGCCGACAGCTTCAACCGGCGCAAAATCATGCTGATCGCGCAGATCTTCATGCTGGTCGTCTCGGCTCTTCTGACCGTCTTCACCTATCTCGACCTGATGACGCCGTGGACGCTGCTCGCCTTCACCTTCCTGATCGACAGCGGCACCGCGCTCAACAGTCCGTCCTGGCAGGCTTCGGTCGGCGACATGGTGCCTCGCACCAAGGTGCCGGCGGCAATCGCGCTCAACTCGATGGGCTTCAACCTGACGCGCAGCGTCGGCCCGGCGATCGGTGGTATCATCGTTGCCGCGGCAGGTGCCGCCGCGGCCTTCGCCGTCAACACGCTGAGCTATGTCGGCCTCATCGTCGTGCTGGCCCGCTGGAAGCCGGAACTGCCGGCATCGACCTTGCCGCGCGAGACGCTGGGCGCCGCAATGGGCGCCGGCCTGCGCTACGTCGCCATGTCGCCTAATATCGGTAAGGTGCTGGTCAGGAGCTCCGCTTTCGGCTTCAGCGCCGGCGCGGTCCTGGCATTGCTGCCGCTGGTCGCGCGTGACGTCGTCAAGGGTGATGCCCTGATCTACGGCATCATGCTCGGTGCCTTCGGCATCGGCGCCGTCGGCGGCGCGCTGATCAGCGTCAGGCTACGGCAGCTGCTGTCCAGCGAAACCATGGTGCGCACGGCATTCGCCGGTTTCGCCGTCTGCGCCTTCAACGCCGCCGTCAGCGATCATGCCTGGCAGACGTCGCTCGGCCTGCTGGTCGGCGGCGCCTGCTGGGTGACGGCGCTGTCGCACTTCAACGTCACCGTACAGATGTCGACGCCACGCTGGGTGGTCGGCCGCGTGCTTTCGGTCTACCAGACCGCGACCTTCGGCGGCATCGCGCTCGGCAGCTGGGTCTGGGGCGTCGTCGCCGACGCGCATGGCGCCGAAGTCGCCCTGATGGCGGCCAGCGTCGCCATGCTGGCGGGCGGTGCCATCGGCCTGCTCCTGCCGCTGCCGCAGCAGGCTGTGCTCAACCTCGATCCGCTCAACCGCTTCCAGGAGCCGCATCTGGCGCTTGATCTCAAGCCGCGCAGCGGTCCAATCGCCATCATGATCGAATATGTCATCCGTAACGAGGACGTGCCGGAATTCCTCGCCACCATGGCCGAGCGCGGCCGCATCCGCCGCCGTGACGGCGCCCGCAACTGGACATTGGCGCGCGATCTCGAAAATCCGTCGATATGGATCGAGCACTACCACACGCCGACCTGGGTCGAATATATCCGCCACAACAGGCGCGCCACCTACGCGGACGCCGTCATCGGCGAGCGTATAAGGGCGCTGCACAGCGGCAACGAGCCACCGCGCGTCCGCCGCATGATCGAGCGCCCGACGACGGCTGGCACGGCGCTGGTCATGCCGAAGGGGCCGATCGAGCATTAGTGGCTGGCGGTGCGTCCAGTTGGACGAGCAAAATGAAATTGCGGCGCCTGGCCCAATCCGCGAATGCACGAACAGGATGGCCATTGTCGAGAGACGGTTATATCAGTTGATGTGACTATGACGAGTAAGGGGAGACGATGCGTTACATACGTCCGCTTTCAATTGAAGACGCCGCCGGCCTGTTGGCCAGTTCGGCCGGCACGGCCGCCATCCTCGCCGGAGGCAGCGACCTCCTGGTGAGAATGAAGGGCGGCTTTATCGAACCCGACCTGATCGTCGACATCAAGGCGATCGACGGGCTTGGCGAGATCAGGGAAACAGCCGAGGGCTTCAGCATCGGCGCGGCGGTCCCCTGCGCCGTGCTGGGCGAGAACACGGCCCTGCAGAAGGCATGGCCTGGCGTCGTCGAAGCAGCCAAGCTGATCGGCTCCAAGCAGGTGCAGGGACGCTGCACCATCGTCGGCAATCTCTGCAACGCCTCGCCGGCCGCCGACAGCGTGCCGGCACTGGTGGCCGCTGGCGCCAAGGCGGTGGTCGTCGGCCCGGGAACCAGGCGCACGATTGCCGTGGAAGCGGTGCCGACTGGGCCGGGCAAGACGTCGCTGGCCAAGGGCGAGATCATCGAGGCAATCCTGCTCGACAAACGTCTGCCGCGTTCGGGCGATGCCTATCTGCGTTTCATTCCGCGCACCGAGATGGACATCGCGGTGGTCAGCGCCGGCGTGAACCTGACGCTCGATGAGGCGGGTGTCGTCAAATCGGCCCGCGTGGCGCTGGGCGCCGTGGCGCCGACGGTGGTTCTGGTCGAGGAGGCCGCCGAGGTTCTCATCGGCTCCAAGCTGGACGAAGCCACGCTGGAGAGGCTCGCCAAGGTCTGCTCGGGCGCCTGCCGTCCGATCGACGACAAGCGAGGCACTATCGAATTCAGACGGAAAGTTGCGGGTGTGCTGGCCAAGCGGGCCGCCACGACCGCCTATACACGTGCAGGAGGCAAGTGATGGCCGGTGTAGCAGTATCAACGACAATCAACGGCGACAATGTCGAGTTCCTTTGCCAGCCGGACGAGACGCTGCTTGATGTCCTGCGCGATCGCCTGGGGCTGACGGGCGCCAAGGAAGGCTGCGGCACCGGCGACTGCGGGGCCTGCAGCATCATCCTCGACGACCGGCTGGTATGCTCATGTCTGGTGCTCGGCGCTGAGGCCGAGGGCCGGCACCTCGAGACCATCGAGGGCATGGCGCATGGCGACAGGCTGCATCCGCTGCAGCAGAAATTCCTGGAGCACGCCGCACTTCAATGCGGCGTCTGCACGCCGGGCTTCCTCATGGCGGCCAAGGACCTTTTGGCCAAGAACCCCGATCCGACCGAGGAGGAGATCCGCTTCGGCCTCGCCGGGAACCTCTGCCGCTGCACCGGCTATGACAAGATCGTGCGTGCCGTCCAGGACGCCGCCATCGTAATGAAACAAGCGTGATGAAGGGAGCATGACGATGAATTTCGATCCGCGTTACTCCGGACGCAATTTCACCTCTGTCGGCACGCGTCCCATTCGTCCCGATGGCGTCGACAAGGTGACGGGCCGCGCACGCTATGGCGCCGACTTCAACATGGCCGGGCAACTGGTCGGGCGCGTTCTCAGAAGCCCTCATGCGCATGCCATGATCAGGAAGATCGACACGTCGAAGGCGCAGATGCTTCCCGGCGTCAAGGCGGTGATCACCGCGGCCGACCTGCCCGACCTGACCGACGGCGATGCCGCCATGTACGACATCCTCGACAACTGCATGGCGCGCAAGAAAGCGCTCTATGACGGCCATGCCGTGGCCGCGGTCGCTGCGGTCGATGCCCGCACGGCGAGGCAGGCACTGAAGCTGATCGAGGTCGACTACGAGGTGCTGCCGCATGTCACCGACGTCGACGAGGCGATGAAGCACTCCGCACCCCTGATCAACGACGCCATCTTCACCGAGGGCCTCGAGGAAAAGCCCGTCAAGCCTTCAAACGTCACCAAGCGCACCCAGTATGGCCATGGCGACATCCATGAAGGCTTCGGCCAGGCCGATTTCGTCGTCGAACGCTCCTTCAAGACCGAGCAGACGCACCAGGGTTATATCGAGCCGCATGCCTGCGTGGCCAATGTCAGCTCCGACGGCACCGCCGACCTCTGGGTCTGCACGCAGGGCCATTTTGTCTACCGCCAGCACTGTGCCCAGCTGCTTGGCATGGAAGCCTCGAAGCTGCGCGTCACCTCGTCGGAGATCGGCGGCGGTTTCGGCGGCAAGACCCATGTCTGGGCCGAGCCGGTGGCCCTGGCGCTGTCACGCAAGGCCGGGCGGCCGGTCAAGCTGGTCATGACGCGCGACGAGGTGTTCCGCGCCTCCGGCCCGACCAGCGCCACCTCGATCGATGTTCGGATCGGCGCCCGCAAGGACGGCACGATCACCGCGGCCGAGGCGACGCTGCGCTATTCCTGCGGCCCCTATGCCGGCATGTGGGCCGAGATCGGCGCCATGACCGCCTTTGCCTGCTACAAGCTCGAGAACGTCAAGACGGTCGGTTACGAAGTGCTGGTCAACCGGCCCAAGACCGCGGCCTATCGCGCGCCGTCGGCGCCGATGGCAGCGTTTGCGGTGGAAAGCGCGGTCGACGAGCTGGCCAAGGAGATCGGCATGGACCCGGTCGAGTTTCGGATCAGGAACGCGGCGCAGGAAGGCACCAGATCGTCCTACGGCCCGGTATATGGGCCGATCGGCATCGGCCCGACGCTGGAGGCGGCGAAGAACCATCCGCACATGAAGGCGCCGCTCGGCAAGAACCAGGGCCGCGGCATGGCCTGCGGCTTCTGGTTCAACTTCGGTGGCCAGACCTGCACCGACCTCAACATCGGCATGGATGGCTCGGTCTCGCTTGCCGTCGGCACGGTCGATGTGGGTGGTTCCCGCGCGTCGCTGTCGCTGGTGGCGGCGGAGGAGCTCGGTATCCCCTATGAGCAGATCAAGACGGTGGTCGCTGATACCTCCAGCCTCGGCTACAACGATATGACGGACGGCAGCCGCGGCACCTTCTCGTCTTCGATGGCGACGATCTCCGCCGCTCGCAACGCCATCAAGATCCTGCGAGAACGCGCCGCGCAGATGTGGGACATACCCGTCGACGACGTGGTCTGGGAAGAGGGTCATGCGATTGCCAAGGGCGCGACGCACGGCAACCTCTCGCCGCTGTCGATGAAGGAGATCGCGGCCGCTTCCGGAAAGACGGGCGGACCCATCGCAGGCCATAGCGAGCTCGTCGCCGACGGCGCCGGCGTCTCCTTCGCCACCCATATCTGCGATATCGAGGTGGATCCCGAGACAGGCTCGACCAGGGTGCTGCGCTACACCGTCGTTCAGGACGCCGGCAAGGCGGTGCATCCGACCTATGTCGAGGGACAGTACCAGGGCGGTGCCGCGCAAGGCATCGGCTGGGCGCTCAACGAGGAGTATATCTACGGCAAGGACGGGCGGCTGCAAAACCCTGGCTTCCTGGATTACCGCATCCCGGTCTGCTCGGACCTGCCGATGATCGACACGCAGATCCTCGAGATCCCCAATCCTAACCATCCTTACGGGGTGCGCGGCGTCGGCGAGACCTCGATCGTGCCGCCGCTGGCGGCGATCGCCAATGCGGTGTCGAACGCCGCGGGCGTGCGGATGACGCATATCCCGATGTCGCCGCCGCGCATCCTGGCGGCGCTCGAGGCTGAACGGGGAGGCTGATGGTCGAAGTAACGCTCTGGGGGTCGCTCGGCGCGATCGCCGGAGGCAAGAGCAAGGTCGAAATCGAGGCCAAGGATATTCGGGAGCTGTTCAGGAAACTGGCCGAACAGTATCCCGGCCTCGAGCCATACATCGATCGCGGCATCGCCGTCGCCATCGACGGGACGATCTATCGCGACACCTGGTCGAAGGAACTGCCGGAAGGGGCGGAGATTTTTTTGTTGCCGCGGTTGGCTGGGGGGTAGGTGAGGTCGTCGGCATTGCCTAGCATCAAGGTCTCAAACGTCGTTGATGGGGCCGACAACGGACCGGCAGCTTCGAGCCCGCGGATATCGAAAGCGGACATTCACGTCGAGTGGGCATGATCATGATCTGACCCCGAACAGACTGGGAGCGAGGTGCCAAAAGCTTCAACGCCGAAGAGCGATGGAGGTCAAATCAGACGATCCTCATTATGACATCGATATTGCCCCGTGTCGCTTTGGAGTAAGGACAAATCTCGTGCGCTTCATCCACCAGAATTTGTACCATATCGCGCTCCAGACTCGGCACGGCAATATCCAGTTGGACGCTAAGAAAGTGGCCGTTTTCTTCGTAGTTCAGATTCACCTCGGCCTCGATGCTCATCCCTGCAGGCAGCGCGATTTTTCGTTCGTGGGCCGCAGATGCGATTGCGCTTGCGAAGCTGGCCGACCAGCCGGCCGCGAGCAACTGCTCCGGATTGGTGCCGATGCGCGCCGATCCAGGCGTCGATAGCCAGATGTCCAGAAGGCCGTCGGAACTGCGCGAGGCGCCATTTTCGCGGCTGCCCGTGGTTGCGGTCCTGGCCGTATAGACAACCCTTGCGATGTGGCTCATTGGCATTCTTTTGCTGGTAGCGGTAACCGCCGCTTGGGCGGTTGCCGCGAACTCCATCAGGCGTCGGCTTCGACAACTGCATCGGCAAAGGCCTGCGGCGCTTCCTGGGGCAGGTTGTGCCCGATGCCGCCGGTGACGACCCGATGCGCGTATCTGGCCGGGAACATCGTGGCGTACACGCTGGCGTCCGGATGCGGCGCGCCATTGGCGTCACCTTCGAGGGTGATCGTCGGCACGCCGATGACCGGTGCCTGCGCGAGTCGCTCCTCGAACCCGTCGTATTGCTGCTCGCCGGCGGCGAGTCCGAGCCGCCAGCGATAATTGTGGATCACAATGGCCACGTGATCGGGATTGTCGAAGGCTGCGGCGCTGCGCTCGAATGTGGCATCGTCGAAATTCCACTGCGGCGACGCGAGTTGCCAGATCAGCCTGGCGAAATCCCGTGTGTATTTCTCGTAGCCGGCGCGGCCGCGATCGGTGGCGAAGTAATATTGATACCACCATTGCAGCTCGGCCTTGGGTGGCAGCGGCAGCTTGCCGGCTTGCTGGTTGCCGATGAGGTAGCCGCTCACCGAGACCATCGCCTTGCAGCGTTCAGGCCATAGTGCGCCAATGATGTTCGCGGTGCGGGCGCCCCAGTCGCAGCCGCCAATCGTCGCCTTTTCGATGCCCAGCGCGTCCATCAGGGCGACAATGTCCGCGGCAATCGCAGACTGCTGACCGTTGCGCATCGTGTCATCCGACAGGAATCGGGTCGTGCCGTATCCGCGCAGGTAGGGCACAATCACGCGGTACCCCTTTGCGGCAAGCAGGGGAGCGACATCGGCATAGGTGTGGATGTCATACGGCCAGCCATGTAGCAGGATGACGGGCGGGCCGTCGGTCGGTCCAAGTTCCGCATAGCCGACGCTCAGCACGCCGGCCTCGATCCGCTTCAAGGGCCCAAAGGACGCCGCAGGCTCGCCAGTCGTCTGTTGCGCTTGTGCCGGGCCGATCAGGCCGAACTGAGTGGCGGCGACAGCCATCGCGGCGGCGCCAAAGAACCGACGGCGATCTTGGTCGATCTCATCCGGGATATTGAGTGAATGCATTTGGGAACCTCTATCCTTGCGCGGGCGATCAGCCGAACGTGAATGCAAAGACCTCCACGCCTGAGTCGAGAAACTCGATCTCGAACTGCCGATCGATGATGGGTTTCGATTGTCGGATCAGTTGGTACAGGCGCTGCTCTGTCACTGCGCCTTCGCCCTTTTCATTGACGTCGATGCCGTGAGCCGTGCCTGGCGGCTGTCCGTCGATCAGCACGCGAAATCTCACAGACGTTCCCGGCGCTGCCGGACCCATGACCAGATGAAGGTCGCGCGCGTGAAAACGGTACGCGATGCGGCCATCGGACTTGTTCAGTACGGCGGTTTCTTTCCTTACCGTCCAACTGCCAGACAGCCCCCACTCATTCAGGCGTAGTCGCGCCGGCACGTCGTAGATGTGCGGCGCGTCCAAGACCGCTTCATCGCCGGAGGCAAAATTCTGGGTGCGTTCGTAGCCGAGATAATTTTCCAGAGACTTGAGGGTCTCCCAATTGGCCGCGGCTTCGATGCCGCGGGCATCCACCGACACAGGCTCACGGTCGAATCCGCCGGCGCCAGCCTCAGTCAGCAATTCCTGGATGACCATTTCCGACTGTTGGTATGAGCCCTCGCCAAAGTGGTGATACCGGACGCGTCCTCGCGAATCGACGAAATAGAGTGCCGGCCAGTACTGGTTGCTGAAAGCCCGCCATATGAGATGGTCATTGTCGACGGCGATCGGGTAATCGATCCCCAGGTCTTTCACCGCCCGGTGCACGTTGTTCAGGTCTTTTTCGAACGCGAACTCCGGCGCGTGGATTCCGATCACCACCAAACCATGCTTCCGGTATTTCTCGTCCCAGGTCTGAACGTAGGGAAGCGTGCGCAGCCAGTTGATGCAGGTGTAGGTCCAGAAATCGATGAGGACGACCTTGCCATGCAAAGCCGACGCCGCCAGCGGCGGCGAATTTATCCACTCGTTCGCCACGCCAAGCGAAGCAAGCTCGGATTGACCCTCAAACTGGAGGGAGGAAAGTCCGTGAAGAAACGGAACCCTCATCGGTGCGGAGGCTATCGGCTGAGCCACATTCGCGTCTCCCAGAAAACTGGCAATCGGAGCCCCGATCGCCAGTGCGAGCGCCACCGCGACGAGCAGCTTGGTTGCTTTCATCGACGACGCCTTTTCAGTTTCGATCGATATCGCCGCGCGGACGATTCGGCGGCGCGCTGCGCGCTGAATCCTTCAAAGCGGAAGCTCTTTGCCGGCCTGCTCAGCCACCATGTATTCCGCGTACCAGTCCGGCCAGTTCTCATCGCGCTGGCCGCCGTTGCGCTTCTCGTGCTCGCCGTGGGCCTCCGACGCGCGTCGCAGCGCGGCAGCAAGATCCGCTCCGGAAGCGTAGGTCGTGACATTGGAGTCGATCCGGCCGGGAAAGCGGGTGGTGATTTCCTGCAGCAGCCATTCGTTGCCGTCCGGGTCCTTGAACGTCGCGAACGAGGAGTAGCTGCGCCGCTCGGGATCGCGCCCCTTGAC
Organism: Mesorhizobium sp. M1142; assembly: GCF_040318565.1. NCBI lineage: Bacteria > Pseudomonadati > Pseudomonadota > Alphaproteobacteria > Hyphomicrobiales > Phyllobacteriaceae > Mesorhizobium > Mesorhizobium sp. M1142. The sequence continues at coordinate 117,531 of NZ_JAMYMK010000019.1, forward strand.
CGCCGGCCTGCCGGGACCTGTGCGGTGAAACGCCTCGCTGACCTCGGCGCCGTGGCCAATGAGCTCGACGCGCGCCGCCTCGATGTCCGACACGACAAGATAAAGTCCGCTTGCCGAGCCGGGCGCCGCCGTCGTGATCCCCGTGCCGAAGTGGATCGAGGCAGGCGAGCCCGGAGGTGTGAACTGCACACCCCGGAACGTATCGCCGACGACGAAATCGCCGTCGAGCCGCCAGCCCAGGCCGCTATAAAAGCTCTTGGCGCGATCGACGTCCGAGACGGGGATGACCACGACCTCGAGCTTCATGTCGAGCGCCTGCTTTTTGAGGGTCCCGGTCGCAGTTTCGCGCTTTTCGTCATGGGGCGTTTTCATGGTTTGAGACATTTGTCGTTCCTTTCGAGTGAGGTGGTTGTTTGGTTTGCCGCAGCGGCCTGAACGCGGCGCGCAACTCGGCAGAAAAGAGCTCCGGCTGCTCCCACGCGGCGAAGTGGCCGCCTTTGTCGACCTCATGGAAGTAGATCAGGTTGGGGTAGGCGCGCCGGGCCCAGGTCTCGGGGGCCCGATAGCCTTCGCCCGGAAAGACCGTGATGGCCACCGGCAGCGAGACTTCGCTGGTCTTTTCAGCGCCGGCAAAAACGGGACTGCGCCCGCCGCCGTACTCCCAGTAAATTCGCCCGGACGAGGTGGCGGTGTTCGTCAGCCAGTACAGCGTGATATCGTCCAGCACTTCGTCAGGCGACTTTTCAGGGTCGCTTTTGTCGTAGGTCCAGCCCGAAAAGCCCGGATGTCCGAGCATCCAAGCGGCGAGCCCTGCGGGGGAGTCATTGATGGCGTAACCGATCGTCTGGGGCCGGGTGCCCATCATCGTGGCGTAGGATCTGTTCCCCATCTTGGCGGCCATGCTGAGCGCATCGAACGCCGCGCGCTCCTTGTCCGTGAGCCCCGACGGCGCCGGTCCGCCGGCGGCGAGCACCGCGGCAATCTCTGGCGGTACGACAGCCGGCAGGTTGACATGAATGCCGAGCAGGCCTGCCGGGGCCAGACGTCCCATTGCATTCGAAACGGGAGAGCCCCAGTCGCCGCCCTGGGCGACGTAATCTGTGTAGCCAAGGCGCTTCATCAGCTCTGCCCAGGCTCGTGCAATGCGGTCTGTACCCCAGCCAGTATCTGTGGGTTTGCCGGAGAAGCCGAAACCCGGCAACGACGGCAGTACGAGGTCGAACGCGTCTTCCGGGCTACCGCCATGCGCCGTGGGATCGGTGAGCGGGCCGACGGTCTTGAGCAGTTCGAGCACCGAGCCGGGCCAGCCATGCGTCATGATCAGCGGCAGGGCATTGGGATGTTTCGAGCGAACGTGAATGAAGTGGATTTCCACGCCGTCGATCGTGGTCATGAACTGGGGCAGGGAATTCAGCTTCGCTTCCGCTGTCCGCCAGTCGTAGGCCGTGCCCCAATACTCGACGAGCGGCCTGATCTTCGCGAGCTGTATGCCCTGCGACTGGTCATCGACCGTCTCCCGGTCGGGCCACCGTGTCTGCGCAATGCGACTGCGAAGATCATCGAGCGGCGCTTGCGGCACATAGACTTTGAAGGGCCGGATCGAGCGATCCTCAACCGGGTTGGCGGAGGCGGGCGCGGAAAGGATGCAAAGCCCGAATGCCAGCACGGCCGCCAGTTGGTCGAGCCTCATGGCTGCACCGTCTTGTCCGGAGTGTGGAACGTCACCGTTTGTTTGGTGAAGACTTTGCCTTCTGGATCCACCACCTCGATCAGCACCATGTGCTGGCCGCTTGGCATGCCCACCAAGATGATGGTGTTGCTCTGACCGTAGTCCGCCCACGCCCAAGGCAGGTCGTCGACAGTGACGTGCAGATGCCCGACCCGCGGAGACACGTTGCGCGCGGCCGCCCCGCCCACAGGCAGGATGCGCAAGTTCTCCACCCGGTACGGGATGAACACGACGCCGCCGACCAGCGGACCCGGAAGCGGCGGCTCCACGATCAGCTTGGGTGCGGGCTCGTTGTCGATGGGAACGACCGTGCTCTGGGCAAACGCGCCCGTGGCGAGCACGGTGCAAGCCGCGAGTGCGGCGAGCGTCTTGATGAGGGGGTTCATTGCAGTCGCTCCCTTCGGAGGTTCGCTACGCAGCTATCGCTGGGCGGAAGATGACGCGCGTCCGGCGCGCCATCCCCCGCCAACACGTCATGTCTGCAACGTCTTGAATGTTGCGCGCACCTCATCGGTGAAACTCTTCGGCTGCTCCCAGGCGGCGAAATGGCAGCCCTTGTCCGTGCGGCCATAGTGCAGAAGCTTCGGGAACGCGCGTTCGGTCCAACTCTTCGGTGCGGTGTAGATTTCGCTGGGGTTCGCAGTCGCACCGACGGGAATTGTGATGCCCTTGGCGTCGAAGAAGCCGGCCTTCGCCGTTTGCGTATGTTCCCAATAGAGACGCGCCGACGAGATCGCCGTGTTCGTCAGCCAGTAGAACGTGATGTTGTCGAGGATGTCGTCGCGGGTAAGGCCCTCCGGCTCTCCATCGAAGGAACGGGCGATCAGCGCATAACTATCCGCATCGTGATCGAGGATCCACGCCGCCAGGCCGGCCGGTGAATCGACGATCCCGTAGAGAGTTTGCGGACGAAGAGCCATCTCGTTGGCGTAGCCCAGGCCGTTTTTGTAGAAGAACGCTACCTGCTCGTAGGCACGCTTCTCGTCGGGGCCAAGATCAGCGGGGGGCGGACCGCCGGAGGCTAGCGCCTTCACGATCTCCGGCGGAATGGTCCCCGGCATATTCGTGTGGATGGCGACCAGCTCGGGAGGTGCGATCAGGGCCATCTGTTCCGTGATGAGTGCTCCCCAATCGCCGCCCTGCGCGACGTAGCGGTCGTAGCCGAGGCGTCTCATCAGCACGATCCACGCCCGCGCGATGCGCCCCGGATCCCAACCGGTTTCGGTGGGCTTGCCGGAAAAGCCGTAGCCCGGCATCGACGGGATCACCACGTCGAACGCGTCGGCCGCGGTACCGCCGTGCGCAGTGGGATTGGTGAACGGATCGATGATCTTTAGGAGTTCGATGACCGAACCGGGCCAGCCATGCGTGATGATGACAGGCAGTGCGCCCCGATGTTTGGATTTCACGTGGATGAAGTGGATGTCCAGGCCGTCGATCTCGGTGACGAAATTCGGCAGCGCCTTCAACCGCGCCTCGCATTTGCTCCAATCATATTCCGTTCCCCAATACTGCATGAGCTTCTGCATCGTGGCGAGTTGCACGCCCTGCGTTGGCCCTACCGTCGCAGGGGTCGACCAGATCCGCCGGGAGGCCTCGTCGGAGACGAGCTCGCGCTCGGGCCAGCGCGTAGCGACGATGCGCCGGCGAAGCTCGGTGAGCTCCTCCTGCGGGAAGCTAACGGTGAAAGGGCGGATGCCATCGCTGGTTGATGCGGCGGCCTTTTGTGACGGGAGCAGGCTCGCGGCGCCTGCGGCGGCGATGCCGACCGCGGCAGTGCCCAAGAGTCGCCGGCGATCCTGGTCGATTGTTTCGGAGGTTCTGGTCGTGTCCATGGGACTCTCCTGGGGTTGATGGATGCGATCTGCACTGCTTGACGTACCCCCGGGAGATGGGATTAGCCCGTTATGCGTCGTGAGCTCTTGTTAGTCGCTGCCCGCCAGCCGCTTTTTTGAGCAGATAGGAGGGGCCAGACAGTGGAGACTCCCTATGGTGCGGGAGCGTTCCTTGACTTAAACTGAGGCGCTGGGTGCAGGCGGCTCCCAAAAGAAGAGACGCCATGACGATAACGGCAAGTCAGGCCAAAGACAGATTGTCGTTTGGCCCTTTCTGCTTGGCTGCGGGTGAAAGGCTCCTGACAAGAGAGGGCGCTCCCGTAGAGCTGGGCTCGCGCGCCCTTGAAATTCTCATCGTCCTGACTTCCGCGCCGAATGAAGTCGTCAGCAAGAAGGATCTGATGTCGCGGGTCTGGCCCGATGTGGTTGTCGAGGAAGGCAGCCTGCGGTTCCACATGACCGGGCTGCGCAAGGCGCTGGGCGATGGAAAGGATGGCGCGCGTTACATCGCGACGCTTCCGGGGCGCGGCTATTGCTTCGTTGCACCGGTCTCGCGATCAAGCACACACGACGAAGCCCCATTCATCGCCGCTGGGTTTCCGCATGCGAATCTTCCAAACCGCTTGAGCAGAATGGTCGGGCGGGATGAGGACGTTCTCAAGCTGTCGGCGCAGCTGAATGCTTCGCGGTTCGTCACCATCGTTGGCGCCGGCGGTGTCGGTAAAACCACCGTCGCGATCGCAGTCGGGCATCATCTGATCGACGCATTTTATGGGGCAGTTCTGTTCGTCGATCTGGGAATGATCGGTGATCCCGGTCTGGTGACGACAGCCGTCGCCTCGATGCTTGGGCTGTCCGTTCAAACAGAAGATGCCACGCCCAACCTAATCGCTTACTTGCGCAACAAGCGGATTCTCTTGATCCTCGATACCTGTGAGCATCTCTTGGATGCGGTGGCGCCTTTGGCAGCAAGCATCGTCGATGCGACGTCACAGGTCCACATTCTGGCAACGAGCCGCGAGGTGCTTCGGGTTGAGGGCGAGCATATCTATCGATTGGATGCGCTTGCCTATCCGCCCGACGAACCTGGACTAACGGCGGCCATTGTCCAGACCTTCCCGGCCACCCAACTGTTCGTCGAACGAGCGGTGGCAGGCGGCGCTCGTTTGGACGTCAGCGATGCGGAAGCCCTGCTCATCGCAAGCATCTGTCGAAAGCTCGACGGCGTGGCGCTCTCCATCGAACTGGCGGCCAGGCGCGTCGAATCCTATGGGCTGCAACAGACCGCCGCGCTTCTTGATCAACGCCTGACACTGCTGTGGCTCGGTTCGCGGACCGCGCCGCCGCGTCAGCAAACCCTGCAGGCGACACTAGACTGGAGCTTGGGGCTCCTGACCGACCTTGAGCGCGTGGTGCTTCGCAGGCTCGCTGTATTCGTCGGTCATTTCACGCTCGATGCTGCACTGGAGGTGGTGACGAGCGCGACCCTCGACCGATCGACCGTCCTTGGCGCCATGGACAGTCTTGTCGCCAAATCGATCGTGGCGACGCGTCCGGTCGGAGCAATGATGCGCTACAGGCTCCTCGATACGACGCGCGCCTACGTTCTCGACATCCCGATCGATGACGCCGAGGCTGCCGATCTGGCAGTGCGCCACGCCGCCTACTATCGGAGATGGCTGGAGCAGACCGGGATCGAGTGGCCAAGCCTGGCGACCGGTGAGGAGCGGGCGCCTCACTTCGCCGCCATCAACAATGTCCGGGCTGCCTTGGAATGGTGCTTCGGCGACAGCGGAAACGCCGACATCGGCCTCGGACTCGCCACCGCTGTCGCGCCGGTTTTCCTGGCAATGTCCTTGTTGCCGGAGTGTCATCGCTGGTCTGAAAGAGCAATATTCGCTTTCGACGATGCCGCCCGCGGCGGACTTGACGAGATGCATCTTCAGGCAGCCCTCGGCGTGTCCTTCATGTTCATGCGGGGAGGACGCGACAGGGCGCGCGTAGCTCTGGAGAGGAGCCTGGCGATCGCCGAGGAGCGCGGCGATCCGCTGGACCGGGTGCGTCTGTTGGGTCCGCTCAACATGTTCCATCTGCGGACGGGCAATTTCGCAACCGCCCTTGAGTTTGCAAGGCGTTGTTCAGCCACAGCCGCGACCTTGGACGACTCGGTCGCCAGCGCGCTGGCACACTCGATTCTGGGCATCTCGCTCCACCTGCGAGGCGACCTCGCGCAGGCCCGCGCAGAGCTGGAGGCGGCGCTCGACCGTGGGCCGCGCTCCCAGCGGACCACGACGATCTATCTGGGGTTCGAAGGCAAAATCCTGGCCAGGGCCATCCTGGCGAGGAACCTTTGGCTACAAGGCCATCCGGATCAAGCCATGGCACACGCCCGACAGGCCGTCGAAGAGGCTGCCGCCATGGATCATTCTCTAACGTTGGCGATCGCGTTGATCTGGGCGATATCGGTCTTCCTTTGGACCGGCGACCTGAAGAGCGCCGAGGCGTACATAGATATGCTCATCGCCCGCGCGGAATCCCATTCCATGACTCCTTACCTGCTGGTCGGTCGGGGCTTCAAAAGCGAAGTCGCGATCCGTCACGGCGATGCAAAAAGCGGCGTCGAGGGCCTGCAGACATCTCTTCAGAAGCTCCACGCGGCGCCTTATGAATTGCTCACGACGCCGCTCAATCTCTCGCTAGTTAGGGGACTGTCCGCGACCGGTCAGGTTGATGAAGCCATTGCGTTGATCGACGAGTCGCTTGGTCAAGTCGAACAGAACGGCGATCAATTGTACCTCCCGGAGTTGCTCCGGATGAAGGGAAGCCTCCTTCTCCAGTCGGAGCGCAACCGTGATGAAGCTGCCGCCTACCTCATGCAGGCACTGGAGTTGAGCCGAAGTCAGCGCGCACGGGCATGGGAGTTGCGAACCGCAACCGACATGGCGACGCTGATGGCCGGGCGAAGGGAGGCGGATAGCGCTCGCGAGCTCTTGCAACCAGTCGTGGAGCATTTCGTTGAGGGCCAGGACACTGCGGATGTTAAGGCTGCCGAGCACCTTCTGGCTACGCTGAGGTAGCAATCGTCAACGAAACTTCTTTCACTGATGATGACCTCTGCTTTGGGAGTAAAGTTGCTTGGCCTGTGAATTTCGTGATGGCCGCTTTTGGCGAAGGAACGGCGCTGTCGTAGTGACTGGAATGGGCGCAAAGCGGCCGGTCATGCCAGCCTGAACTGCACTGCAGGCACACGCGATTTCCGACGCCGAACCTCACATACCGAAGGGCTACCCCGCCTCCCTACGCCCCCAGCGTCGGCTCCGTATTCACCTCCAGCGCCTCTTCCGCCTCATCGTCCTCGCCGAGAACCTCACCTTCACCCCGGCGGCCGGCCCGATCCAGATCGGGTCGACCAGACGGTCGCGCTTGGGGTTGGTGGTGTTGAGGTGGATGAGAATGTCCGGCCCGCTGCTTGTTCAAGTCACTCACAGCTATTCACCGCCTTCAGCGCTTCGGCGCGGGACGGTTTATCCGCAATCCGTCGAACAGACGCGTAGAACCTTGGATAGTCGCCTGAACACAGGTCGAACAAGCGAAGGAATGCCGGAACCTGTTCGCCGTAGACGGAAGTCGCGGCGAGCTTGGCGTTGTTGATCGGCGTATCAAACCAGCGGTCGTATCCCCGGTATCCGGCCCAGCGCCGGTCGCGCATGTGCCGGTAGCGCAGCCGCAGGGTGTCGATCGCCGCTGCCTTGGCGGCCGCCATCTGCCGCGGGGTACGGGGGCTTCCATAGACCTGGGCCAGCTCGTCGCGCGTTTTCGCCACCAGTTTGAGAAAATCGGCGTTGCGCTTGCGAGCGACTTCGTAGCGGCGCAATCCGGCCCGATCGCCGGCGGCGCGGAGCCATTTCCTTGTGCCGGTGGTTTCGACGGCAACCGCGAAAGCCTCGTTGAATGCGGAATCGCCCTCCACATAGAGGCGCTGATGGGCCAGTTCATGAAAGACAAGGCTTGCGAGATAGGTGTCGTCCTGACGAAGCATGGTGCTGAGCAGCGGGTCGCTGGACCAGCCCAGCGTGGAATAGGCGGTGATGCCTGTGACGTAGACGTCCAGCCCCTGTCTCTGAAGCGCGACAGCGCTGTCCGTCGCGGATTTCCGGGAGAAGTAACCCCGGTACGGAACGCAGCCGAAAACCGGAAAGCACCATGTTTTCGGCGCGAGCGAGAATTGCGGCGCGGCAAAAACGGCCCAGGTCACAGCGTCCCGGTGGATGTCGACGTAGCTGCGGTAGCTGCTGTTGTCCGGCAGGGCCAGTTCATCTGTCGCGAATTGTCTTATGGCGCTCGCCGACGTCAGCTTGCTGCGCAATGCCGTGGGCGTCGAAGGATCACGGATCAGTCTTCCAATATTCTTGCGCGCCGCCATGATGCGTATATGACCCTCCAGCGACTGCGCGTAGTAGGAAATGCTTGTGCAGCCGGCCACCCCGAACGCCATGGTCAGCGCGGCCAGTATTCGAAGAACGCGCCTCACAGTTTGCCCACCGCTTGCTTGTCTGCCCATGCAGCTCCCGTTCTCAAACAGAGCACCGATCTTCGTCAAGCAGACACCGGCCCAAAGTTACCGCACTCTTCGCCCGCCCCGACAACCGCATATGAGATTCTTGCGAGGAGGACCCCACCCTAACCCTCCCCACAAGGGGGAGGGAACGCTGCCGCGCACCTTTACGTCCTCCTTGGCATTGAAAGGGCATGCAATTTGCCGAGGTCAGCGCCAACAGAAGTTTCCCTCCCCCTTGTGGGTGTTTGGACCGGGGACATCGCGAACAGGTGTGCGAGGACATCGCGAACAGTTTGGCGCGCTTTGCGCTGGGGGGTTCGGGAT
>NZ_JAMYMK010000020.1:0-98006 GCF_040318565.1 Mesorhizobium sp. M1142
GCCTCGCATCCAACGCCTCCGTGCAAATCACCAGGCGAAGTGAATCAAAATGCGGTCTCGATTGCCAGGTTTTTCGAGGTGTCCATATGGTGATACGTTTCGGCCGCCATAATCTGAGCCAGAGTTTGCGGTCATTGGGCGATCGTCCGCATCGCTACGTGTTAGGTGCAATCACGCGCGCCGGTTCTTGGTACCTGGACACCTGGGACACTGCGTAGTCCAAAGGTCCAAATCGGTTGTCGCCGCGATCTTTGCGCTTTGGGAGCCCAGGCTATCGGGCAAGTCGAAGCTTGCCGAGGCGATCCGCTACGCGCTGGGCCGCGCCTCCAAACCTGCGGTCAGGACAGAGCGGGCGCGCTCACGACCGCTGCGTATTGAGTCTGGCTTCTAACTCCCGACAATATTCCAGGAGCTCCACGACGGTAGGAGAGGCGGCATTAGCAATAGTCACTCTTCCGCTAGCGGTCGGAAGAGTTCCGGTGGCCGCAGCCACAGTAAGCGGTGCAACACCAAGCCCGATTTGGAAGGTGGCGGCGTCGTCAGATATCGGCCAGTACTCAGCAACGATGCTATACTTCTGGTTTGCCGGAAAAGACGCGCCCGTGTCGAGGTGAATTGACTTTCCCGGGTTGGTCGGGTCATTTCGCCCAGAGAGGATCCCGTAGCTAGAGCCAGCGCCTATTTCTTTCCACTGACCTGCGCCGAGGTCAGACAAAACCGAAACAGATACGGCGCCGCTGTCGACCAGATACACGTTGGTTAGGTCCGCCATTGACTCAACGTAGATCCATAGTCGCCGCAAGACACCATTACCAATCGAAACGGAGCGCGATGCGTTTGGACCGATCATCCCTTTCACAGAATTCCGAACCGAGCCGTTCGGTGCCATGAAGCTCACGCCGGCTACAACGTCCGCGAAACTCTCGACACGTGAGAGGTCCACAAAAGTCGGCCGCGAGAGCATTCGTAGTCGTTTTATTCTGTAGTCAGATGGAGTTCCTCCACTGTTTACTATGTCGTTTGCCTTTCCCATGTAGACAGTGAGGCCGTCGAATTCAACATCGTATGAGCCGCCAGATACATGGATGATCGGCTGCGAAGTCACATTGTCGCTATCGTGGACGACAGTGTTAATTATTTTGACACCTCTGCACCAGTTCTCCCAGAAGAACCACGAGCCACGATCATCGCTTGTACCGTTGACATTCTCGATCAGTACATTTTCGATCTGCCAACCAGTGAAGAGACGCCCGTGACTGGACGTACCCTTGCGTTCGACAAAAGCATTCACATTGCGGGCTATGAGATTATAGCTGTTGAAGAAATTTATAATGATCCGGCCCTTCACTGCGCGGATGTTGTCGAAAATGCAGTCGTGGACGTAACCCACCCAGCAATGCACGTCGGGTGTGGTGAGAGCGACATAGTCGATCACAAGGTTTTTTATGGTAATCCCGCAGACCGCAACTATCACCGGCCGAAAAGAATGGCCCGTTCCGTTGATTTGATAGGGAGTCACGACATCGACCGTGAACTCGGTGGGGGACGCAGCAGTCACTTTGCAGACGCGGATATAGTGCCCTTCATGAAAGTCGTACGGATCTGTGCCAAGTCTGAGCAGTACATCATCGCCTACCGCAAGATTGTTTGTCACAGTAAAGGTTCTTACGCCAGCGCCGATCGTCTCCGTCCAGTTCACCTGCGTGCCAAGCGTTGAAAGAAGATCGAAATGTCTGTTGTTAGGAAATAGCGAGTTGTTAAGCGTGACTGTGGATCCGCCGAAATCGACATTGACGGATCGATTGAACGTCAACTTCGAGTTGATACGGTAGTTCTTGTCTTTCCCGAAATAAAGCCAGCCGCCGACCGGCACGGTGTCATAAGCCGCTTGGATAGCTGCCCTATCATCTGTTTCGCCGTCGCCTAACGCACCAAATTGCGTGACATTGAAATCGGAACCAATGATCTCCCACCAAGCTCCGTCTGCAGAACTGAATTTGCGTTGGCTTAAGGGATCGGCCTCAACTTTCTTGTAGAGCGCTCCCCCGCCGTCCCCCGCTGTTTTATAACCTTCAGTCCGAATGTATGTGACAGCCGCGGCTATCGTAGCTGCCGCCGCTGCAGCTTGGGAGACGAATGATGGCGTTTGCGCCCCTGCCGTGGTTCGAACTGACAAATCATGACGCATCTCACTAACGGGCTGCGCAGCATTAGGATTCGGCAAGGCCGCCCCGCTAAGTAGGCCAAGAAAGAGTCTTCGTTCCATTCAGATCGTCTATCCGAGAAATTTGCCGGAACGATGGCGCGAACTCAGCCGTGAACGATTGGCACCTGCCGGGCCGGCGTTTCAGTTTGACAACGGGCCTCTGCCACGGAAGCCCGACGAGCAGGCATCGGGTGAAGACACTTAGCTCCAATAGCTTCTGCCGTCATCAACACGACTTGGCTCAGCTTGGGCTTCGTTACGAGGGTTAAAGTCGGCTGTTTCGTTGTTTCTGCCCCAGAGTCGCGAGCTGGCCATAGCTCCGGGCTATTTGCGCCAAGAAATTAGGTCGGTCAGACCCGCCGAGCCGATCGCAGCATCCTAAGATAACGTGCCTTCGGTACGTTCTCAGATAACGAGTGGGGCTTGTGGCTCAAAATTACTCTTGCGCTGCAATTTTAACAGAGCAGCTGGCCCAAAAGGCGGGTCTTGCCAGTCGGACGATGATACAATGCGAAAGGCAGGCGAATCCCACGGGTCAAAGCAAGCAAAGTACCCAGACATTCAACACCATTCGAAGCTCTATAGGTCTGCCAGTCAGTTTGGTCAGCTTGGCACTGAGAAAGAGCAGCAGCGCCGCGGCCGTAGAGCGAAAACCTCAAAATGGAGGAGATCTTGTCAAATAAGAAGATTGGCTTGCTGGCGTTGATAGCGTTGGCATTCGGCGTCGCCTTTCTTGCCGCTGTCGCAGCCCAGAGGGGGAAGTCGAGTGCGCAGGCGCCAAAGCCTCCTGTCGCGCTTCAGCCCTTTGCTGGCGGACTAGATATCCCGTCAATCGACAATCTGCGGGTCGCCGGCCGGAAGATCGTGCTGTGCGGCGTCGCATTCACCAAGCCTCAATCCATGCGCACGATGGTTACGGAAGCAGTGCGCCGGGACTATCAAGGGATCGTGTTGACGTGCAAGCCTGTCGGCACAGGAACACCTTGCGACGGCTCCGTCGCGCCAAAATTCCGTGACGCCTTCGTTGTGCAATGCCTCACTCCCGACGGCACCGATTTGGCTGCGAAGCTCGTCGAGTCCGGCATCCTGTGCGGACAGCCCGCGCAGGCGGGCTCGATCTACAAGTCTTGCACGCCAGGCTCGTAACTCCTGCTTTGATGGACGATTCGGAACATGGTCGACTGCATGTCCTGCGCGAAACGGCGGAGCGATAGTTACTTCAGCAACTACGAGAACTGCCAGCTTGAGCAACGCCCATTTATTGCGCCCAGCGGTTAAATGAGGATACATTACGATGCTCTAATGGTGTGTTCTGTCAACCACACCGAAACCAAAAATTATCTCGCATTTGCGAAATGAGTTGGAATTGACGCAAAAAGCTGTTACGCGCTAATTTCAATGCCTTGGTGGTTGGGCGGGCCTCAGGTAACGTGGGACAGAAGGATCGAAACGGATGAACCTTGTTGTTAAAAGTGCGTTAGCAGGATTTGTTGCCTTGGTTGGCCTCGCTCCGGTGTCGTCTTTCGCGCAGGATACGTCATGCACCTGTGAAACTGCCTACCAGGGCGTAAATCCGATTGGGTCGCTCGGTCGCGTCAATGGCGACGTAATGATCTCGCAGGTGGCTGGCTACGGCCCGGCACAAGCGGGCGGCGCGCTGGATTTCGGCAGCCGTGTCGTCGTTGGCGCCAAGGGCTCGGCTTCGGTTCAGGTCGGTGGCTGCAATCTGAGCGTCCCGGCGAATTCGACGCTCGATATCTCTCGCGTCGAGAATAAGATTTGCCTCAATGTCCTGGGTTCTGAGAAGACCGCTCAGACGGGCAATACTAACACAAACAACAACACGCCGCTCTTCATTTTTGGCGGCATGGCTCTTGGGGCTGGTGTTCTGGCTGCAACGGCGGACAAAGATCACGGCGTCAGCAGGTAACTAGCCGAGCTGGTAAGTACGCTGCTGCATTTCGTAGTCGTGGTCGTCTTGCTTGTCTGCAGATGCGGCTTTGTCGAATTGCGCGGTTTTCCTGCTTTGTGGCACTACTCCGTCGGGCTGCGGTTCCGGCGGAGTGCTCAAGCCTGAGGCGGTGTGCGGATGTCTGAGGCTGTCGATGTGTCGGAGGCGGCCCGGATGCCTGTCTACTGCGGTCCTTACAGTATGACCGCGTCGCATCTTCTGCTTCGGAGCATGTCGTGCGAATTGCGGGCTCGAGATTCGGCGATGATCAATCCCGGTGAGGCGGCATGTGCGTAGCGCTGGCCGTCGTAGGCATAGGGCTTTGCCTCGCGCCAATTGTGTCGGGCGTCGCTGTTGTCGGCCCGGAGGGTGACAACTCTATCGGCCAGTACCTGGGGCCCGGCATTCATTGTCTTGCTTGAGCTTGACAAATGCGTCATTCGCTATGCCGCGGGCGATGCTCGATTGCTTTGTCGCAGTCACAAACGCCATCGTCTTGGTCATAAACGCCAATGATCGATCTGCATTCCCATATCTTGCCAGGCCTTGACGACGGCTCACCAAGCCTTGCTGAATCGCTGGAAATGGCTCGACTGGCGGTGGCTGACGGAACGACCCACATGGCGTGCACACCGCACGTGACGCCAGGCGTATACGAAAACGGAACATCGAACATTGTTCCGGCGGTTCAAGAACTGCACCAGGAACTCCGCCGCGCCGCCATACCACTTGCGCTTTGCGTAGGTGCCGATATTCACATAGCGCCGGATCTTCCCGACCGGTTGGCGGCCGGCAATGTGCCGACTTTAAACAAGTCCCGTTATTTTTTGTTTGAACCGCCGCATTATGTTTTACCGCCGCGGTTGGAAGATCTTGCACGACGCCTCATAAATGCCGGGTTCATTCCGATTCTTACCCATCCTGAGCGGTTGACCTGGATCAAAACGAATTACGACGTTATCGAGAGGCTTAACGCGGCGGGCTGCCTTATTCAGCTTACGGCCGACTCGATTGTTGGTGCTTTTGGACGCACGGCGCTTTACTATTCGGAAAAGCTGATTGACGAGGGCAGGGTGGATATTATCGCATCAGACACTCACAGCGCCACGCGCCGCCGCCCCGGACTTTCGCAGGCGGTTGCAGCTGCTGCCAAGCGATGTGGGGAGGACGAGGCCCGCAACATGGTATTGAAACGCCCAGGCCAAATATTAGCGAATCGGCCTATTGAGCCGGTCGGAAAGGCGCGCCCGAAAGGACCAAACGCCAGCAATCCTGGCCGCTTTGGCGGACTCGGCCGATTGTTCAAGGGCGGGACAGCGTGATGGACATTTTTCGTTTCCCAAAAAGTCATCTGGGCACGGTATTCGTCTTGCTCGCGGCACTCGCAATGTCGGCGTGCACGAGCACCTCCTCAACATCTTCGTCGAGTTCGGTGGATGCGCTGCAATTGACATCATCATCAACGCCACTTTCGGGCGGCGGCGCTCTGCAGGTGGTAAAGGATTTGCCTGCGCCGCAAAACACGCAGAACGGCAGCGAGCAGCCTTTGTCCCCTAACGATGTACTCGAGGTAAATGTATTCCAAGTCGACAATTTGAGCAGAACGGTTCAAGTCGATGCCGGCGGCCAGATATCGCTTCCGCTTATCGGGACCATTACCGCGGCAGGAAAAACGGTCCGCCAGCTGGAGCAAGAGATTGAGACAGCCTACGGCGCCAAATACCTCCAGTCCCCCGACGTCACGATCTTTGTCAAGGAATCGATTGGACAGCGCATAACCGTCGACGGCGAGGTCAATAAGGCAGGCATCTATCCGGTGTCGAGCAACTCTTCCCTCCTCGATGCGATCGCCCTGGCCGGGAACTTCACTCCGATCGGAGACGCAACCAAAGTTTTTGTCTATCGCAACATTGGCCCGAACACGTTGGTAGCAAATTACAATGTGGAGGCGATTCGTGCCGGCAAAGTCCGCAATCCACGCATATACGGCGGTGACAAGGTTGTGGTCTTTACCTCAAAATCGAAGATTGCTGTCAGCAATCTCAAGGACGCACTCGGCATAGCCTCAAGTGCCGCTCGGATTGCGGTGATCCCTGGGATTTAGGCCGTAGACGGTTAACGTAGTCGAATCTAGGATCAACTCGCAAAATGCTCGATCGAAACAGGCAGCGTCAAATCGTAGGTCCAGGACACGGCCAAGCCTTGTCGGCCGATTTCTATTATGACGGTGCACAAAACTATAGCCCCTATGGGCACGATAGTTCCGAGCAGGAACAGGCTTTCAACCCGCTCAAGCTACTCTATTATGTTGTCCAATATCGGTGGCTGATGGTCATGATGGCGGCAGCCGGTCTTGTTGCAGGCACCATCATTACCATGATGCAGACGCCGAAATATCAGGCAACAACGCAGTTGGAAGTGCTGGTCCCTTCCGCCAAGGTTTTCCAAGACATCGAGGTGGTTTCAGAGAACACCGATGTACGGGCTTTTCTCACCGCTCGTGAAAAGCTCAAAAGCCGCGCCCTGGCGCAGCGTGTAGTATTTGAACTGGGTTTAAGTGAGAAGCCGGACTTCCTGTTTCCCACACCGGATTTTTCTCTGGGTAACGTCTTTTATCGCGCGTTCGGTATTTCCAAATCGCCTTCCGTTGAGGAGAAAACCCCGGAGGAGCGTGAGGCAATCGCGATCAGGCGCATTCTGAACGATCTCACAGTTAATCTGGTCACGAACACAAGCTTGCTGTCGATTACCTTCATTGATCAGAAGCCAAAATATGCAAGTGATATAGCCAATCAGGTCGCGCAAAGCTTCATTGACCAACGCCTCGACCAGACCAGTGAGACTTCCGACTTGGCACGGCAGTTCATTCAGGAACAGGTCTTGCAGGTGAAGCAGAAGCTTCAGAGATCCGAAGAGGAACTGGTTGCTTATGCCAAGGATGCGGGGATCACAATAACAGGCGACGACAAATCGCTGATAGGGTCGAACATCGAGGCACTAAACACTGCGCTGGCCACGGCGATCCAGGACCGCCTCGATGCGGGGCGGGTCGTAGATCAGATAGACAAGGGGCGTGGGTCAAGTTTGGCCCCTGTCCTGGAAAGCGGAGGTCTGCAGAAACTCAGTGAAAAACTGGCCGATTTGACGAGCCAGTACCAGCAGAAGCTGGGTATTCTCAAGCCCGGCTTTCCGGAAATGCAGCAGCTTCAATCGCAGATCAAGGAGTTGCAGCGGCTCTACAACAACGGCGTCCTGGCCATAACGGACTCCCTGCGATTGAAATATCAGGAGGCGCAGAACAAGGAAGCTGACCTCAGGAGCAAACTTGCTGAATTGGAAAAGCAACAGGTTATATTCAACGACAAGAACATCAAGTACACAATTCTCAAGCGCGAGGTTGATTCGAACCGGTCGCAGTATGACAGTCTCATTGCAAAGTTGAACGAGGTTGGCGTCAGCTCTGAGCTTAAGACCCAAAGCGCTGCAATCGTCGATTTCGCGGCCGTGCCGGATAGCCCATATTCGCCGCGCTTGAGCATCAATCTTGCAATCGCACTGGCTCTTTTCCTGGCTCTGAGTGCATCGGTCATTTATGTCATCGAGTTGTTGAATAACACCTTCACTAATCCCGAGCAGGTTGAAAAGGAGCTAGGTTTGGCGATGCTGGGCATCTTGCCCCTGGTTGATGACCGGGAACTCGCAACCAGCATTGCCGATCAGAAGTCCGGCTTGTCGGAGGCATATCGTTCGCTTCGAACATCGCTGCAATTTTCCGGTGCGGAAGGCGCCCCACGATCGCTAGTTGTCACGAGTTCGGAGCCTTCGGAGGGCAAGTCGACCTCGTCGTTCAAGCTCGGGCAGGATTTTGCCGCACTTGGCGCAAGAGTTCTCATCGTCGACGGTGATCTCCGAAAACCGAATCTTCATCGCCTGTTTGGTCTCGACAACACAATCGGCCTGAGCAATCTGTTAACGAATACCGTCCGAAAAGAGGATCTGGCGAACATCTTCAGGGCGACGAAATATCCCAATGTGACTGTTCTGACCTCTGGAACGATCCCCCCAAACCCCGCGGATCTGCTCTCGTCACCGAAGATGGCTTTGATCATAACCAATCTTGGCAAGCGCTTCGACCTTGTCATCATCGACGCGCCCCCGGTCGTCGGCCTCTCGGATGCCCCCATTCTCAGCCGGCTCGCGGAGGGCACATTGATGGTCATATCCACTAATCAGGTGACGCGTAAGTCGGCCAAGACAGCGTTGAAGCGCCTGCGGGCTGCTGGCGCGAACGTAGTCGGTGCCGCAATGTCAAAGTTTGCCGTGAACAAGTTCGACTATAACTACGCCTACAAATACATGAATTACCAGTACTATAACTACGGCACGGACACGAATACTCCGAAGATTGAGGGCAGAGTCGATGATGGAGCAAGCCAGCCCGCTTATGCAAAATCTCCGACGTTCAGTCGTTTGGTTCGTCGCATCCGTTCTAGTGTTGGTGGCTTCCTCGATCGGGCTAAGTCGATTTCTTGAAACGGAAACGCCAGCCGTTTCTATTGCGCTGGACCCGTTCAATGTCGACGCGTTGATAGGTGAGATCACCCGCAACCTGAACGACACGGATAATGCTCCTGATCTTGATGCCTTGCTTGCCAGGGCTAGGGGCGCGCTCGCCTTCGATCTGGCTGACGCGCGTCTCTACAGCCTGATCGCTGAGATCAAATACCGGCAGGGCAAAAAAGACGAGGCCTACCAGCTCTTTGATCAAGCTCGAAAACTGTCCAAAACAGAAATCCACTCGCTGCAGAGATCCATCAGCCGCGCAGTCGAAACGGGTGATGTGTCAGGGGCCGTTGGCGAGATCGACATATTACTACGACGGTGGCCGGAGCAGTTTTCGGCTGTCGCCGAGGGCATGCCAAAAATTCTCTCAAGTCCCGATGGGTATCAGGCCGTTTTGACGGCCATCCAGGCAGAGGCGCCGTGGAGAGCTAATCTGTTCGCCGTTCTTAGTAAAACTCCCGAGAGGCTCGATTTAGCAAATCGGTTGCTGCTCGATTTAACCGCATCACCCGCACCTCCTAGGCCAAGCGAGCTGTCTGCTGTGATCACCGGCTATATTCGTCAAAAGGAATATGAATCGGCCTACCGGTTGTTTCTTTTTAGCCTTTCTGATCAAGAGCGGAAGTTGGGCGGCTACATTTTCAACGGGACGTTTAAGCCGGTGGCGAGCGGCAGGCCTTTCAATTGGCAACTTCGCGATCAATCGGGCCTGGAGATTACCTTTGCCACCTCCGATCATGCGGTGCAAGGGGAGGGTGGAGCGACGGTCCGCTTCTTGAACACGCCGGTCAAGAGCACTGCTCTCGAGCAATACATTGAACTGCCTCCTGGTTCTTACAAGATTTCCCTGGTTGCCTCTGCACGAAACCTAAAGCTTCCGAAGGAATTGTTTTGGTCAGTCAGGTGTGTGGACCCGCCGCGAGAAATAGCGCGTTTGAACATCCCGGAGGGCACCTACAATCGTCAGAAGCTCGCCCAAAATTTTTCGGTCGGTCCGGCTTCGTGTCCTCTGCAGTTGCTGAGGCTGCAGACGGCCGCCATTGCCGAGAGCTGGCGATTTAGATATGTCGGCACATTGATAATGCATAAATTGAGCATTGAGAGAAATCCGTCTTGAGTGATCGACCGCTAGAATGGGATAAATACCTTCTTGGGTTTGTTTTGTTCATATCGCTGCTCATCGGCGGCGGTACTGCAAGCGGCCTTTACACGGATACTCTAATCCAGGTCATCGCGATTATCTCAGCGACAGCGGTCTTTTCCCAAAGTCATAGCCAAGGGATTCCGCGTTCCATTCTATGGTTGCTCATCTTCGCCGTGGCGTTGGCGGTTTTGCAAATCGTCCCACTGCCGCCGGCCATATTCAAAGGGTTACGACCGGAACTGCTCCTCGGAAATCCTTGGGTCGGAGAAAGCCGATTTCGCTTCATAAGCCTTGGGGTCGGCCGGACGGTTGAATGTCTGCTTTATCTGCTGGCCACAGCGGCGTTCTTTTTAGCATTATTGCGTTTGCGTATTGAGCAGGTCATCGCTCTTCTTCCGTTTTTCTTTATGGGCGTCATCTGCAATGGATTGGCAGGAGCAATCCAATATTCGCTTTCCAATGACATCGCTATAGTAGGACTGCTTCCTTTCACGATCAATGCAGGGCTTTTTGCGAATCAGAACCACTTTTCAGCTCTGCTTTTTGTTTCTATACCATTCCTCATCTACTATGGAGTGTTCCGCGGCAATATTTTGTCTGGATCATTGGGGCTTGTCGCACTCTTGCTGTTGCTTTTGGCAGCAGGTTCCCGTGCCGGCGTTCTGATTGGACTTGCGATCACTGTATTGTCAGTCATCTTCCTTACAGCTAGGTCCAGGGCGAGTGGCCTTAGTATCCTCCTGATTTTTGTGGGACTGTCAATTTATACGATTGGGGCTTGGACCAAGATAGATGCAGAAGCCGTCGATCCAGCTTTCGGGCGAGCAGAATTTGCCCGCACTACCATTGAGGGGATCAAGGAGAATTGGGCGACAGGTGTTGGATTTGGGAATTTTCAAAAGGCCTACCAGATATATGAAAGGGAGAGCATGATCTTCGGCCAGTACGTGAATCATGCTCACAATGACTACCTCGAAATAGCCTTCGAAGGGGGAGTTCCGGCTATCCTGCTGATGGTAGGTTATTTCGTATTGCTTCTAGCTGCATTGGCCAGGGTTCGCCGTGACCCACTGCAGAAAGCGGCATTCCTCTCGGTATCTTTTCTTCTCATTCACTCGCTGGTCGACTACCCATTGCGAACCGAGGCGCTGGCAATGACCTTTGCCTATATGAATGCCATCATCTTCCACAAAGGATTTGCGGAACGCTCGAGCCGTAAGAGTGAGATGATCGAGATCGATCACAACGGTGACAAGCTACTTGTTCCCATCGGAACGCCGTCCTAGCGACCTCTCGCCACGGCTGGCCGCCGGCTGAACGAGGCGGACGACTGTCAGGCAAGCTCCCTGACCGCAGGCTCCTGGCTCTCAGCTTTGCAAGCCTAGGCAATATTTTCCTGCCGCTCGCAGCGAAATTAGTCGCTGAGCAGAAATTTCCCGATTTTGCTGGCCGTACGGAAAATTCATTCCCGAACCATCCGGCTGCAGGCTTGTCCTGCATTGTTCTGGGCAGGAACGATCTGCTAGAACGCCCGCACGAGAAATAGATTGTCCAGAAGTGCAGCTTGAACGGGGCGGCTGAAGATCGCGCCCGTTGATGATACAGGCCCTTCTGTGGATGGCACGAAAGAACGCTCACAGTCCATGAACATCGCACTTACGCACCTTCAGCGGCTTGAGGCCGAATCCATCCATATTTTTCGCGAGGTGGCCGCAGCCTTTGCCAAGCCGGTCATGCTCTATTCGGTCGGCAAGGATTCGTCCGTGCTCATGCACCTGGCGATGAAGGCATTTTATCCGGCCAAGCCGCCCTTTCCGTTTCTCCATGTCGACACGACCTGGAAATTCCGCGAAATGATCGCCTTTCGCGACCAGATGCAGCAAAAGCTCGGCTTCGACCTCCTGGTCCATGTCAATGAAGACGGCGTGCGCGACAACATCAACCCATTCGACCACGGCTCCAACACCCATACGCATGTGATGAAGACGGTGGCGCTGCGGCAGGCGCTCGACAAATACGGGTTTGACGCTGCTTTCGGCGGTGCGCGACGCGATGAGGAGAAGTCGCGCGCCAAGGAGCGCATCTTCTCGTTCCGCAACGCCCAGCATGCCTGGGATCCGAAGAACCAGCGGCCGGAGATGTGGAAGATTTTCAACACCCGCATCGCTGCCGGTGAATCGATCCGGGTGTTCCCGTTGTCGAACTGGACCGAGCTCGACATCTGGCAGTACATTCTCCAGGAAGACATCCCGATCGTGCCGCTGTATCTGGCCAAGGAGCGGCCGGTCGTCGAGCGCGATGGCATGCTTATCCTGAGGGATGATGAGCGCATGCAGCTGCGGCCCGGCGAAACAGTGGAGAACCGGATGGTGCGGTTCCGCACGCTCGGCTGCTATCCGCTGACCGGCGCGATCGACTCGGACGCCGATACTCTGGAGGCGATAGTCGGCGAAATGCTCACCGCGCGCACGTCCGAGCGGCAAGGTCGCCTGATCGACCGCGACGAAGCCGGCTCGATGGAAAAGAAGAAGCGCGAGGGGTATTTCTGAGCATGCGCCACATCATGGCCAAGAGTCTCGCCCCAACCGACGGCGTCCGCGACTATCTGGCGGCGCAGGAACGAAAGTCGCTGCTGCGCTTCCTGACCTGCGGTTCGGTCGACGACGGCAAGTCGACGCTGATCGGGCGCCTGCTTTCCGACACCAAGCAGATTTTCGAGGACCAGCTGGCCACGCTCGAGCGCGATTCACGCAAGCACGGCACCACCGGCGACGACGTCGACTTCGCGCTGCTGGTCGACGGCCTCGAGGCCGAGCGCGAGCAAGGCATCACTATCGACGTCGCCTATCGCTTCTTCGCCACGCCAAAGCGCAAGTTCATCGTCGCCGACACGCCCGGCCACGAACAGTACACCCGCAACATGGCGACGGGCGCATCCACCGCCGATCTTGCCATCGTGCTGATCGATGCCCGCCAGGGCGTGCTGCGCCAGACGAGGCGGCATTCGATCATCGCCTCGCTGCTTGGCATCCGCCACATCGTGCTCGCCGTCAACAAGATCGACCTTGTCGGCTTCGACAAAGCGGTTTTCGAGCGGATCGTCGCGGATTACGGCCAGTTCTCACGCGAGCTCGGTTTCCAGTCGATCGTGCCCATTCCGATGTCGGCCCGCTATGGCGACAACGTTACCGGTCGTTCCGATAGGACGGACTGGTATTCCGGCCCGACACTGATCGAACATCTCGAAACCGTCTCGGTCGACGAGGCCGCGGTCGAATTGCCATTCCGCTTTCCCGTCCAATATGTGAACCGTCCCAATCTCGATTTCCGCGGCTTCGCCGGCACCATAGCGTCCGGATCGGTTGCGCCGGGCGACGAGGTGGTCGTCGCGAAATCCGGCAAGTCCTCCCGTGTCAGGCGCATCGTCTCGCATGGCGGCGACCTTCAGCAGGCTATCGCCGGCCAGGCCATCACCCTTGTCCTCGACGACGAGGTCGAGGTCTCTCGCGGCAATATGCTGGTATCACCGGCAGCGCGGCCGCAGGTCGCCGACCAGTTCGCCGCCAACATCGTCTGGTTCGACGAACACGCGCTGCTGCCCGGCCGCTCCTACATCTTGCGCACCGAGACCGACCAGACCAGCGCCACCATCACCGACCTGAAGTACCGGGTCAACGTCAACGACTTTGCCCATGAGGCGGCCAAGTCGCTTGAAATGAACGAAGTCGGCATCTGCAACATCTCGACGCGGTCGCCGATCGCCTTCGATCCGTTTGCCGAGAACCGCACCACTGGCGCCTTCATCCTGATCGACCGCATCACCAATGCCACGGTCGGTGCCGGCATGATCCTGCATTCGCTGCGTCGCGCCGAAAACATCCACTGGCAGTCGCTCGATGTCGGCAAGCGCGCCCGCGCCGATATGAAGAACCAGCGGCCGGCGGTGTTCTGGTTTACCGGGCTGTCAGGCTCGGGCAAGTCGACCATCGCCAATCTGTTCGAGAAAAAGCTGTTCGCCACCGGGCGCCATACCTACATCCTGGATGGCGACAACGTCCGTCACGGCCTCAACCGCGATCTCGGCTTCACCGACGCCGATCGGGTCGAGAACATTCGCCGCGTCGCCGAAGTGGCGCGCCTGATGGCCGACGCCGGGCTGATCGTCATCGTGTCGTTCATTTCGCCGTTCAGCGCCGAGCGACGCATGGCGCGCGAATTGATGGCCGATGGCGAATTCGTCGAGGTGTTTGTCGACACACCTTTCGAGGAATGTGCCAGGCGCGATCCGAAGGGCCTCTATGCGCGGGCGTTGAACGGCGAGATCAAGAATTTCACCGGCGTCGATTCACCGTATGAGGTGCCGGAAAAACCCGAAATTCATCTCAAGACACTCGGCAAATCGGCCGAGGAGATGGTGGACACCCTGGAACACTGGCTCGACGAGCGGGACATTGCCGAAGACCAATATGACAGCGGCGGCGGTATCTGACGCCGAAGCAATGCTCGCCGTCTTCGAGCACCTTGCCTTGGCGGCAGGGCGCGAGGTGATGCGCGTCTTTCGTGCCGGCTGTGCGGTCGACAGCAAGTTGGACAGTTCGCCGGTGACGGAGGCTGACCGCGAGAGCGAGAAGATTATTCTTGCCGGGCTGCGCGCCGCATTTCCAGAGATTCCATGCGTGGCAGAGGAGGAAGCCTCTGCCGGCATCATGGCGCCGGATCTCGGCGACGCCTTCTTCCTGATAGATCCGCTCGACGGCACCAGGGAGTTCGTCAACCGCAGGACCGATTTCACTGTCAACATCGCGCTGGTTCGCCATGGCGTGCCGGAGATCGGCGTTGTCTTCGCGCCTTGCACCGGCCGCTTCTTTTCCGGCCGGCCGGGCAAAGCGGAAGCGATCGAGATCAATGACGACTATGAGATCGTCGATCGCCAGCCGATTTCGGCGAGGGCCGGTATGGTGCCGCTGACCGTCGTTGCCAGCCGGTCCCACAACACGCCGGACACCGACGCCTATATCCGCGCGCTTGGCGCGGCCGAGATCGTCTCAGTCGGCTCATCGCTGAAATTCTGCCTCCTCGCCAGCGCCGAGGCGGACATCTATCCGCGCTTCGGCCGCACCATGGAGTGGGATACGGCCGCGGGTGATGCGGTGCTACGCGCCGCCGGCGGCATGACGCGCACGCTGGATGGTGAGCCGCTCGCCTACGGCAAGCGCAACCAGAGCGACGACGAGGATTTCGCCAACCCGCATTTTATCGCCAGCGGCAAGGCGGCTGGATCTGGCTAGACGATGACTGCGCAACCAAAGGAACGCGTCAGACCTGTCAGCGTTCCTCTCGCACGACTTGTCGCGACGTAAGCGCAGTTCCAGCCCCATGTGTGAAAGCGAATGTGTTACAGTGACTTATGACCGCGATCTCAGGTGCTGACCGAGGCGTGTAAACACCACGATAACGCTCCCCATCCGGCCTGGGGGCGACGTCAGCGACCACATCAAGCTAAAGGCGTCTGCAGCATGGCACGACCAGTCATGATCAAGTCCTTGCGGGCCTCGTCGTATTTTTCGTGATACCAGCCGGGTGCGTCAATACCGGCGGCGCATGAGGGCGGCTTCGAACCCGACTTATGTGGCTGGCCACGGTCCAGATTGCATCACGTTCAAGACCCTAAAATGCGGCGGGCTTGCTTCGGATGGATAAGGCTAGGAGCGCCTCCGAAAGTCTTTTCTTCGCCCGCTCGACCCCATTCTCGTCGATTGCCTCAACATCGAGGAACAAGTCGAGGCCAGTCGCGTGCTCGCTGATGACCTGAGGGCGCTGGGCCAGTTCACCCAGGAGGCCCTCGACTTCGTAGGGGACAACCTCCCGGCTAATCCCCTTCATCGCAATCGGTGCCAACGGACGCGCCCGGACAAGGTCGCGCACGAGCGCGTAAGTCTCATAGCTGAGGCAGATGCCGCCGGGCTCGGCAATCGACTGCAGCCGGGCCGCCAAGTTCGCTTCGGCCCCAATGATCGTGTAGTCCATCCGATCGTCGGAACCGAAGTTCCCAACATTGCAATAGCCCGTGTTGATGCCCATGCGAGCTCGGAAGGGCCGTTCAACTCCGCGGTCATGCCACACCCTGTTCAACTGCTCCACCCGACGCTGCATGTCGACAGCCATGCGCAAGCAGGCTCTCGCGTCTTCCTCGACGCCTTGCGTCTCGGGGTCGCCGAAGAACACAAGAAGCGCGTCGCCGATGAACTTGTCCACAGTGCCGCCGTGTTTGAGGGCGATCGCCGACATCTCGGTGAAGTACTCATTGAGGAGAAGCGTCAGGTCCTCGGGCTGGAGCCGTTCCACGATCGCGGTGAAATCCTTGACGTCGGAGAAAAAGATCGTGAGCTTCTTGCGCTCGGTCGCGATGGTGACGTCCTTCTGGCCGCTGAAGATGCTTTTGTAGATTTGAGGCGAAAGGTATTTGGCGATCTTGAATGAAATCGCGGCCAGGAAGTCGTTTGCCTCCGAAAGCTCCTTGTTGATGCCCTGAATCAACGCGGACTGCCGACGCTGCAGGAGAATGAACGTCAGGCCCGCCGCCGCCGCGAAGGCGAAATATACGAGCAGATACTTGAAAGTGAGGATGTTCGCAGCGATAGGCTGATTGACTGATATCTCCTGGATCCCTCGGACATCCCCTACCTTCCAATCCGTCTTGGGGCTGTCCGGGTGTGAGTTATGGCAGGTCACGCAGACTTGTCCCATTACAACAGGGGCCGCGGCGCGGACCTGCCGGTCAAACAGTGAACCCGAGACTTCGATGATCGGCTCCTTCGGGTTGGCGCGCAAAGCCAAGATTGCATTCCGCTCGAATACATCGAGCTGGTGGGGGGCGCGACCTTTGAAGGGCAGATCCGAGACGAACCGATATTTGACGGACCCGTCGTGAACGCTGATGCGCTTGCCGAGTTCAATCGAGAGGGTTGCTGGAATAGGGATCGCACCCGGCACGTCCCGGTAGTTGTGCGTCGCAGTCACGGCGCCGTTTGCTTGCAGCACGCGTCCCACGACGTCGCTGCCGTAGAATCCGCGCATTTCGTCGATGATGCGGCTGATTTCGCTGGCTTGCCTGCGCAGCATCCGTTCCGATAGGTCTCGGAGGTCGAGCCAGGCTGCGACGGGCAGACCGATAAGGCCGATGACCACTGCCGCCACCAGGAGCGGTCCCATGGTGCGCTGCTGACGCGCAATCTGTTCGCCCAGTCCAGCCATTGTGCAAGCGCCCGGCCGTCTTAGTATGTGAACTATAGCTCATTCCCGGCACGGTACCAGAGTCAGTCTTGGCTCGATGAAAACACGTCAGCCCTGCAAGTCGGACCGACCTTGAGCGGTTGTTGTTAAGCCCCGACGCTCACAGCGGATTTCGCATTCTGCCGCAGACGGACAGTGAATCAGTGAAGGGATGTCGCAACGTCGGTTGTGGCCGGAATGCGCTCCGAGATAACCGCTCAGGGGTCAAAAATTCACCTCTAGCAAGGTCGAGACTTCGGTCGGAGAGCACGTCGGAAAAGAAAGCGTCCCGCGAAACGTGTCCGCGCTTCGGTCGCATTATGGAATGGGACACCGCGGCGGGGTGACGCGGTACTGCGCGCTGCCGGCAGCATGACGCGCACGCTGGACGGTCAGCCGCTCGCCTGCAGCGCAACCAGAGCGACGGCGAGGATTTCGCCAATCCGCATTTCATTTGCCAGTGGCAAGGGCTGCCACGGCCGCTTAGCCACCATGATGAACTCGGATCCCATCCCGGCTCGTCCCCCCAAATGACACCGTCGCGCATGCGACGCCTCGGTGAAACATTTATTCTCGGTCGAACCGTTGCGAGGAATAACCCTACGGTGTGGATCGTGGCAGCGGCGCTTTCGCGTGTTAAACTGCTTGCATGGAGATCGACACCGACAAGATCGACGATGCCGTTATGGGCCTGCTTTGGCTGACGCTGCATGAAGAGAGGCGCGCCTGGAAGGGGTTGGATTGGAATGCTCTGGATCGCTTGCACCAGAAGGGGCTGATCGCGAATCCGGCAAACAAGGCGAAGTCAGTGGTTCTGACAGATGTAGGACTGCGGCGTGCTGAGGAGCTATTCCGAACCCTGTTCACTCGCCCGGCGCCCTGAGCCAGAGCGCTGGACGGGCGCCTGCGAGCTGATAGCGCATATGGCTGAATTTCGACACCGGCGGCGCGCTGACCCCAGGCGGGACGGCGATGCTCTCGCCATGGCGGCCAAATTCGTCACCTACGCCAACGGGGGCATCCTGTCTGTCAAGGCAGCGGCAGAGAACACCGCAGCCGCGACTCTCCAACGTCAACGGCATTGGCGCGAAGTCCAGCCGCGAGATGTTCTCCCGGCGAATCGGCGCCCAACGCGCTGAGTTGCAGCCAGCAGCGGGTCTGTGCCGCTGCTGACACATGGGATGTTAGTGGGGCAGATTGCCACTGGCGATGCGAAATCTCTATGGCTGTCGATTTCCGAAGGCAGGTTTCTCAAGCACGAGCACATGACTACCAAGGGGCGATGTGTGAGTGCTCTTGACCTGGAACCCCTCGTCAGAAAGCGTTTCGATGAATTCGCCATCCGTTCCAGGCGGAACGCGGGCAACGACGTTTGAGGTGCGCCTCACAATATTGGAAAGCACCCTTCGCGCCTTGCCTGGGCCGATGTTGCGCTGCATGTGCTGATAGACGGCCAGCAGCAGGACGATATCGTATTTCGGTAGAAGGATATTGCCGAGGCGCCGGCTGCCAAGATTCAGGCGATCGAACCGGGCATGTACCGGGGAGCCGCTCAACAACATCTTTGCAGTCTCGATATGCGGCTTGGCAATGTCGATCCCATGGATCGAACTGGGTTTCAGCTTGGATATCTCATAGGCGACAACCCCCATATTGCAGCCAACATCGAGAATGGATTTTCCGGCGTAGTCGACCTTTGCGGAGAATAGCCCGTCAAGTCTGTCGTCCCACGTTCCTGCAAAACCCCTTTTGAATCTTGACCACCACAAATCATCAGCTCCTTTGGGAAGAGCCCCCTTGAGCGGCTCCTACCACGAGAGAATTAACGGTCGATACCCTTTCAACTGGAATTGATCCCATTGACGAACCAAGGCAGGGACGTGTGCGGCGGCGTCACAACCCCATCACCTTGAGTGCCGCGGGAACCACGTAGCGGCTGCCGTCATAGCGCAGCCGGTAGGTCCGCTTCACAGGCTTGCCGGGATGGGACTGGCATTCGCCATTCTGGTCGGGGGAGGGATTGTCGGTATTCGACCGCTCGACCGCAATGATGTCTCGATAGCCGTGGTGGCGCGCCGGGCTCATCGCCAGGCTGACCTGGCTGGAATGAAACGATCCAGCGCAACTGGCATCGCCTTCGCCGCCATGGCCAGCCACCACGAGGCCGTCGAGCACCAAGCGCAGCGCATCGCTGGCGACGGTATAGAGCCGCAGGTCGGTTTCAGTGAAGGGAGTAGCCTGCGAATGGTTTGCCATTTCGATGCGCAGGCCGAAGGCGGTGACCTCAGGGGCCAGTGCATAGCGGCCGGTGTCGAATTCCACCTTACGGATCGCGATGGCATCATCGGTCATCAGTCCAGGCTGGAGCAGGCGCTGGCGCACCCGCAGGCTCTTTCTATCGACCACCAGTAGCTCGATGTCACCGACATGCAGGTGGTCGCCGTTAGCACTGTCGATCAGCGGTACCGCGACCAAAAGCAGGTCGTCATGAGCCGGCCAGATCTTGCAGGCCAGGCCGAATGGCGCATCGCTCTCCGGGAGCGTTGAGGCGATGCTCGTATGGGGTACAAGCGTGAACGACGCGCCGTCGGCGCTCTTTTGGGCCTTGGGATAGGCCTGCTGCACCAGGGCGGCGGCATCGCCGCAATCGCCCGACGCGGCTCGGGCGGGCGACAGGCTGGTCAGGCAGAGGAAGAACACAGGCAACAGGATTCGCATGAGGTTCTCACGTCGCAGCGCCGGATGCCGGCAGGCATGTCTACGCGAGATTGGTGGCGGCGCACAGGGGTGCGCGGAAAGTGCGGCTAACGACGCCTCGATGGCCGCCAGAGGAACAGGCCCGCCGCTCCGACACTCCCATTGTGGCCTGCAGATGCACGATGGCTTCGCGCTTGGCGGCGGGCCCTACCATTTTTTTGAAAGAAGCTCGCGCAGTGCCGACGCTTCCAAACCTCGAACATGAGGCAGGGTGGGCTCTAACCGAACGCCGCGACGAAGGTGGTGGAGCGCACATCGACATTGCCGACGATCGCGTTGCCAACGGTTCCGTAAGACGCGGCCAGAAAGCCGCTGACATCTAGCCCAATAGAGCATGAAGCGCTCGCGTCGCATCATTGCAAATTACGGCCGGAGTGATGGATGAGGCCGAACTGCTTTCGACTTCGAAGCTGCCGCTGGGCCGATAGAGCTCGCTGCTTCACCTCGGCTGACCGGCCTTCAAGCGCGCAGCTGGCAAAACTGGACAAGTCTCCTGGCAGCCATTCGATCAGGCCAGCACATCAGCCAGGCTGCTGGATCGCGGCGAGCTTCCACTCAGCGCCGTTCTGGCGCGCAAAGGTCCACAGTTCGATTGTCTCCGTCGGCCGATCGGCTTGACCCTCAACGATCTTGCCGCTGATGCGATCGCGGGTTACGTCGCGAGACTCATAGCGCAAAGCAGCCGTCGCGTAGTCGCGGTCACCCTCCCGCCAACTTTCCGCAATATCGGCCTCCAATAGGTTGACGTCCGACACGTCGTTCCTGACGCCCTTTTTGGCATTGTCGGCAAGTTCCTCGGACAGATAGGAGACCATCTCGGGCGTCGCCAACCGGCGCAAAGCAGCATGATCTTCGCGCCCGAATGCCTCCTGAACTTCCGTCAGCCGTTGCTGGAACGTGTCGAGGTCGGCTTGCGTGAGTGCGATCTCATCGGCACTGGCTTGGGAAGGATTGCCTTGGCTCGTTCCGCCAAATCCTGACCCGATGCCTGGAATGGGGAAAGCTGTAGCGTTGCTCGGCTCGGGCCCAGCTGCTGCGTTTCGCCCAAAGGTCCCGATGCCCCGCGAGGCACCGGCCGTAGCGGGCGCTGGGTTGTATGCCGATTGCGAGCGGAAAAAGCGGATCGCCAGCATGATCACGCCGCCGATCAGCAGTACTTGGAGCAAAAGACCCAACATGCCGGCCAAGCCGCCGAAACCGTGGCCCAGAAGAACGCCGATCAAACCGCCGAGAAGCAGCCCCCGCATCATTGATCCGCCGAGGCCGTTGAAGAAGCCGGGGCGCTGGAATGCCTGCGGCTGACGGGCCGCATTGTTCGTTGCCGCATTAGGCGTCATCGAGCGCTCGACCGGTGCGGCCGGTTGCGGCGCGACTCTGGTCGGCGGGACCGGCTGGAAAGTGCGCATGCCGCGACTGCCGAAGCTGCCGCCACGGCGCGCATCGGCGTGATCCACAGCGACCATGGAAAATGCCAGGAACAATCCGGCGAACAAAACTGCAAACCGTCCCCAACGCGAAATCATAGGCCAATCCTTACGACGCTCTTTCCGCTCATATGGGGTGCGCCGATTGAAATATCACTGACCGGCACCTCCACTTCAACGGGCGACACGCTGTTTTGCTCAGCCGCGTCTTCGCGGAGCGATGACGCGATGCGCACCAGCGCCAAAAGGCATGAGCGTTATCCGTTTTGCGCAGGCACGGCAGATATCGCGCGGTCCAGCTTGGCGCCATTCAGGTGCGAGACAATTCCCCGCCGTCTGCGCTACGGCTTTTGCGCAAGGATCGCCTCAGCGGTTTTCTCGTCGGTGATCAGCACATCGACGACTCCCAGACGCAACACGGCGCGCAGCACCGGAACCTTGTCGAGGCCACCGGAGGGGACGATCACAGTGTCGATGTCGCGCAGATGTTCCGGCGCGAGGCCGATAACGCGATTGTTCAGCGGGTGATCGACGAGTTGTCCGTCGGCGCCGATCCAGTGGCCGCAAATATCGCCGACGGCTCCCGCTTCGCGGAGCGATTTGAGATCATCATCGCCTACCAGTCCGATCCGAAAGATGGTGGCGTCCTTGTGCACCGCGCCCACCGAAACGAAAGCGGCGTCAACGTCGCGGGCATGGGTGAAGGCGTCTTCCAGAATGGACTGGCGCATAAGCAGATCGCGCGTGGCCTCCGTGTCCGTGAACACCGGTGCTGCGATGTAGAAGCATTCCGCATCGAAAAGCGCCGCGAGCCGCGAAGCGATCTCATAGATGTTGATCGCCGATCCGCGCGTGAGCCCACCAAGCAGGGAAACGACCGACATTCCTTTGACCGGGCGTACGGTCACTGACCGCAGACTAAGCTGGAGCGTCCGTCCCCATCCCACGCCCACCGATATCCCGTCGCGGATTCTGAGCGACAGGGCCTCACCGGCGGCGGCTGCGATGACCTGTGGCACCAGCGCAGGATCGGGTGGTGTCGGAACCACGATTGGATCCGAGACACCATAGGCGTCCCGCAGCCGGTGCTCCAGCTCGATGCAGTTCGCCACCTTCGAATTGATGCGAATCTGAACGATCCCCCGCTGGCGCGCATGCGCCAGCATCCGGTTGACGCGAAGGCGGGTCAGGCCAAGAGACTTGGCAATTTGCGCCTGCGTGAGGTCACCGACGTAAGCAAGCCAGGCGGCGCGCACGAGCAGCCCTTCCTCACGATCAGCCGTGACCGAACTCGTTACAGCTTGGCGGCCGTCGCGCTTCTTTCGTGCGGGTTTCTCCATCAGATCATCCTGTCCACTCCGCGGCAGCGGGTCCAGAGCGGGCTCGGCCGAGCCATGTGCTCATCGATATGAGGCATCAATCGAGTTTCCCCGGCTCCGCTAGCCTCGATGATAGCGGTCGAAGGACAAAACCAGCGGAGCATCGTGACAAACCGCGTCGATGATGGCCCTCGTCAGCGGCAGGCGATCATGGGGAAGTACACCCCGGGCCATCATATTCTTCAAAGTCGGACCAAGGTCCAGCGCCAGTTGCGCTCCCTCGACCGTGTCCGAACTCATATGTTCGCGCTTCGCCACGGAATAGGGCAGGCCGCGGCCAAGCAGGCGCCCCATGCGACCGTTACGGCCCGCCTGGCAGGTCACATAAAGATCGCCGGAGCCTGCCAGCCCCAGCACTGTTTCGATTTTTCCGCCCAGAGCATCGACCAGAATCGCCATCTCCGCGAGGGACTGCGAGAAAAGTGACGAGGCAAGATTGTGCATGAGCGCACCATTGGGCGCCTTGCCGTCGCGCTCCAGCAGTCCGACGGGAGCCCCAACTGCGAGTGTGTAGAAATTCTTGAAAGCAGCGCAGATCTCGACGCCGACGAGATCGGATGACGATCGCGCATGATAGAAAGGCGCGCGCAGAATGCGCGACGCCGCGGCCACCTGGTCGGGATCGTGTCCGGCAACGATCACAGACGTATCGCGCTGTGCCGCCAGTTCGCCGGCAATACACGGTCCGCCGACGGCCATCACCGGGACAGACAAGCCGGTGCGTTGCTCGATCTCGCGGGCAAGCAGATGTGGCAGGATTTCCACGCCTTCGTCGCTTGCTGCAAGTCCTTTCGTAATCATCAGTATCGGTACCGGCGACTTGATGCTTTCTGCAATGCGCTCGATCGCCCAAGGAATGCCGGCCGACGAGACGCCGAGTACAAGCAGATCGGGTCCATCGTTCATCGCTGCCCCGAATTCGGTCCAGGACCTGGCGGCTACCCCATCAGGCAGTGTGGTGTTGAGGCGCGGATGACGACCTGTGCCGGCCACCAAGCCGACGATCTCCTCGTCGAGATGGGTGCCGACAAGAGTGATGCGGTTACCCGCGTGAGCGGCCGGAAGCGTCATGGCAGAGCCCATGACGCCGGCGCCGAGGATAACGACCTGGGCCATTCAGCTTCTTCCCTTGTCCAGTCGCTCGCCGCTGCCTTGGTCGAACAGGTGGATTCGCTCAGGCGCCGGTTCCAGATGGATTACAGCTCCAGGAGAGAGCTCCATGCGGTCATGCAGCACCGAGCAGATCGCGGTGTTGCCCATGCTGGCAAAGATGTGGATTTCGGGGCCGGTCGGCTCGACAACCGTAATCCTGGCTGGAATGCCGCGCCCGTCGGCCACGGGTCGAAGATGTTCGGGGCGAATGCCGTAGATCACCTTTTGGCCGGGCCGGACCGCAGCCCCTGGCGGCAGCAGGAGGGATAGCTCGTCGGTCCGCACCACCCAGGCGTCGCGCTCGGAAGCCACCTCGCCATGGAACATGTTCATTGCGGGCGAGCCGATGAAAGAGGCGACGAACAGGTTTGCCGGGTGATCGTAGACATCGAGCGGGCGCCCGATCTGCTCGATACGGCCGTCGCGCATGATGACGATGACATCGGCCATGGTCATGGCCTCGATCTGGTCATGCGTAACATAGACCGTGGTGGTCTTCAGTCGCTGGTGGAGTTCCTTGATTTCGGTGCGCATCTGCACCCGCAGCTTGGCATCGAGATTGGACAGCGGCTCGTCGAACAGGAACACAGTTGGGTCCCGCACGATGGCGCGGCCCATGGCGACACGCTGCCGCTGGCCGCCCGAAAGCTGGCGAGGGTACCGTTCCAGATAGGGAGTCAGGTTGAGGATCGATGCCGCCCACCCGACCTTCTGTTTGATTTCTTCGTTGGGGCGCTTCTTCAACTGCATGGAAAAGGCCATGTTGTCGAAGACGGTCATGTGCGCATAAAGCGCGTAATTCTGGAAGACCATCGCGATGTTGCGGTCTTTGGGATGAAGCGTGTTGACGACCCTGTCGCCTATGGCGATCTCACCGGACGTGATGGGCTCGAGACCGGCTATCATGCGCAACAGTGTGGACTTGCCGCAGCCGGACGGCCCCAACAGAACGACGAACTGGCCATCTTCGATCGAGAGATCGAGTCCATCGATAATAGAGAGGGCACCATAGTCCTTCTTTATGTTGCTGATGGTGACAGACGCCATAAATTGCTACCCTTCGATTGCCCTTGCCGGTTGGAGCCCATTTTCGCCATGCGAGCCATTGGCGATCGGATGCGCTCTCACCATTCGCTGTCCAGAAATTCTTCCAAGAGTCCTGCATCGGCGGCCAGATTGACGAAGGACCAGCGGCCGCGGATTTCTCGCGAATAGCGAATGGCATTGTGCCAAAGCGCGCGCGGCAGGCCTAGTTCTGCGCCGGTGACCGGCCCCCCCGCACCCTTCAGTGCTGCCTCCATGCGGGCAACCGGCATTGCCATTGGCCGAACCTCCTGGCGCAGGGCTGGCCAGATTTCCGCGAGTTTCCGGTTGAAGATTTCCGTCTGGCTGGCGTCGAGTGCTGTCTTCCTCATCTCGGCAATGCAAAGTGGTCCAAGCTGCGCTCCATAGCGGGCCAGCATCGTCGCCTCGTCGATGACGGTTGGCTTTGCCTGCGGCGGCTGTTCCATGTCCAGCAGCCGCGCTTGCAGACGCGCCATGACCAGCGAGGCAACCCCGACCTGCTGGCCGTGCGTGGTGCCTGGATGATGTGCTTGCGCGAACATGTCGACCCAATGGGAGATCTGGTGCTCCCCCATGGACCCGGGATGGGAAACGCCGGCAAAGCACACGCCCATCGAGCACAGCGTCAGGACGCGCTGGAGATGCCCGACGGCGGTGATGTCGTGCCTGGCAAGGCCAGGCGCATGGGCCAGCATCGGTTGCTCATCGCCCGCCTGAAGCAGATAAGGCACCTCGGAATAGTAAGTGCCGAACAGCCGATGCGAAGCCCACCAGTCGATCTGGGCGGTGGAGCGGCAGAGGCTGTCGCCAAGCCCGGCGGCGCTGAGCCAACTGGGTGCTGCCGCCGACACGCCAAGGTCCAGGAAGATGCCTCGCGGAGCATGCGAGGGCAGCGAGATCTTGAGCCCTGAAGCCAACGTCACCGACGCTGTCGAGGCGCCATAGCCATTCATCGAGGCCGCCGTGCCGAAGACGGCATAGGGCCGCTGGTCGAGGAAGGTTGCATGCTTGCAGCTGTCGTTGAGGACGCCGGATCCGACGGCCACGACGCCTTCGGCGTGACGCGTCTTCTCCCTGACCATCTGGATCGTTGCCTCATCGCAGTCGAGGCCGTCAGGCAGCACGATTTCGTCGATTTCGGCGATGGCACGCAGCGCCTTCGCGACGCGCCTGCCCATCACATCGACGGTGTTGATGTCGGAGACCACGGCGATGCGGCTGCCTAGCGCCAGGGGCGCAACGAGATCCCCTTCGCGGCCCTCCGTCGTCTCCAGCAATTCGATTGTCTGGAACGGCAGGACCGCGGCTGCGCCTGTCTTGGGATCTGTCCAGCGTCCTGCGACAACGTCCTCGATCAAGGCGTTCCAGTTGCTCGTTTCAGCCATGATCGGTCTCCATGAAGGCCGCGAGACGCTGGTTCCAGGTTAAAAGCGTTGGCCAAAGATCGGCATGGATCGCAAGAAGTTCGGCGTAGAGCGCGGCCCGTTTCGCGTCCGGTTCGAAGGTTCTGGCCGGCTCGCTGGCCATTGCGAGCGACGCTTCGGCGATGGTGGAAAACCAGCCCACGCCCTTTGCCGCCGCCATCGCCGCGCCAAGCGAGGAGGCTTCGACGGTCGTCGAACGCTTTATGGGATGATCGAGCGCATCCGCCAGAATCTGCATCCACAGGTCGGACTTCGCCCCTCCGCCGATGGCTATGAATTGGCCTATGGTCTGGGCGGCCGCTGCGGCGGCCCGCTGACTTGTCGCGGCCTGATGAAGCGCTATACCTTCCAGCACGGCACGATAGATGTCGCCGCGGCTGCTCGAGCCGGACAGCCCGGCAATCACACCACGGGCCGTACTGTCCCAGTGTGGGTCCATGACGCCCTGCCAGTAGGGAAGAAGCATTATGCCGCCTGCGCCGATCGGGCTGGCAGCGGCTTCGGCCTCGAGCGCTGCCAGGCCGCTTGCGCCATGCAGATCGACGCCAAGCATTTCGCGCGCCATCCAGTCGACGAGAAAAGTGCCGGCGCGAAGGCACGTCTCGTAGATATAGCCATCATCGGCGACCGCCGTCTCGGTGCGGAAGGCCTGGTCATGGACGTAGTCCGTGCCAAAGCTGCCGGAGACGACCGCCGTGCCGAGATTGATGTAAGCGCATCGCGGCTGCAACACGCCAGCGCCCGTTCCGGCGCATTGACCGTCGCCGCCTCCGGCGACGATCGGCGTGCCCTCCCGCAGGCCCGTCAGTATGGCGGCTTCCGAAGTCAGTTGGCCCAGAACGCTGCCGGGCCTCGCCAGGTCCGGCATCATTCCCCGTGCCACGCCCGCGGCGTCCAATATTTCGTTAGACCAGTCCATAGCTCGCATATCGAGTATGCCCATCGGGTCGGCGGATGCGGTGGACGTCACCCACCGGCCGCTCAAGCGAAAGACCAGATAGCCATGGACTTCGGCCATTCGCTCCACGCGGGCAAAAATCTCGGGCTCTTCCTCGCGAAACCAGATCATGCGGTAAAGGCAAGGAATGACATCGAGCGGCTTGCCGGATATTGCGTGGACGCGTGCCGCGCCGAAACTCTCGCCGAAGCGGCGTACCTTCTGCCGGGCGCGCTCATCGAGCCAGAGCGTCGCCGGCCCGACCGCCTGGCCCTGCTCGTCGAAAAGGCCGAAGCTTTCGCGCTGGTTGGCAATCGCAAGGGCGGCAATGCGTGCCGGCGAAACTGTTGCTACGACAGCGCGAAGCGCCGTCACCGTCGAGGCCCACCACTCGGCCGGATCCTGCTCGAAATAGCCCGGCCGCGGGTTGGACATTGCAAGCGGTGCACGACCTTCAGCCACGGCCGCCCCATTGCGGTCCCAGGCGATCGCCTTGGTTGCCGAGGTCGAGGAATCGATGCCGATGACGAGATCCGGAACCATTGCCGCCACATTGCCAAAGGGCGAGGGCGGTGGAAGCCGCCTTCGCCCAAATCACCGACGAGTCGCTAAAGACCGGCGTCCTTGACTTTGCCGTCGACAATGCCGGCGATGGCATCGAGGCACGCCTTGGCATTGCCGCCATAGTCTTGGCCCGTAAGCAATTTGCCGAGCTCAACCGGAATGTCGTTGTTCGACAGATCCGCCCAGATCGGCATGTCCGGCTCGGATCCCATCTGGTTGTCGATCGTGTATTTGATCGCGTCGAAGTGGCGTGTCGTTCCAGGCCCGACGACGGCCTTCGCCTTCACGCGAGGATCGGTGAAGGAAGAATTGCGCATCGGCGAGGCGCCGCCGCCGAGCGTCGATACCCGCGCCATCACATCCTTCGAGCAGACCCACTGCATGAACAGCCATGCTGCTTCCTTGTTCTTGGAATATTGCGACAGCGAAATCGTCGAGCCGCCCTGGTGACCAACGGCCGGGATTTCGTTGAAGCCGCAATCGGCGGCGGCGCGACGACCGGGAACTTCCTTGGGCGCAGGCAGGGCCTCGAACAGGCCTTTGACCTTGGAATCGTTGGCGTCGAAGCCGGGGAAATCTTCGCCCCAGGTGATTGCCATCGCGGCCTGACCCTGTGTCAGTGCCTGTCCCTGACCGTCCCAAGTCCATGTCGTCGCAGAGGGCGGCGAGTTCTTGACCAGCTCCTGATAGAATTGCAGCCCGGCCACGCCGCGCTCGTCATTGCCGACAAACTTCTTGTCTTTGTTGAAGATCGAACCGCCATGGCCCCACAAGGCGAAGGTCCAGTCGCATTCGAGCGAATAGTGGCCGGACTTCGCCTGGCACGCGGTGCCGAAGATGCCGTTGCTTTTTTCTGCCTCAGTGAGCGCCTGCACGGCCTTGAGGTAGGCGTCGAGGTCTGTCGGCAGCGCAATGTTGTGTTTGTCGAAAAGATCCTTGCGGTACATCAGGATGAAGATCGGAATATCGAATGGGATTCCGCACTGTTTGCCGTTGTACATGGCAATGCCGTCGACCAGCGGCTTGGAGAAATCGTCCCAGTCGAAGTTGGGCATCGCGAGTTCTTTGTTCTGGTCATAGTACTCGCGCGGATCGACGACATCCTGTGCAAACGTCGCCATCCAGGACTGGTCGAGATAGTAGACGTCGTAGGTGCCAAGCTGGCCCTGCACGTCTTGCGTCGCCTTGGCGAGAACCTGCTCCAGCGGCACGATCTCGACTTCCACCTCAATGCCGGTGGCCTTGGTGAATTCACCCGCGACAAGCTGGTTGGCGACGATCGTTGGCGGCGTCGCTTCCGAAGTGTAGCGGATTTTGGTGCCGGCATACGGTTTGCCGACATCGGCCAGCCACTTCAACATATCGGCGTCCTGGGCGCGGGCTTCTTCAACCCCGAGGCCCAGGATCCCGCGATTGGTGCGGCCGCCACTTAGCATGGCTGATCCGAAGGCAGAAAAGCCGACACCGGCGAGCGCCATCTTCCTCATGAAGTCGCGTTTGGTTATTCGGCGCGCCGTAAAGTCGTTGCAGGTATCGGCGACGAATGTCTTCTTGTCGTGTTCTCTGAAGCTCATGATCGTTCCTCCGTTGCGTTTTTTGTCGTCGTTCTTCTCGCCTGCGCCTCACTCCTTCAGGGACCCGAGGGTGAGGCCGCGGACCAGATGCCGTTGAACCAGCAGGATAAAGATGAAGCTGGGTATGATCGCGGACGTGCCGAGCGCTGTGATGTAGCCCCACTCGGTTGCGGTCGAGGTGACAAAGGTCGAAATCTTCACCGGCACGGTGCGGATCGACGTTGTCAGGAACAGTGAGAGCAGGAACTCGGTCCACGAAAAGATGAAACACAGCACGGCCGTCGCAGCGATGCCGCCCTTGACCATGGGAAGGACCACACGCCGGAACGTCTGCCAGCGCGTCGCGCCGTCGATCAGCGCCGCCTCATCGACCTCGCGCGGGACGTCATCGAAGAACGACTTCAAAAGCAAAACCGCCAGCGGCAGGTTGATCAAACTGTGAACGAGGATGAGGCCCGTATAGGTATCGCGCAAGCCGAGATCGCGGAACATGAAAACAATCGGAATGACGATCGCGATTGGCGGCATGAAGCGCTGCGAAAGAATCCAGAACAGAAAGGACTGCTGGCCGCTGAACTGCATTCGCGACAGGCAATAGGCGGCCAGAGTTGCGAGCAGCAGCGTCAGCGCTGTCGATCCGACGGCTATGACGGCGCTGTCGAGCAACGACTGGCGGGAATCGTAGGAACTCGCGCCCCCCTTGATGACCCCGGCCGCTTCGCCGCCCTGTTCCATGCCGATGTCGACGCGCGAAACGCCAAGCAACGTCACGCGGTAGTTGTCAGGCGTCGGCGTGAAACCGGTGTAAACCGGTCCGCTGCGATCGAAGATCGCCGAATAGGGTTTGATGGACGACAGGGCCCACCAAGCGATCGGGAACATGAAGATCGCCACCACCAGGACGGCGAGCACGTCACGGGCGATCGTTTGGGCACGCGACGACTCCATCAGAACCTCACCTTGAACAGCCTGACGAAGACGTTCGACACGACGATCAAGACGACGAGCACGATCAGCGACAGGGTCGCGGCATAGGGGAAGTCTCCGGTGAAGTAGATTCGACCCGCGTAGAATGAAAGCGTCTCGGTGGCCGTGCCTGGCCCGCCAGCGGTGATGATGTAGACGTAGTCGTAGATGCGAAAGAGATCGACGCCGCGGATCAGCACCGCAACCGCTATCACCTTGCGCAACATCGGCAATGTGAGCCGCCAGAACGTCTGGATGCCGGTGGCGCCGTCGATCGCCGCTGCCTCGAAAGGTTCCTTCGGCAGTGCCCTGAGCCCTGCCAGGATGATGAGCACCATGAACGGCGTCCACTGCCATATGTCTGCCAGCAGGATCGCCGCCAATGCGGTTCCGGGCTGCGTCAGGATCGGCTGTGCCGGCGAGATCAGGTCCAGGGCATAGAGGTAAAACGATAGGACGCCGAAAGAGCCGTCCTGCATCAGCAGGAACATCATTCCGGTCACCGCAGGCGGCACCACCAGCGGCAGTGTCATCAGCGCCCGAAGCACCCCGTAACCTTTGCGATCGGTGTCAAGCAGAAGCGCAATGAGGATGCCGAGCGCAAGCTGAACCGCAAGCGCGACGAAGGTGTAGATCAGCGTGGTTTCCAACGAATGCCACATACGCGCATCCGAGAAGGCACGCGTCCATTGGTGGAGCCCGGCGAAGTCAAGTTGCCGGGAGACGACATTGCGTTTGTGAAACGAAAGCCAGACTGAATAGGCGAGGGGATAGATGCCGAAAACGAGAAGCATCACCGTGATCGGCGCGAGCCAGGGGAAAGGATGCTCGGCCGTCATGAACCGGGGCAGGGCCCATCTGGGCGTTTCGCGGGTCACGGTCACCGTGCTCACGCGCAAATCTCCGCTAGGTCACAGAGACGCATCGGCCTTCTCCCTATCGGCCAGATTGTGCCAACTTGAACTTTTGTAAGTTTGTTGTGTCTTTTGTTAAGAACGTGTCGGACGGCCGCCGATTTGTCAAGTGTCGGTTCCCTCAGCGCTCAAGGGATTTGCTCGTGGTCCCAGAGGATCCCGTCATCGCCGGGTATGGAGTTGTTCTTGGAGGGAGCGCCGCCGGTAAATGCCCTTGTGTCAGCATCAAAAGCGCTCAGGGCCGCCGCCAACTTTGGCGGCCCAAGGAACGATCGGGAGGACAGCCCGGAGCTTTGGAACTCGCTAATCCGGCAATCGGATCTGAAGCTTTACGTCCGCCGGCCGGGCTTCGACTGCGCGGTCGAAGGCGGCAATGGAATCTTCGAAGGGGAAGGTCGCCGAAATCAATGGTTTGAGATCGACGCGGCCCGATCCCATCAGTGCGATCGCCCGGTCATATTGGTGGGCATAGCGGAATACCGTCTCGATGCGGATTTCCTTGGTAGAGGCCGTAGCGATGTCGAACGCCACCGGCGCGACCGGCAGACCGACCACCACCAGGGTACCACCGGGCCGCGGCAGATCGAGCAGGGTCTCCCATGCCTGGGACGAGCCCGAGCATTCAAACACCACGTCGGCGCCCCAGCCGTCGGTCAGGCGCTTTACCTCCGCCGTCAGGTTCTTGTCGCGGACGTTGATCGGGATCACGCCCTGGTAGCTGGCAGCAATGTCGAGCTTGGGTTGGGCGAGATCTGCAACCACGGCGCGGGCGCAGCCGCCGGCGAGCGCGGCGATCGCCACCATCGTGCCGATCGGCCCGGCGCCAATCACCACCGCGGTGTCACCCGGCGCAATCTTCGCTTTGGCCGCCGCCTGCATTCCGACAGCGAAGGGCTCCACCATGGCGCCCTCGGCGAAGCTGACATTGTCGGGCAGTTTGAAAGTGTAGTTGGCGGGGTGAACGACATAGGGCGTCAGCACGCCGTGGATTGGCGGCGTTGCCCAGAACCTGACCGCTGGATCGATATTGTAGAGGCCGAGCCGGCTCGCCCGCGAATTGGGATCGGGGATACCCGGCTCCATGCAGACGCGGTCGCCGACCTTCAGATGCTCGACGCCTTCCCCCGTTTCGACGACGGTGCCGGCGGCTTCATGGCCCAAGACCATCGGCGCTTCGACCACGAACGGGCCGATGCGGCCATGCGTGTAGTAGTGCACGTCGGAGCCGCAGATGCCGACAGTGTGGATTTTGATGCGAACTTCGCCCGGGCCGACGGTCTGTGGCAGATCGATGTCACGCAGCTTGAGTTCGTGTTGGCGTTCGAGGACAAGGGCGCGCACGTTCGTCATCGACGTAGTCTCCTCTAAAGCCGATCGTAGGGGCCTTTAACCCTCTACGGGTATACACACCGTCCATCTATGCATCATTGTTCTCCGGGCTGGCGCTGTGGCCCCGATAGACGCGATCGAGCGCAGGCAGGTTCAGTTGGTGCTGGTTGTGGGGGTGAACCCGCACTGCTTCTGTTCCATATCGATCTGTTTCGTGATGCGGACGGCGTTCTGCGCGTAGGCCTCCGTCACGGAGCCACTATTCACGGTCTTGCCCTTCAGCGGACTCACGCCTGCGCAGAGGTGGAAAACATGCGGCTCGGCGGACTTCGCGGCTCCGGCTTCCGGCGCGATCCAGTAGACGACATCCTGACCGGCGGGGTGGCTCGCGTCCCGCGTCGCCGCCGTCACCGCGGCGGTGTCCGTCGCGATCGCCTGCGCCTGAGCGGCGACATCGGGCGAACAGGCGGTGGTGGGCTGCCCCGACTTGATCTGGGCCGCGCATGCGTTCATATCCTGGGTGTACTGCTCGACCGACGGGGGGTTGAAACTGATCCCCATGACCGTCGCGAGCACGGCCAGCGCAGCGCCGACGCCGCCGGCAACCTTCTTAGTCCGCGGATCCATGTTTTTGTCGGTGAGGATCAGGAAAACCAGCGGGAGGAAGGCAATCAGCGTGATGATTGCGCCGAGCTGGTTTTGGAAGAAGAACCTGGCCGCGTCGGATGCACGGGCCGGATCGTGCCTGTTGGCCGCCTTCCACAGCAAGTTGCCGGCGATTGCGAAAATCGCGATGCCGACCAGAAGGCCGATGACCAGCGGCAGGTGTGCCTGGTCGAACTTGTTCTGGCGAAGCAGCATGATTCCGTAGATCTCGCCGCCAATGGCGACGATCCACGAGAGTGCGGCGAAAAGGCGAAGACGCGTGGCGGAGGACTTCTGGCCCTGCGTCGCTTGCCAATCCTTGGTAACGTCTGGCTTGTTGTCGGTCATTGACCAGATCCCCTGATATCGACACTTCTGCGGGCGGCGTTAGACCAGAAGGCCAACCGCCCGGCGCAGCAGCATTGAACGAGCACCACCTGCCTTAGCGACACCGCGAAAATGTGAGCGCCACGGCAGGCCTCATCTCCATTCATAATTCATATTGCGCATGAGTGAGTCCGTCCAGACCCACGCAGGCACACGCTATGCGGCGATGGCTCCGTTCTTCTTAATCTCCGGCTCGACCTTGACGTAGCGGACTGACAACTTACGGCCAATAAAAGCGACGTAGAGTATCTGCTCGGCAAAGAGGGCTCCTGTACAACTCCGACGTCGCAGGGGGCAGATCAACCGGTTCGGCCAACATCAGAATCAGTCGAACGAGGGGGGCGAGCGCGAATCCACGATGCCTGACGGCTTTCTAAAAGGCATCAATGCCATTCAGTCGCCGCATGGACGCCAAGCTTTGGCCCCCCGACCATCTGCATTGATAATAATGCAGATTTGCATGATCTTATCGCGAGAACAGGAATGTTTAACATGGCAACGTTGACAGTGACGACAAGGGGACAGGTGACGTTCCGCAAGGCCGTGCTGCAACATCTGGGCATCAAACCGGGCGAGAAGATCGAGCTTGATCTGCTGCCCGACGGTCGGGCGGAATTGAGGGCTGCACGGGCGAAGGGGTCGTTCCGGGACCTCCACGGCTTCCTCAGAGGCAAGACGAACGGCCGGGTGCTCAGCATCGAGGAGATCAACGAGGCGATAGCGGAAGCGGGCGCTGCGGCTGGGTCCGGCAAGGAATGAGGGTTACGGCCGACACGAATGTGCTGCTGCGCGCCTATGTCGCCGATGATGAGGCGCAGGCGGCCATTGCCGTCGACCTGCTGGCCAAAGCGGACATCGTGGCCGTGAGCTTGCAGGCCTTGTGCGAGTTCGCCTGGGTTCTGGCCCGGCAGTACCAGACAGGGCGCGAAAAAATTGCCGCGGCGATCCGGGCGTTGCTGAACACCGCGAATGTTGTCATCAACCGGCCGGCAGGTGAGGCAGGGCTGTCAGTCCTCGACGCCGGCGGCGATTTCGCGGACGGCGTGATCGCTTTTGACGGCGGCTGGCTTGGCGGGGAGACTTTCGTCTCGTTTGACCGGAAGGCCGTCAAACTGCTCTCGGCGCAGGGACAATCCGTACAGCTTCTTTTCTAAGTCTCTTTCCGCGATGGTCTTTCGCCCTGTGCTGTCGCGTCTTTAGAGGCCGCTGCGAGCAATCGGATTCTGTCTGCGGTACGGGTGTCAGATCAGAATGGCGGGGTGAGAGCCAACGATCGCCGATAGATGGTTGTGGAAATCGTTAGAAATTCCCCAACTACAAGGCCGACTTGGTCGCGCAGATCGCGTAGCGATGCTGCGTCGAGCGTTCCAGCGCCCTGAGGAAGCTCATGTGCCGTGCCTGCGCGCGATGAATCGCGCCGAGCCGGGTGTCGACCACAGGCATCTCAAAGCCAGCCTCCACGAGAAGCGCGCAGACCTCGTCCGCTTTGGCGCCATGCGAAAAGTGCAACCGTGACAGGATGCTGCCATGGCGGTCCGCCATCACCTGATCCAGTTCGTGGACCGGCCCGACTGTCCGGCCAACGGCCCTTTCCAGGACTTGTCGCAGAGAGGTTACCCAGGTCTTACTGACGAAATCACCATCAATAATCAGCAGCCGTCCGCCAGGCTTGAGCAGCGAGAACCATTCGGCGAATGCTGCTCGCGGATCCACCAACGTCCAGACGAGATGACGGGTAAGAAGGACGTCGTAGCCCTCTGCTTTTTCAAGGTTTCGCTCGGCGTCGCCGATCAGAAACCGGATGCCGCTTTCCCTCTGCGTCGCCTTTGCACGCGCGCGGGCAAGCATGGCCTCTGACCAATCGAGCCCGGTCACGGCATAACCCAGGTCGTGCATGAGATGGGATATGACCCCGGTGCCGCAAGCGAGGTCGAGCGCGCGACGCCCATCCCCGCGCCCCAAGTGCTTGAGTATCAGCCTGTGCCAGGCCAGGCGTTCCCGCTGTGAG
The DNA here is from genome assembly GCF_040318565.1 of Mesorhizobium sp. M1142. NCBI lineage: Bacteria > Pseudomonadati > Pseudomonadota > Alphaproteobacteria > Hyphomicrobiales > Phyllobacteriaceae > Mesorhizobium > Mesorhizobium sp. M1142. The sequence continues at coordinate 35,662 of NZ_JAMYMK010000020.1, forward strand.
AAGATTTCATGCCCCACCGAAAGGTCGAATGTTCCGGCGCGCGTCGACCAATAGTCGCGTATCTCATCCCGCAGCGAATAATTGGGCTCGCCCGCCATTCCTGACCCCTTGTCGTCGTACCAGTCTGGAATGGCTCTAAAAGATATTTCTTGAGAATTTAAGTCATCTTTAATAAGGCACCCCTGGCTAATCCATTTCAAGAGAGGGCGCGATGAATTTCGGAAAGATCCCAGCAGCGACGATGGCGGCCGCTATCGTCGCTCTGTCGATGACGCTGGCCGCCAGGGCCGAAATGGTTGCAGTGACTGACATCACGGGCCGCCAGGTCAAGGTGAACGTCCCGGTCGAGAGGGTAATCCTGGGTGAGGGCCGGCAGGTCTATCTCGTCGCGGCGCTCGAGACCGAGGATCCGTTCAAGCGCATCGCTGGCTGGCGCGAGGATTTCAGCCAAGCGGATCCGGACAGCTACGCCGCCTATCTGGAAAAATTCCCAAGGATGGCGAATATCCCCACGTTCGGCGGTTTCAAGGACGGCACTTTCGACGTCGAGCAGGCGATATCGCTCAAGCCCGACGTCATCGTGATGAACATCGAGTCGAAGCAGGCCACGGAAGACGCCAAGTATATCGAGAAGCTCACCGCTGCCGGCATTCCGTTGGTTTATGTCGATTTCCGCGAGCGTCCCTTTACCAACACCGAACCTAGCATGCGCCTGTTTGGCAGGCTGTTCGGCAAGGAGGAGCGCGCCGAGGAATTCATCACCTGGCGCGCCGCCGAGATCGCGCGCGTTACCGACGTAATCGAGAAGGCCAAGCTGGAAAGGCCCAAGGTCTTCATCGAACGCGCCGGCGGCTATTCGGACGATTGCTGCATGAGCTTCGGCGACGACAATTTCGGCAAATTTGTTGAGATGGCAGGCGGTGACAACATCGCCAAGGACATCATCCCCGGCACCTTCGGCACACTCAATCCCGAACAGATCATCGCCTCCGACCCGGATCAGATCATCGTCACCGGCGGCTCGTGGGAAGCCTATGTACCGGGCGGTGCCTGGGTGGGCGTCGGCCCCGGCCGTGATGAGGCGGAGGCGGTGCGCAAGCTGAAGGCGCTGACCGAGCGGCCGGCGCTGACCGGCGTGAAGGCCGTCGAGGACGGCGCGGTGCATGCCATCTGGCATCAGTTCTACAACAGTCCTTATCAGTTCGTGGCCATCCAGCAGATGGCGAAGTGGCTGCACCCCGATCTTTTCGCCGACCTTGATCCTGAAGTGACCTTCAGCGAGTTGCACAAGAAATTCCTGCCGATCGCATACAGGCCCGGCCACTGGGTCTCGCTGACCGATGTCGATTGAATCGACGGCCGTCAGCACCGCGCTCGACAGCACCGATGGACGAGGGCGTTACCGCGCTCTCGTCTGGCGGCGGCAATTGATCCTTGCCGGCCTCGGCGCTGCCCTGCTCTTCAGCCTGTGCGTCGACCTTGCGGTCGGTCCCGCCCGCTACGACCTCGGCGAGGTCGTGCGGGCCCTTGTGTTCCCCGACACCGTGCCGCAGCAGGTGCGCGTGGTGCTCTGGGACATCCGCATGCCGGTGGCCCTGATGGCGATTGTCGTAGGGGCGGCGCTCGCCGTGGCCGGCGCGCAGATGCAGACCATCCTCAATAACCCGCTGGCGAGCCCGTTCACGCTCGGCATATCCGCCGCCGCGAGCTTCGGCGCCGCGCTTGCGCTTGCCTTCGGGGTGAGGCTTGTCCCCGCCGCAGTCGAGTATGTAGTGCCGATCAACGCCTTCGTGATGGCGATGCTGGCGGCCTTCCTAATTCACGTGCTGAGCGTCAAGCGCGGCGTCAGCGCGGAGACCATCGTGCTGCTCGGCATCGCGCTGGTTTTCACCTTCAACGCGCTGCTCGCGCTCGTCCAGTTTTTCGCGTGGGCGGAAGCGCTGGCGGCGGTTGTCTTCTGGACAATGGGCAGCCTCACCAAGGCCACCTGGCCTAAGCTTGCGGTCACCACATTCATTCTCCTCGCAGTCTTACCCATTTTCGCCCGGCGCGCCTGGGCGCTGACGGCGTTGAGGCTCGGTGAGGACAAGGCGGCCAGCTTCGGCGTCAAAGTCGGTCGCCTGCGGCTCGAGACGCTCATCCTGGTGAGCCTCCTCGCCGCCATTCCCGTCGCCTTCGTCGGCACCATAGGTTTTATCGGCCTCGTGGGCCCGCACATCGCGCGCATGGTCATCGGCGAGGACCAACGCTTCTTCCTGCCCGCCTCGGCCCTCGCGGGCGCGCTCATCCTGTCGGCCAGCTCGGTCGTCAGCAAGTCGCTTATCCCGGGGACGGTCTTCCCGATCGGCATCGTTACCTCGCTGATCGGCATCCCCTTCTTCATCTCGCTCATCCTGTCCAGCACGAGGCGCTCATGGTGACGATCCGGCTTGAGGCGCTCGGCGCGCGCTACGGCACGAGCCTCCGGCTTCGGGATGTGACGACGCCAGCGTTCGAGGGCGGAGACATTGTGGCCGTGATCGGTCCGAATGCCGCCGGGAAGTCGACGCTCTTCAGGCGAATCGCGGGCCTCCTGCACGGACCGGGAGCAATGCATGTCGAGGGGGCCATTCGCGGGACGAGCGGCATCTGCTACATGCCACAGGAAACGTCCGCCAACGCGGTGCTCACCGTCTATGAGTCAGTGTTGCTCGCCCGCAAGCAGGGTATGGGCTGGTCTGTGGGCGACGATGATCTGGCTCGCATCGACGAGACCCTTGCGGCGCTCGGCATCGCCGACATCGCTTTCCGCAACATTGGCGAGCTTTCCGGCGGCCAGCGGCAACTCGCCAGCCTGGCACAGACGCTGGTGCGCGAGCCGGAGGTCCTGCTGATGGACGAACCGACATCAGCACTCGATCTGTCGCGGCAGCTGGAAGTGCTCGGTCTCGTGCGGGAACTTGCCAGGGCGCGAGGCATGGTCGTGCTGATCGCCCTGCACGACCTCAATCAGGCCCTGCGCTTCAGCGATCAGACAATGGTCATCGCGGACGGCCGGCTGGTCGCATGCGGGCCAACGCGGGACATCATCACCTCACATCTGCTGCGGGACATTTATCATCTCAACGCGCGCATCGAGCCGTGCTCGCGTGGCATCGGCATGTCATCGTGGATGGCGTGGCGGATGGGCGTCGGACGCTCATAATGCCGGCAGCGGAGACCGCATCCGGGCTTCGGAGCAGAGTCGAGGCGGCAGCCGTTCCGGCCGCGTGACGGCAACCGCATTAAGCCGGTTGATCGACGTCCGCACTGATCGACCTGGTTCTCTGACCGCTGGTTGAAGGCGACAGCGTGCTTGCATTCAACTCAAGGCGTGGCCCGCCAATCCATAGACCCAAGGCCCATTGTCTTCCCGGTTCAGAAAGCGGCGCCCCTTGGACATGGTCGTAACGGTCTCGGCAATGCCGAGGCCGCACTGCTGGAGAAACGCGGCAAACACGCCATCCTTCTCGCGGGTGTCGACGCGGGCAAATCGTCCTGCCAGTCCCTTCAGATGCACGGCTGTAAGATGGACCGCGTCGAAATCGTTTCCCGCGACCATCGGGCCGATCACGTGACCACGCCCGAACTCGCGACACATGGAATAGCCGACGATCTCGCTGCCGCGGCTCAAAGTGCAGATTGAGGCATCGGCCGCGAGCAACGTGAGCAGCCTCTCGCGGTTTGTCCCAAACGCGCGCGTATCCAGCGCCGTGATCTCCTTCAGCCTGTCGCTCGACAGCGCCTGCAATTGACCGTCCAGGGACGGCACTGTTGGGAGGACCGGTGGGACTTCCCCCTGGCGCATGTATACAGTCGCCTCGGTCGTGAAACCGAGCGAGACATAAAGAGGATAGGCAGCATGGGTAGCATTGAGTGCCAAGTTGCGATCGCCGCACTGCTCGAGGACTAGGTCCATGAGCCACCGGCCGCCTCCTTGCGCTTGCGTGCGGGGCGTTGTGATCACTACGCCGATGGTGGCGAAGTCGTCCCCGTGAGGAAACCACATCGCGCTGCCGAAAACGCGCCCAATACCATCAACGGCAACGATGCCCTGGCCGGCGCGACGCAGTAGGTTCCAATCCTTCGGCCGATGAGGCCAGCGGACTGAGATCGACAGTGCGTGCAGCAGCTCAACGTCGACATCATTGATGTCCCGCGCGACCAGTTCGAAGGATTTCAGGCGTACTGATCTCTGCATCTCAGTCGATCCTTCAACAAATGCGCAAGGCACGCGGTGTGACGTTGTGATCGATCGCCATGTCGCGACATGCCTCTTTTGCCGTAGCATTATACGGGAAAGCCAGCAGGTTTCGCTGGTTCGAGGTGCTTTTTCGCAATCTTCGGCCAAAGCATGACGCAATTCGGCAGGGAACTCTGCTGCCTGCGGATACGCTGGTTGCACCCGGTGATAATGTGCGATTAGAGCGGACCGCCATGAACGTGGATGAAATCCTCGCGACGCTGATTGGATTTCCCTCTGTTGTGGGCACGCCAAACCGCGCGATCGTCGATTGGATCCGCGACTACTGTCAGGCAGCCGGAGCCGAGGTGACGGTTCTGCCCGGTCCCGAGGGCGACCGGTCCAACCTCTTCGTGACGATCGGCCCGCGCCAGGGTCGGGGCTACATCATCTCCGGACATATGGATGTCGTGCCGGCCGGCGAGCCGGAATGGAGCTCGGATCCGTTCGTCCTGCGCCGCGAGGGCGGCAGGCTATACGGCCGCGGCACCACCGACATGAAGGGCTTCCTCGCCTGCGCATTGGCCGCGCTCCCAGGACTTGCGGCGATGAACCTGCGGCAGCCAGTTCATCTCGCATTCTCCTATGACGAAGAGGCGGGGTGCCGTGGTGTGCCGCATCTCCTGGCCGCGTTGCCGAGCTTATGCGAGAGGCCGCTTGGCGCCATTGTCGGCGAGCCGAGCAGAATGCAGCCTGTGCGCGCGCACAAGGGGAAGGCCGCCGCGCGGCTCGAGGTGATCGGGCGATCCGGCCATTCCTCACGCCCCGATCTCGGACTCAATGCTGTGCACGCCATGGCCAGCGTCATCACATACGCCGTGGTCTACGGCCAGTCCCTCGCCGACGGGCCGCTCGATGAAAATTTCGAGCCCCCATATTCTTCCTTGCAGGTGGGCGTCATCGCCGGTGGACAGGCGGTCAACATCATCCCTGGCCAATGCACAGCCGATATCGAGGTGCGCGCCGTGCCCGGCGTTTCTCCAGCCTCCCTGCTTGAGCCTGTCAAGACCCGGCTTTTCGCCCTGCGAGACAGTGGCTTCGATGTGGCGTGGCACGAGTTGAGCACCTATCCCGCCCTCGCGCCCGCGAACGGGAGCGCGCTAGCGGCCGTTCTGACCGAGCTGACGGGGCAGGAGCCGCTCACAGCCGTCAGCTTCGGCACGGAGGCCGGGCTTTACCAGCAGGCCGGCATCGACGCGATCATTTGCGGTCCTGGCGACATCGGCCGTGCCCATCGTCCCAATGAGTATATCGAGATCGGTGAACTCGCCGCTTGCCGGAAGATGATCGAGGGGCTTGGCGCGCGTCTTGCGGCCTGAAGGAAGGGCGGTCGCCATGGCGTTTCTTTTCAATTCCGATGCGGCGCGTGCTGCGGTCTTCCGCGAGATATTCGCGCGCGAGCTCCCGGATCTGGATTTCTTCCATTCCGGAGATGAGATGGAGCCGGAGAAGGTGCGCTATCTCATCACCTGGACGGTGCCGGACGAGATCTCGCGCTACCGCAATCTGGAAGTGCTGTTTTCCATCGGCGCGGGCGTCGACCAGTTCAAGCAGGACGTGGTGCCAAGCCATGTGAAGCTTGTGCGCATGGTCGAGGACGGCATCATACGCATGATGCAGGAATACGTTGCGCTCGGCGTGTTGGCGCTCCACCGCGAGATGCCCGCTTATCTTGAGCAGCAGAAAAGATGCCTCTGGAAACCGATTGCCGCTCGACAGGCGGCCGAACGCCGGGTTGGCTTTCTCGGCCTTGGCATGCTGGCCCGCGCGGCTATCGAGCGTTTGAAGCCGTTCCAGTTTCAGCTTGCCGGGTGGAGCCGCAGCGAAAAGCGGATCGAGGACGTCGCCTGCTTTCACGGCACGGACCAACTCGCGGGCTTTCTGAAGCAAACGGATATTCTCGTCTGCCTGCTCCCGCTCACGGAACAAACGCACGGCATGCTCGACGCGGAGTTCTTCCACTTACTGCCCGCCGGGGCTCAACTGCTGCATGTCGGCAGGGGTCCGCAACTGGACCAGGCCGCGCTGATCGACGCGCTCGACACCGGTCACGTATCTGCGGCGATGCTTGATGTCACCGATCCAGAACCGCTCCCGGAAGACCATCCGCTGTGGTCGCATCCGAAGGTGATGATAACGCCGCACATCGCCTCGGTGACGCAACCGCATACCGCGGCACAATCCGTCGTCGACAACATTCGGCGCCACCGCGCCGGAGAAGAACTGATCGGCCTCGTCGATCGGACACTCGGCTACTAACCAGGAATCATCACATGTCACTTCTGATCACGATCGACACAGTTCCAGACTTTGCGCCGAAGGAGGCATTACCGGCTCCGGAGCGGCTCATTTCCGGCAATCCATCCTTCAAGACTTGGGCGCAGGATGCCTCGAAAGGTGAGAAGGTTCTGACCGGCGTCTGGGAGGCGACGCCCGGCGAGACGCATTCGATCAAGGGCACTATCTACGAGTTCTGCCACATCGTCTCGGGTCTCGTAGAAATCGAGGAGAAGGGCGGTGAGACCAAGACCTACCGCGCCGGCGACAGTTTCGTGATGAAACCCGGTTTCGTCGGCGTCTGGCGCACGATCGAGACCGTACGCAAGATCTACGTCTGCGTTTATGACTGAGTTCAGTGCTCAAGGTCCGGCCGAATAGCGCGCGGCGGTTCCAGAACAATCGGCTTTTCAGGTTCCGCCTGACGCGATTCGACGCCGTCGGAGGCATAAACCTCGACGGAAAATGCGGCGGGCGGTCGACTACTGTTCGGGCGACGCCAGTGCGAATGAGGACCTCCATCCATGAAGACCTACAAGATAGCGCTGATCCCCGGCGACGGCATCGGCAAGGACGTGACGCAGGCGGCATGGCAGGTGCTGCAAGTGGCGGCTAAGCAGGGCGGTTTCGTCCTTGATGACATAAGATTCCCGTGGTCGTGCGCCTACTACCTGGAGACCGGTGCAATGATGCCGTCAGACGGCATCGATACACTCCGAAAATTCGATGCGATCTATCTCGGCGCTGTGGGCTGGTCCGCGGAAGTGCCCGACTCAGTATCGCTTCACGGACTGCTCCTGCCGATCCGGAAAGGCTTCACGCAGTACGCCAACATACGACCGCACCGGCTGTTGCCGGGCGTTCAGGGGCCCCTCCGCTCCGATGGTTTCGATATCCTGTGCATCCGTGAGAATACGGAAGGCGAATATTCCGGCGCCGGTGGGCGCGTTCATTCCGGCACGGCCGATGAGGTCGCGGTTGAGACTGCGATCTTCACGCGTACGGGTGTCGAACGGATCATCCGTTTCGGTTTCGAACAGGCGCGGGCGCGTCGCAAGAAGCTCGCATCTGTCACCAAATCCAACGCGCAGAAGCACTCCATGGTTTTCTGGGATGAGGTCACGCGCGAGGTGGCGAAAGACTATGCCGATGTGGAGGTCTCGCACTACCACATCGACGCCATTGCCGCCCGTATGGTCCTGGCGCCGGAAAGCCTCGACGTAATCGTCGCATCGAACCTTTTCGGCGACATCCTCACCGATATTGGAGCGGCCATTCAGGGAGGGCTGGGTTACGCCGCCTCCGCCAATATCAATCCCGATCGCAGCGTGCCTTCCATGTTCGAGCCGGTCCATGGTTCGGCGCCCGACATCGCGCATCTCGGCGTCGCCAATCCGATCGCCGCGATCTGGTCCGGTGCCATGATGCTCGAGCATCTGGGCGAGGGGCACGCTGCGGCGGAAGTGATGTCGGCAATCGAGTCCGCAACCGTGCGGGGGATTGGCACGATCGCAGGCAAGGACAGGACTGAAGCAATCACGCAGGCCGTGCTGGCAGGATTAAGCTGAAAGGGCAGAGGAAAGACCATGAATGCGATGACGAAGATTGGTATGTTCAACGACTCCGACCTTTTTCGCCAGCAGGCGCTGATTGGCGGTGTCTGGCGGGATGCGGAAACGAAGGGCGCGGTCGATGTCATTGACCCTGCCAGCCAAAGTGTTCTCGGCACCGTTCCCGCCATGGGGGAGAACGAGACGAGGGCGGCAATCGATGCCGCGGCCGAGGCATTCAAAGGCTGGAAGAAAAGGACGCATGCCGAGCGTGCAGGATTTCTGGAACGCTGGCACGACCTCATCCGCCAGCACGAACAGGATCTCGCGCTCCTGCTGACGCTGGAACAGGGCAAGCCGCTTGCCGAGGCGTTGGCAGAAATCCGCTATGGCGCATCTTTTGTGAAATGGTTCGCCGAAGAAGCGCGCCGGATCGGTGGCTCGACCATTCCCTCACCCACGGCCGATCGCCGCATTCTGGTGCTGAAAGAACCCGTCGGCGTCTGCGCCATCATCACGCCGTGGAATTTCCCCAACGCGATGATCGCACGCAAAGTAGCACCGGCGCTGGCCGCAGGTTGTACGGTAGTCATCAAGCCGTCGGAATTTACGCCATTCTCGGCGCTGGCGCTCCTCGTTCTGGCGGAACGGGCAGGTATCCCTGCAGGCGTGATCAACATCGTGACCGGCATGCCCGTCGAAATCGGCAACGAACTGATGGCCAATCAGACGGTGCGCAAGATCTCGTTCACCGGTTCGACCCGCGTCGGTGCGCTGCTCATGCGTGGCGCGTCCGATAGCATCAAGCGGCTGAGCCTGGAGCTTGGCGGGAACGCACCCTTTATCGTCTTTGACGACGCCGATCTGGATAAGGCAGTTGAAGGGGTGATCGCATCCAAGTTCCGCAATGGCGGTCAAACCTGCGTCTGCGCGAACCGGATTCTTGTGCAGGAAGGCGTTTACGACGCTTTCGCCGAAAAGCTGAGCCGGCGCGTCACGCGGATGAAGGTTGGCGCAGGGACCGATGAGGGCACTGAGATCGGCCCGATGATCAACGCAGCCGCGATCGACAAGATCGAGCGTCACATCGCCGATGCTCAGGCGAAAGGTGCGCAGATCATCGCCCAAAGCGAGACTATGCCGGAGGGTAAGCAATATGCACGGCCCGTCGTGCTGGGAGAAGCTACTGCGGGGATGCTCCTGGCATCGGAAGAGACGTTCGGTCCAGTGGCGCCGCTTTTTCGCTTCGAGACGGAGGAAGAGGCCATCGCCATTGCGAACGGTACGCCGTTCGGCCTTGCCGCCTACTTCTACACCGACAACCTCAAGCGCTCATGGCGTGTTGCCGAGGCGCTGGAGTTCGGTATAGTCGGGCTCAACACAGGCATGATCTCTACCGAGGTTGCGCCTTTCGGCGGTGTCAAGCAATCGGGAGTGGGGCGCGAAGGATCGCAGCTCGGCATCGAGGAATATCTCGAGGTCAAGGCGCTTCATGTTGGCGGGCTTAACTAGTTATCTTGCACGCCGGTGGAAACACTTGCAGCCCTAAAGCGTTGGAACCACAAGAAAGGGGCGGTGAAAACCGCCCCTTTCTCTATCGCGACCAGTGATTATTAACGTCTGGGAGTGCCTCAGCCTGGTGCGACTGCGCCAGCAAACAAAGTTAGGCGAATTCCCGAACAGGCTCCAGCCCGACGGCGCCGGCCAAACCGCCGATATCCTTGATTTCGGTATATTCGTAGAAGGGGTTCGCAGGTTCATGGCCGCGGTTCACCCAGACCTTGCTCTTGATGCCAAGATCATAGGCGGTCATGAGATCGTAGCGGAATGAAGACGACACATGTGTGATGTCCTCCGGGCCGCAGCCTAGCTTCTCGAGCATATATTCGAAGCCCTTCATCTGGGGCTTGTAGGCGCCGGTCTCCTCGGCCGTGATGACCATGTGAAAGGGTGCGCCGAGTTTCTCCACATTCGACATGATCAGGCTCTTCATGGAGTTCGACAGGATCACCAGCGGAATCTCCTTGGCGACCTTGGCCAGGCCCGCCGGGACATCCGGGTGCGGACCCCATGTCGGCACTTCCGCATAGATGCGTTGGGCATCTTCGGGCCGGAATGCGACGCCGTTGCGCTTGCAGGTCCGTTCCACGGAATTGTGCACGACCTCGCTGTACGGCTTCCAGGCGCCAAGAACCTCGTCGAGGCGATAGGCCGAGAAATCCTTGATGAACTGCGCCATCCCAGCCGGGGAGAGCTGCGCGCCGTATACGCGTCTCGCCGCACCGGCCATGTCGAAGTTGGTCAGCGTACCATAGCAGTCGAAGGTGATGTATTTCGGTCTGAACTGGGTCATGGGCGTCGATCCTTCCAATCCTGTCGGCACCGCGTGCCTTTAACAGCAAGGATCATAATGAGGACCGCAGAAGACTAGTCGCCGCATTCGATGCGCCCTGAAGCAGATTGTTTTGTATTGCGTGAGAGCTTTGGCAGAGAGTTGCGCCTGAGTTCGTTTCGAGCTTCGGCGGAGCGCGATCCTTCAGCCGCGCGTCGGCATAAGATGCGGCGCCGGCGACAAAGGAAAGTCAAAACGCCCATCGCTCAGGTTCTGGTCGGGAGGAACTGCTGTCCGCGGCGGGCTATCTTCGGCCTAGGCGAATTCAGGCCCGAAATGAACCGTGACCGCGCAGCAGATCACGCTGGAAAACGAGCTGAAGGACGAAACCGCACCACACCGGACTTACGCTCTCGTAAGTCAGGCACTACGCTGAATCGGAGGAAGCAAATGCTGGCAAACTCACTGATCGAACTCGATCGCGCACATCTGGTTCACCCGTTTTCATGCTATCGGAGCCACGAGGAGACGGGCGTGCGGGTGCTCAAATCCGCCAAAGGCGCAACCGTGACCGATGCAAGCGGGAAAACCCTGCTGGACGGATTCGCCGGTCTATGGTGTGTAAATATCGGATATGGCCAGGAAAGCGTCATTGAAGCAGCGACAAAGCAGCTAAGAGAGCTTCCCTATGCGACGGGATATTTCGGGTTGGGATCCGAGCCTGCCATTCGCCTTGCTGCCAAGCTTGCCGAGCTGGCGCCCGGCGATTTGAACCATGTCTATTTCACGCTTGGCGGCTCCGACGCAGTCGACAGTACGATCCGCTTCATTCGCTATTACTACCATGCCAAGGGTACGCCGCAAAAGGACCAGTTCATCTCCGTGGAGCACGGCTACCATGGATCCTCGACGGCAGGGTCAGGTCTGACCGCGATCCCGGCTTTTCACGCGGGTTTCGGCGTGCCTTACGACTGGCAGCACAAGATTCCCTCGCACTACGCCTATCGCAATCCAGTCGGTTCCGATCCGCAGGCGATCATCGGCGCATCGGTCGCGGCCCTGCGGGCCAAAATTGCAGAACTCGGCGCGGGCCGCGTTGCTGCCTTCTACGCCGAACCCATCCAGGGTTCGGGCGGTGTCCTCGTTCCACCGACAGGTTGGCTGAAGGCTCTGCACGCCGTGTGCAAGGAACACGACATTCTGTTCATTGCCGACGAAGTTATCACTGCCTTTGGCCGCACAGGCCCTCTCTTCGCCTGTGAGGAAGACGAGGTCGTGCCGGATTTCATGACCACGGCGAAGGGACTGACCTCGGGCTACGTGCCGATGGGCGCCGTCTTCATGTCGGACCATGTGTACAATACGATCGCGGACGGAGCCGGCAAAGCGGCTGTCGGCCATGGCTATACCTATTCGGCCCATCCCGTGAGCGCGGCGGTCGGGCTCGAATGTCTGCGTCTCTATGAAGATGGCCTGCTCGAGAATGGGCGGAAGGTGGGGAAGCGGTTGATGGAAGGCCTTCGCTCGCTCGCCGACCACCCGCTGGTTGGCGACATTCGCGGTCGCGGCATGCTGGCAGCAATCGAGTTGGTCACCGACAAGGCACGCAAGACACCGCTGCCGGCGGTGGCCGATCCGGGGCGCCGCATCTTCGAGCGCGCGTGGGCAAACGGTCTTGTCATCCGTGCCTTCAACAGCGGCATCCTCGGCTTTGCGCCGCCGCTCTGCTGCACCGACGACGATATTGATGGAATCCTCGAACGCACGCGGATGACGCTGGACCAAACCCTCGAAGATAAGGATGTGCGGGCAGCGATGAAGGGGTGATCATTGCCATCACCGAACCGACCTGAGTCAATGCGGTAGACGCCTGGCGCCCCGAAGCAATCCTCAGGTGATGCCGCCGTCTGCCAAGTGCAAAGCAAGTTGCCGGTATGTGGAATCTCTTGCCGTTGCACAAGCGCAGCGAAAACAGCAAGAAGGAGCGCTGGCGCGCGGCTCTCCAGATCCGAGACTGCGGAGCTGCATTCTCATTTGTCGAAAATGATGTCGAGAGGCAAATGGGATTTCACGATCGGTGACTTCAGCACGACGAAGCTGAAATATTTGTCGATTCCGATATCCAATTCGATCATGCGCTCCATTATCGTCTGGTACTCGCTGATGCCCGCTGTGACGAACTTCACAAGATAGTCGTAACCGCCTGAAACCAGATGGCATTCGATGACCGAATCGACTTTCTGAATTGCGGTGAGAAATCTCGCGAAGTCGTTCTGTTGATGGTGCTTGAGCGTGACTTCGGTGAAGATCGTTAGAGTCTGTCCGAGCTTGGACACATCGATCTGGGCGGAATAGCCGGTGATGAAGCCTTCCGCCTGAAGCTTCTTCACCCGCATCAGGCAAGGGCTCGGCGAAAGGTTGACAAGGTCGGCAAGCTCGACATTCGTGACTCGCCCGTTCTTTTGCAGTTGGGATAAGATCTTGATGTCGATCTTGTCGAGCTTCATTGGAAACCTGTCACATGTTCGAACCGCGGATCGCTCGGCAGACGGCGTCCGTCACTTCCTGCGTGGTCGCTGTCCCTCCCACGTCCGGCGTCAGCACGCCTTCACTCGTCACCGTTTCCACAGCGCTCATCAACCGCACGGCCGCTGCGCTCTCGCCCAGATGTTCGAGCATCTGGGCAGCGGTCCAGAAGGTGGCGACCGGGTTGGCAATACCCTTGCCGGCGATGTCGAATGCCGAGCCGTGAATTGGCTCGAACATCGAGGGATAGCGACGCTCGGGATCAATGTTGGCGGTCGGTGCAACGCCGAGACTGCCCGCGAGCGCGCCTGCAAGGTCCGACAATATGTCGGCGTGAAGATTGGTGGCGACGATCGTATCGAGGCTCCGAGGTTTCGACGTCATACGCACTGTCATAGCATCGACTAGCATCTTGTCCCACGCGACGTCAGGGAACTCTTGCGCCACCTCGGCTGCGATTTCGTCCCACATTACCATCCCGTGACGCTGAGCGTTGGATTTCGTAACCACGGTCAGGAGCTTTCGCGGCCGTGACTGCGCCAGCCGGAATGCATAGCGCATGATGCGGGTGACGCCGACGCGCGTGAAGATCGCGACCTCGGTTCCGACCTCCTCGGGGAGGCCGCGATGGGCGCGGCCGCCGTGGCCCGAATACTCGCCCTCGGAATTCTCCCGCACGATCACCCAATCCAGATCGCCAGGGCCAACACCCGCCAGAGGCGAAACAATCCCGGGCAATATTCTTGTTGGCCGCACGTTCGCGTATTGATCAAAGCCTTGGCAAATCGGCAGCCGGAGGCCCCAGAGCGTGATATTGTCGGGCAAGTCGGGAGCGCCTACCGCGCCAAAGAAGATGGCGTCGAAGCGCTTCAGTTGCGCCACGCCATCTTCGGGCATCATCCGACCATGGGCCTTGTAGTAATCCGAGCCCCAGTCGAAGTGCTGGACGCGCAGCTTGAAGTCGCCGCAGCGTTGCTGCAGCGCCTCAAGCGCCTGGAGACCTGCGGCAATGACCTCTGGCCCGATCCCGTCGGCAGGAATGGCGGCAATCTCATATTCGCGCATCGTCAGTTCCCTGTTTTTGGTGCTGGCCGCATCGTGCCTCAATCTCGTGTGCGACCGATTGTACCTTGGCAAGACGGTCTTCTCAGAATTCAGCGACCTTGCCCCACGCAGCGGTCTTCAGACGCTCGGGCCTATAAGGACGCGGATCGACAATAGGCTCGCTGCCTGCGATGATGTCGGCGATCATATGCCCCGCACCGGGGCCAATCCCGAAGCCGTGACCGCTGAATCCCGCCGCCAGGATGAAGCCCGGAATCCCCTCCACTTCGCCGACTGCGGGAATGCCGTCGGGTGTACTGTCGATATAACCCGCCCACACATCGGAGATCGCCACCCGTTGGAGTTCGGGGATCAATTCGCAGGCTCTCCGATATGTCAGCCGAATCTGCCCCATGTCGGGCTTCGGGTCGAGAATCCGGTTCCGTTCCATTGGCGTGATGTCGTCGAGGGTCCATTTGCGCAGGCTTTCGTGGCCCTGACGCCAGCCCTCGAAGGCGCCCGGGGCGAGATTGCGCCAGCGGCGGGCGAACATAGGTACAAACTCGCGGCTGAACCTGAACTGTTGCGGCGTTGGATCGACACGCGCCCGCCCGCTGATCGCCAGCGTGTATCCACCGTTGCTGCGCCGCGTCAGAGAGATGCGAGCGGTATGCAGGGCATCTGGCAGACCGTTTGCGCCTGGCGCCACGGCCAGAATGGACTGACGCACGGCAGCTTGCGGAAAACGCACACCGAGCTGGTTGCAGAAGGAAGACGCCCACGCGCCCCCGGCCATGACCACGGTCTTTGTCCGGATGCTACCCGCTTCGGTCACGACAGCGCTCACCCGGCCGGCGCTCAATTCCAGCCCGCGCGCCGCGCAGTGCTGATGTACGGTGCCTCCCGCCGCCATGATGCCGCGCGCTGCAACCGGCACTGCCTTGGAAGGGTCCGCCGTTCCGTCGGTTGGCGAGAACACGCCACCTTTCCATTTGCGGCGCGTCGCTCTGCCCCGTTCGGTGGCTTCTTCCGCGCTCAGCATGTGCGTGGTGACGCCGACCGTTCTCGCAAAATCGCGCCACTTCGCCCAGCCTGCCAGCTCATTTTCGTCTTGTGAGAGATAGAGGAGCCCGCAGCGGCGAAAGCCGGTGTCTTGGCCGGTCTCCTGTGCTACCTTCTCCCAGAGGTCGAGGCTCTTGGTCGCCATCGGCAGCTCACGCGCATCGCGGTTCTGCTGGCGGCACCAACCCCAGTTGCGGCTGGACTGCTCGGCCGCGATACGCCCCTTCTCGACCAGGGCGACCTTGAGGCCGCGGCGCGCCAGATAGTAAGCGCTGAACACGCCCACCACCCCGCCGCCGATGACGACGACGTCCGCCTCGCGAGGGAGGGAAGGGCTGCAGTCGATGTGCATGAGCGGCGCGGGCATGGATGGGACTCCGGTAATTTGAACCATCCTAACCTGCCGCCCGCAGAGGCAGACTGCGGAGTTTGTGCCTGGACGGAATTTCCTGCGTTTAGCAGCCCCCAGGACAGGCAATTATTGCGCTAAGAGCTCGCTGCGTGGGCAAGCTGGAGTACATTTCATGCAGTCGCGTCATCTGCGGCATGGGCGGCATACGGCGCAGTCGTCGACCTTGATCGGCAGCGCCTTGGCCGACATTGCGATGGGCCGCACGGTCACCAATCCGTTTGGGCGCCATGGCCCGCAAATGGTGTCGATGTACACCGGAAATCTTTGGTCCTATCCCTCATGGCCACGTATTGCCGAATAAAGGATATGGTTGCCTGATCCCGGTTTCCGCGCCGAAACGGGAACAGAGTGAAATGCCGAACTGGATGTTCTTTTCAGAAGTTCCTGCCGCGCGAGGGCCAAGTTTCGAAGACTCTGCGGAAACAGAACAGTCAGACTGGCTGCAAGAACGGAGCAACCCTTCCTTTTGGCAGGCAGGCTCCAGAGGACATTCGACAGGCAAGGCTTGCTCCTTCGGAGAGTTCTCCAAGAAAAAGGGAACAGAGTCCGGTACACGGATCGGATTTCATAAGGGAGCCGCTAGGATGAGCAGAACCCGTCTCTCGCAGCCTCAGCGCGCGAAGCGTCGAGAAGGCGGGACTACGGCCGCTAGGGTGAGGCGCTTCTGCTCAAAGGGCGATGATGCGGTCCGCAACAGGGTGGACGCGCTCGGTTGAAAGGGGAGGTGATCTCGATGATCGCAAGCATCCAGGCTGTAGCCCCCCACGATGTGGCGCTTTCGGTGCGCGACCTCACAGTGAATTTGCCGCAAGGCATGGAACGGACCCATGCTGTCAAGGACATTTCCTTCGATCTGAAACGCGGCCAGATCCTTTGCATCATAGGCGAGTCCGGATCGGGTAAGTCGGTGACGGCGAACGCGATCATGGGGCTTCTGCCGAAGGTGATCCGCCTCTCATCGGGTGTCATCCAGCTGGAAGGGATGAACATCGTTGGCATGTCGCCAGACAAGCTGCGCAACCTGCGTGGACGGGTCGTGTCGATGATCTTTCAGGACCCGCTCTCGGCGCTCAATCCCCTGATGACGGTGGGCGCGCAGATTGACGAGGTCATGGCCGCGCACGGCTTCGGCACGCCACAAACCTGTCGCAACCGCGCAATCGAACTGCTCACTGAAGTAGGCCTGCCAGATCCCGAACTCATGTATTATCAGTACCCGTTCCGGCTTTCGGGCGGGCAGCGGCAGCGCGTCATGATCGCCATGGCCTTGGCGCTCGAGCCGACGGTGCTGATTGCGGATGAGCCGACCACCGCGCTCGACGTCACCACCCAGGCTCAGATCCTGCAACTGATCCGTGACATTCAGCGGCGCAAGGGCATGAGCGTGATGTTCATCACCCATGATTTCGGCGTGGTGGCCGAGATCGCCGACAGCGTCGTGGTGATGGAAAAGGGTCATGTCGTCGAACAAGGCAGCGCCGAGCAGGTGTTGAAGTCGCCCAAGCACCCTTATACCCAGCGCCTGATTGCAGCCGTACCGCATTTGACCGGCGAAGATCGCCCCCGTCCGGACGCTGCCAGCAAGGAGCCGATCCTGAAGGTTGAGGGTCTGGTGAAGACCTATCGCGGTGGCAGCGCGCTGTTCGGCGCGCAACGGACTGTGACAGCGGTCAACGAGGTTTCGTTCGAACTGGCGCCCGGCCGCACGCTTGGGGTCGTAGGCGAGAGCGGTTCGGGGAAATCGTCGCTGGGCCGGCTGCTGATCAAGCTGCTGGACAGTGACGGCGGCGGGATCTTGTTTGAGGGCTGTGACATAGCCAAGCTTTCCGAAGCGAAGTTCCGCCCGCTTCGACCGCGGATCCAGATGATCTTCCAGGATCCCTTCGCTTCTCTGAACCCACGCTCGACGGTCGGTCACATCATGACGGTAGGCCCGCTGGCGCACGGGATGCCTTATGTCCAAGCGCGCGATGAAGCGCGTGCGCTTCTGGCCCATGTCGGTCTCGATGCCGGCGCTTTTGGCCGCTACCCGCACGAGTTCTCGGGTGGGCAACGCCAGCGCATCGGCATCGCTCGTGCGCTGATGTTCAAGCCGAAGCTGTTGATTGCCGACGAGGCGGTCTCCGCACTCGACGTGTCGATCCAGGCGCAGATCCTGCAGCTTCTGGACAAGATCCAGCGCGAGACGGGCGTGTCGATGGTCTTCATCACGCACGACCTGCGCGTCGCCAGCCAGATCTGCGACGAAATCGCAGTGATGCAGACGGGCCGGATCGTCGAGCGCGGACCGCCCTCACAAATATTCCTGAACCCGCAAGCAGCCTACACGCGCCAACTGGTAGCGGCGATTCCAGGAGAGCGGCCGGGCAATGCCGGTCCAGTAGCAGCAAACGCATAAGAAATAACAAGAGAGGAACTACCATGACCAAAAATTCATCGATTACGTCCAACTACTCGAGGCGCGAAGCGCTGCGACTGATGGCGATAGGTGGGGCTGCAGGCCTCATCGCGCCCAATCTGTTGGGCAAGCCCGCCTTCGCCAAGACCCCTCCTGCAGGGCCGGCCGGGCGCGTCGTCGTCGGCCTCTCCCAAGAGCCGACCGTGTTCAATCCGCTGATGGCGCATATCGAGGTCGATGACGCGATCCATTTCTCGGTTTTCGACGCGCTGGTCCGCATGGATCCCCAAGGCGGCCTACATCCAAACCTCGCGGCCGAGGTGCCAAGCCAAAAGAACGGCGGCATTTCGGAGGACGGTCTCAACTGGCGCGTCCGGTTGCGTGACAATGCCCGCTGGCACGACGGTGAGCCCTTCACGGCCGAAGACGTGAAATTCACCCTTGAGCTCATCACGAACCCGAAGTTTCGGGCTTGGCGCACGAGCGGCCATTCGCTCGTGCAGGACATCACAGTGGTTTCGCCCACCGAGATCACATGGCGGATGAAGGAGGCCTTCGCGCCCTATCTTTCGTTCTTGGCCGAAACCTTCATCGTGCCGAAGCACATTCTGGGGAAAGAAGCCGATCCGAACACAGCCGCGTTCAATCAGGCGCCGGTCGGCACCGGAGCATTCAAATGGGGCCAGCGTGTTGCGGGCGATCATATCGAGCTCGTCGCAAATCCTGAGTACGCCGGCGAAGGTCCCTATGTCGAGCAGCTCATCTTCAAATACATCCCCGACATGACCGTGCTCTACACTCAGTTCAAGAGCGGCGACGTGGACCTGGTCGATCAGTCGTTCATCACCGCCGACCATTATACTGAAGCCCGCGAACTACCGGACCGCGTGGTGACACTGGAGACAGGGGCATCCCTGGAGTCGATCTACCTCAATTTGGGCCGCCCGCAGTTCAAGGACCTGGCAGTGCGCCAGGCGCTCTACGCCGCGTTGGACAGGAAGGCGATTGTCGACACGATCTATTACGGCGTGGGTACCCTCACCGAGACCTTCATGCCGAAGGAGTCCTACTACTATGACCCGAACCTGCCGGTTCAGGAGTTCAATCTGGACCGGGCGCGCCAAATCCTCGATGAGGCCGGGTGGGTGCCGGGACCGGATGGAATCCGCGCCAAGGATGGGGTGCGACTGTCCTTCTCCAACTCGACAACTTCCGGCAACAACCTGCGCGAGCAGACGCAGCAGTTCCTGCAGCAGACGTTTGCCGAGATAGGCGTCGAGATGACCATCTCGAATTTGCCGGCTGCAGTCATGTGGGGCGAGTTCTGGCTGAAATCGCAATTCGACACCGCCATGGTGGGCGTCACCTATCTGATTGCCGCCGACCCCGACGCCACAAACCGGCTCCATACGAAGGCAATCGCCGCTCAAGGCGGACACGGTTCGAACACCGGGCAATATTCCAATCCTGAGGTCGATGCCCTGCTCGAAAAGGGTGCTCGCAGCTTCGATCCGGAAGAACGGCGCGCGATCTATAATCGTGTGCAGGAAGTCGTGCGCCACGATCTGCCCTTCCTGCCGCTGTTCGCGTACACAATCGTCCTCGGGCGCAAGAAGGGGCTGGACGGCTTCGAGCCCAACGCCAACACCCGCACCGCGTCGTGGAATGCCGCGGCCTGGAAGTGGAAGGCCTAGACGCAGTTGCCGCCGCCCAGCCCGATTCCGCCGCGGCGGCGGCAACAGACTAAAATCATCAACCCACAATGGAGGGACTCGAATGCGCGGCTTCCTGCTCAATCGCCTCTTGCAGAGCCTGGTGCTGCTTGTGATCGTTTCGATCATCGGCTTCGGCATTCTGAATCTCCTTCCCGGCGGCCCGCTAGCCCAATTCGGGCTTGATCCCGGAATGACCCAGCAGGATATCGAGCGTCTCAAGGGGCTGCTGGGCCTCGATCGCCCTATATGGATCCAATATCTGGACTGGGCATGGCGGCTGGTGCGGGGCGACTGGGGTCACTCCTTCCGCGACGGAGCGCCGGTCTTGGAGGTCATCGGCAGCCATCTCTTTGCCACGCTGCTGCTGATGGGTTCCTCAACCGTGATTGCAATCTCCATTGGCGCCTGGATCGGAATCCGCGGCGCCACGCGCCGCTACTCGCTGTTCGACTATCTTGCAACTGTCGGCGCCATGGTCGCGTTGTCGGTCCCCACCTTCTGGTTCGGACTCGTCGGCATCTACGTCTTTTCCCTGAAGCTGGGCTGGCTGCCCGCGGGCAATATGTCCGAGATCGGCGATGCCTCGATCCTGGGCTATCTCCACCATCTGATCCTGCCAAGTATCGTGCTGTCGCTGGTCCATGTCGCGATCTGGAGCCGCTACATGCGGACGGCGACTCTCGACGCCATTAGCCAGGATTTCGTCAAGACGGCCCGGGCCAAAGGCTTGAGTGAACGCCGGATTCTGATGAAGCATGTCGTCGGCAACGCACTTTTGCCGATGATTACCTTGGCTGGGATGCAGCTTCCCAGCGTCCTCACCGGCGCACTCGTGACCGAAACCGTCTTTACCTGGCCAGGAATGGGACGGTTGTTCCTCGATAGCCTTGGTTACAGCGACTATCCGGTTGTGATGGGGCTACTGATGTTCTCCGCCATCCTCGTTCTGCTTGGAAACCTGATCGCCGACATTGTCGTCGCTATTGTCGATCCGCGCATTCGCCTGGCTTGAGCGCGCAACTTCCCCGACAGGAGACAGCCGATATGACCGCTCTCACCGCAAATGCAGCTCCAAGCCGATGGAGAAACAACCGTGCGGCACTTCGTTTCATGCGGCATCGCTTGGCGCTGCTTGGGTTGGCGATGATCATCTTCCTGAGCCTTGCTTGCGTCCTCGGCCCCCATCTCCTGCCTTATGACTCACTGTACATCGATCTGCGGGCCCGCTTTGCCCCTCCGCTGACGGGCTACCACTTTCTAGGTACCGATCCGCTTGGCCGCGACGTGGCGGCAAGGCTTTTGATGGCGGGACGAATCTCGCTGCTGGTGGGTTTCTTTGCCATGGTTTTGTCGACGCTCATCGGCACGCTGGTCGGCGTAATTGCCGGCTATCGCGGCGGCTGGGTCGGGGCCATGCTGATGCGCACGGTCGATGGTTTCCTGTCATTCCCATCGATCTTTCTGCTGCTGGCGCTGGCTGCCGCACTGAAGCCCAGTCCTGTGATGATCACCGTCATTATCGCCCTCACCAGTTGGATGGAGGTTGCCCGCATAGTCGAAGCGGAAGTCCGCTCGTTACGAGAACGCGAGTTCGTCCTGGCCGGGCGAATGGTGGGATTGAGTGGCACCCACATCATGTTCCGCGAGATACTGCCCAACGCCATGGGGCCGATTATCGTTGCTTCCACCTTGACGGTCGCGCGCGCCATTCTCATGGAAGCCTACATCAGTTTCCTCGGCTACGGGATCCAGCCGCCACTGCCCAGCTGGGGCAACATGCTCAACGGCGCCCAGCAATATCTGGGCAGCGCACCCTGGCTGGCAATCATTCCCGGAGCTGCAATCACGATCGCGGTAACCAGTTTCAACTTCATCGGTGACGGGCTGCGTGATGCGCTCGACGTCCGAGACGACCACATCTGAAGTTTCACCGACCGTAGATCACCCCAGCGAGAAGTCAGCCCCGTGCAAGAGCCTCATATCGCCGACAAGAACACACCCTACTGGTGGGAAGCAGCGCCCGTCATGCCGCTGCCGCGGCAGCCCCTCGCAAAGAAGCTTGACGTGGCAATCGTCGGCGCCGGTTATGCCGGTCTTTCGGCCGGGCTTGTGCTGGTGCGCGAAGGACGCTCGGTCGCAGCTTTTGACGCAATGAATCCGGGCGAGGGTGCTTCCACCCGCAACGGCGGGATTACGAGCGCGAGCATCCGACCCGACTATGCTACGATCACCCGGCGCTTCGGGGAAGAGAAAGCCATGGCGATCGAGGCCGAGGGAAAGGTCGCACGCGAATTCCTCTACGACTTCATCAAGACCGAAGGGCTCGACTGCGACTTCCGACTGGTTGGCCAATTCAAGGGCGCTTTCGGATATGAACAGTATGAGAAGATGGCGCGCGGCGCCGAGACGCTGGCGAAGAAACTGGGGATCGAGTCCTACGCGGTTCCGCATGCCGAGCAGCGAAGTTATATCGGCACCGACTTCTACCGCGGCGGAACCGTTCGGATGGACATTGGCGGGCTGCACCCCGCAAAATTCCATGCTGAGCTCCTTCGGGTGGCGCTCGCATCCGGGTTGACGGTCCATTCGCATACAGTGGTCAAGTCGATCGAGAGGAACGGTTCGGGGTTCCGCGTCGCGACTTCGGCGGGGACGGTGGACGCACGGCAGGTTCTGGTCTGTACCAACGGCTATACCGACGGCGCTGCTCCCTTCCTGCGCCGCCGCCTGGTTCCGGTCCGCAGCCGGATCATCGTCACCGAGGAACTTGCGCCCGATGTCATGACGCAACTGATGCCGAAGCTGATGACGGTCACCGAGGACCGGCAACTCGGTTTCTATTATCGTCCCTCGCCCGACGGAAAACGTATCCTGCTGGGGGGCCGTGACAGTTCCCGCTTCGGCGATCCGGCGGCGCCGAAACTTCTCCTTCGCAAGGGCCTGGTGAACCTTTTCCCGGAGTTGGAGAACGTGCGCCTTTCGCATTGCTGGTTCGGCAATGTGGCGATGAACCGAGACATGCTGCCCCGCATCTTCGAGAAGGACGGCGTGGTCTATGCAACTGGCTTCTGCGGTTCGGGCGTGGTCTGGGCGCCATGGATTGGCATGCGTGCGGCCCACAAGTTGATGGGGCATGGCGAGCAGTCGCGCACTGCGTTCGACTTTCGACCGCCTTCGGCCGTCCCGCTCTATCGTGGCAATCCGTGGTTCATGCCGGCGATTATCCAGGGCTATCGGTTGCAGGACCGTCTCGCCTTCTGGCGCGCCAGACGCTAGTCGCCGACATCGGGCGATCCGTGGTTCATGCGGGCACCCCTTTGGCGCGCCCGCCGCTGATACGACTGCAGGATCGCGCGCGGCCACCTTGTTGCCGTGTCGAAAAATCTGTCGGGACTGGGGACTCGGTGCGAAAACTGATCAGCGGTGGGACGCCTTTGCGCGGATCAGCGCGTCGGCCATGTAGAGGTCCTGCAGGGAGATGCCGGAACTGTCGAAGACCGTGATCTCATTGTCGAAGTGGCGTCCGAGCGCACGCCTTTCAATAACGTCGCCGATTGGTGTTACCGCAAGCACGCCGGCGTCGATTTCGTCGCGCACGTGTTGGAACTCGCCGATCTGGACGGACTGGGAAAGCAGATCACAAAACAGACGTGCCTTGCGAAACAATTCGCTCGGCAATTCGCGTTTGCCCGGAGCATCCGACCCGATGCTGACGATATGGGTTCCGGGTCCCACCCAAGCGGCATCGAACAGCGGTTCGCGTGCGGGTGTCGCCGTCACCACGATGTCGGCCGTGCGCACGGCTTCTTCCGGCAAGGCAGCGCGCGCCTTCAGTCCCCTTTCGCCGATCTGATCGACAAAAGCGTCGCGCCGCGGCGAAGGCCGGGCCACGACCAGCACTGTTTCGATTGGGCGGATGCGTGCCAGCGCCATCACTTCGAAGCTCGCCTGGTTGCCGGCCCCGAAGATCGCCAGCACCTTGGCTTGCTTGCGCGCAAGAAGATCGGCCGCAACCGCGTCGGCGGCGGCCGTCCTGTAGGCGTTGACCTTCCCGGCCTCGACTACGGCACCGAGCCGACCTGTATGCTGATCGAGCAGCACGATGGTCGAGTTGTGGCGGGGAAGGCCACGTGCCGGGTTGCCCGACCAGAAGGAGCCAATTTTCACGCCGGTCAGCTCGCCCGACGAACCGGATTTGATTGAGAAGGTATTGGTCACCTCCTGTGTGCGCCCGAGAACAGCCGGAAAGACCCAGCTCTGCCGCGATGCTGCCGCCACGAGAGCCTCGCGCGCCGCCTCGAAAGCAAGTTCATGTGTGACGAGGGCGGCTGACTCCTCTTCGCTGATGTAGATCATCCAAAATTCCTCCTGGGCATCGCCGATCGGGCAACCACGAAGCTGCGATTCAAGGTGCCAGGTATTCCTCGCCCGATTTGCACGATTTGGCATGCCGAGGAACTGCATAAAACGAATAATACCGCTGATTTGAAGGGGCAAAACAGCAGCGAAATCTGTCCGCCGGGCGCGACCCTAAGATCCGACGTCAATCCGACTCTGGATCAACTGACAGCGTTGCACCTTATGGCCTTTGAGCATGACAGAGATATCGTCAGCGCCCCGATCGAGCTGATGGAATTGGAAACCCGCCATTTGCCGGGCGCACTGAAGCTGTCGCAGGAGATGGCCTGGCCCTACCGTCAGGAGGATTGGGAATTTGCCCTGATGGTCGGCAATGGCCTGGTCCTTGAGCGGGCAGGACAGGTGATTGGCACGGCCATGTCCTGGAATTACGGACAGTCCTATGCCTCGGTCGGGATGATCATAGTTACTGGCTCCGCGCAAGGCGGTGGCAACGGCGCCCGGCTCTTTGATGGATTGCTTGAGGCGACACTCGGTCGCAACCTGCTGCTCAACTCAACCGAAGAGGGGCTGGCGCTCTACAAGCGACGCGGCTTCACTGCCTGGGGCACGGTGCTTCAGCACCAGGGCTCGCTGGCTGTCACCGTGACGCGGAGTACCCGCGACGACGTCCGTCAAGCGACAGCCTCTGACCTAGCGGCGATCCAGGCCTTCGACGAACGGGCCACAGGCATGCCCCGGCTGGCGATGGTGGCTGCGCTCGCCGATGTGGGCAACGCATTGGTCATCGAGCGTAGGGGACGGATTGCAGGCTACGCTGTCGCGAGGAGGTTTGGCCGCGGCTATGTCGTCGGCCCTTGTGCAGCCGAGAGCGACCACGACGCGCGGCTTCTGATCCTGGCCCAGCTTTCGAAGCTTCACAATCAATTCGTTCGCATCGACGTCTATGCCGAGGATGGATTGGGCGACTGGCTTGCGAGCCTTGGCCTGCAGCGGTCCGGCACTGCGACCGCCATGGTCAAAGGACAACGACCCGTCGCCGAGGGGCCAGCCCATATGTATGCGTTGGCAAACCAGTCGTTCACTTAGGAAACGAGATTATGAACAAGGTGGCCGCAAACCTGGCAGTGAGCGAGACGGCTAGGACGATCGACGCCTTGGTCACGCCGGCGCTGCTTCTCGACCGTGGGCGGCTCGGACGCAACATTCAGCGCTTGGCTGAGCGCGCCAGGAAGCTTGGCGTGGTGCTGCGCCCGCATATGAAGACGGCCAAGAGCATCGATGTCGCCCGATACCCGCTTCACCGCGAACCCGGACCGATCACGGTCTCGACCATCGCCGAGGCGGAGTATTTCGCGGGCCATGGCTTTCGAGACATGACCTATGCGGTCGGCATCTCGCCGGCCTCGGCCAAGCGGGCCATGGAGCTTTGTCGCCGCACCGGCGCTGGTGTGAAGCTGTTGCTCGATTCGGTCGAGCAGGCCGATGCCCTAGCCAGCGTCCGCGAAGCCACCGGTGTGACCCCATCTGTTTTCATCGAACTGGACTGCGATGACCATCGCGGTGGCTTGAGGCCGGACGACCCGAAGTTGCTCGACGTGGCCGGCAGTGTCGTCGCGGCCAGTGCCAAACTCGTCGGCGTTCTCGCCCATGCAGGCGAATCCTATGGCTTGAACACGCCCGATGCGCTGGTCAAGGCAGGCGAGAACGAGCGTTCAGCCACGGTGCGCGCCGCTGAAATCCTGCGCGCCCATGGCCATGCCTGCCCGATCGTCAGCGTCGGCTCGACGCCGACAGCGCATTTCGCCAGCAATCTTGAGGGGGTCACGGAGCTGCGCGCCGGGGTCTACATGTTCTTCGACCTGGTCCAGCACGGCGTTGGGGTGTGCGAACTCGACGACATCGCGATTTCCGTATTGGCCACGGTGATCGGGTCCAAGCCGGAAAAGGGATGGGTGCTGGTCGACGCTGGATGGATGGCGCTTTCGCGCGACCGGGGAACCGCAAACCAGCAGATCGACCAGGGTTACGGCGTGGTCTGCGACGAAAAGGGGCGGGTGCTTGAAGATGTGATCGTGGCCCAGGCCAGCCAGGAACACGGTATCCTCGCCATTCGTGCCGGTTCTGGAAAGTCCATGCCCGAGCTGCCGCTCGGGACTCGGGTCCGGATTCTGCCCAACCATGCGTGTGCGACGGCCGCCCAGCATGATTTCTACAGCGTCGTCAACGGGGCCAGCCCAAGATTGAAGCACGTTGGGAGCGGATGCGCGGCTGGTAGGCGCGCGACTAGGCTCGGATGTCGCCCCACTCAAATCAACACCGGTGGTCAAGAAAATGAAGTTTACCTCTTACTGGCTGGATACGTCTCAGCCGTTCAATGAAGGGTCGTCCAAACCGCTCGAAGGCCACTACGACGTGGCCATTGTGGGCGGCGGCTTGACCGGCTCCTCCGCCGCGCTGGCCCTTGCCAAAAAGGGCGCCCGGGTTGCCCTGTTGGAGGCCGAAACGATCGGCAATGCCGCGTCCGGCCGCAATGGCGGCATGTGCAACAACGGCTTTGCCCAGAACTATGCAATCATGGCTGGCAAGCACGGCAAGCCTGCCGCAAATGCGCTCTATAAGGCTTTCGACGCCGGCGTCGATATGGTCGAGCGGTTGGTGCAGGAAGAGAAGATCGACTGCAGCTTCTCCCGCGTCGGTAAGCTCAAGCTTGCCGCCAAGCCCGAGCACTACGACATGCTGGCGCGCAGCCAGGAACTACTGGCTGCCAATGTCGATCCCGACACCAGGATGATCGCGCGCGAGGACCTGCGAACCGAAGTCAGCACCAACCGCTACCATGGCGGGCTGCTCTTTCCCAAGAGCGCGGCCATGCATGTCGGCCGGTTCGTCCGGGGCCTCGCGACCGCCGCTGCCCGGCGTGGCGCAGAGGTCCATGAACGCTCGCCCGTCACTGCGATGCGAAAGGTTTCAGGCGGGCATGAGGTAACGACGCCAAAGGGCAAGATCGTCGCGCGGCAGGTCCTGTTGGCAAGCGGCATTTCCCAGGTTGGCCCGCTCGGCTGGATCCGCCGGCGCATGATCCCGGTCGGCGCATTTCTGATCGTGACCGAGCCGCTGTCGCCTTCGCAACTCGAGCGCCTCATGCCGACCCGTCGCAATGTCGTCGACACGCGCAATCTCGTTGTCTACTGGCGGCTCACGCCGGACAATCGCCTTCTGTTCGGCGGGAGGGCGCGCTTTGCCGTGTCCAACCCTCAATCCGACGAAAAAAGCGGCCGGATACTCAAGGCGGCGATGGTCGAGGTCTTTCCGGAACTGGCCGGCACCCGCATCGACTACTGCTGGGGCGGCATGGTCGATATGACCCGCGATCGTCTGCCGCGCGCCGGAGAGCGCGATGGCATCTATTACTCGATGGGCTATAGCGGACACGGGACCCAGATGTCGACGTTGATGGGCACCATCATGGCCGACGTCATGGACGGGCGCCCCGAGCTCAATCCCTGGAAGGATTTCGACTGGCCAGCGATCCCCGGTTATTTCGGGCGCCCCTGGTTCCTGCCGATTGTTGGCGCCTATTACCGCATGAAGGACCTTGTAGGGTGATGACGCCTCTCGAACACCTGGCCCGCAACGGCCACCTGGAGAAGTTCTTCATCGACGGTCAATGGGTTGAGCCGAGCGGCACCGCGACGGGCGTCGTCGTCAATCCCGCCACAGAAGAGGTTGTGAGCCAGTTTCCGCTTGGAAATGGCAAGGACGTTGACGCGGCCGTTGCAGCGGCCCGCCGGGCATTCGCCACCTGGAGTCGGACCACGCCAGAAGACCGCGCGGGTCTGCTCGGTCGCCTGCAAGCGCTGCTCGAGGCGCGCGGCGAACTGCTGGCTCAATGCCTGAGCCTCGAAATGGGCGCGGCGATCGGCTATGCGCGCAGCGCCCAGGTGCCGCTGGCGATCACGCATGTTAAGGTCGCTCGCGATGTGCTGACAGACTTTTGCTTCGTCAAGCAACGGGGGCAAACCGCCGTCACCCACGAACCGATCGGTGTCTGCGCCCTGATCACTCCGTGGAACTGGCCACTTTACCAGATCACCGCCAAGGTTTCGCCGGCGCTCGCTGCAGGCTGCACGATCGTGCTGAAGCCGAGTGAGCTTTCTCCCTTGGACGCCCTGCTATTCGCCGAGGCAATCGAGGAAGCCGGCTTCCCTGCCGGGGTTTTCAACCTCGTGCAAGGTGATGGTCCAGGCGTGGGTATGGGTCTCGCCTCCCATCCGGATGTCGACATGATCTCCATTACCGGGTCCACCCGCGCGGGCATTGCGGTGGCCCAGGCGGCAGCGACGACTGTCAAGCGCGTCGCGCAGGAGCTGGGCGGCAAGTCGCCCAACGTGATCCTGCCGGACGCAGATCTCGATCGCGCCGTTTCTCTGGGCGTATCCGCCGCCTTCCGCAATCTCGGCCAGTCATGCAGCGCCCCGACGCGCATGATCGTGCCACGCCCGCGGCTCTCCGAGATCGAGGCAATCGCCAAAAGGGCCGCAGCCCAGATTGTCATTGGCGATCCTCTTTGCGAAGCCACTACTCATGGTGCAATCGCAAACCGTGCCCAATTCGACCGCATCCAAACCATGATCGGCGTCGGCATTTCTGAGGGCGCCAGGCTCCTCACCGGTGGACCGGGCCGTGCGCACGATCTGAACGTCGGGTTCTATGTGAGGCCGACCATCTTTTCCGACGTGCGCACGACCATGCGCATTGCCCAGGACGAGGTCTTCGGGCCAGTTCTCTGCATCATCCCTTACGACACAATCGAGGAAGCCGTCACCATCGCCAACGACACGGTCTACGGTCTGGGGGCTCATGTGCAGGGCCAGGATGTGGACGCCGTCAGGGACGTGGCCTCGCGGATCCGCTCCGGCCAGGTACATCTCAACTACCCGGCCTGGGATCCGCACGCCCCGTTTGGCGGTTTCAAGCGGTCCGGAAACGGACGTGAATATGGGATCGAGGGCATGTTGGAGTATCTCGAGGTAAAATCCATCCTCGGCTATTTCTAGGCGACATCTTCGCCCAACGCAGGGGCGCCCGTGGGCCGAGCCGAGCTCCTGGACCGGCTCGCGTACGTACCTGGCAATTTGACATGGCTCTGCAGCGCTAGCCATCTGAGAAACCGGTCGAGGCCGCTAGCCAGGCTTGGTCGATCCCAAATGCCGTCGAAATTAGAGATGTCTGGCCGTAGCGGTTCAGCCGATCGAGTGTGTACGTTTTCGTACATCGAATTGGAACACAACCATGGATAGAGTACCATCACTATGGGCAGCTATGGGGAGGGTTGGATGAGTAAGGTGCAGAGGGTCAGTCCGGTAGTAGAGCAGGCAATCGCCGCAGTCCTCAATAGGGAGGATCGTGGTGACACCATCTCGGTCACGGCGACATTAAACGCAGCACGGCAAGCCGCCCCTTATCTGGTCGCATCCGACGAAGAGCTGACCGAGGCGATCGTCGAGGCAGCAACTGCCCTGGGCCTGTCCGTGGCTTTCGACGGTCGGAAATAGCGTCGGCTCACAGGGTGGCTAAGAGTCGGAAAGTTGGTGTCGTGCTTAGGAGCCCTCCTATGAGGAGGTAACTATCACCCGCAACACTTTCTTGCTCGGTCCCTGGTCACGCATGCTGCGAACCCACGCGATGACCCGTGCGTGCTCGTCCGCCATAGCCGCGTCGAACCTGCTGTCGCCGCTGAAAAGGCACGGTGCATTTGCGCAGAGCTCGTCGTCCCGGAATCATTGCTGAGGTACTGGGCAGTGTTGGCCATCCCGGCTCCGATCAAGAGCCCTGCGCGCCAGCCAGCCCACCAAGGTTGCCGCGACCGCCCACGACGTCGTAGAGGCTATGGTCGGCGGTCAAAAATTGGTGGAGAAGAATATATGCCAGAGCACCTGAAACTCGTCTCGACTGCCAAGTCGCATGGCGGTGCCCAGCACGTTTACTCTCATCTGTCGACGAGCTGCTCGTGCGAAATGACGTTTGCCATTTTCGTGCCTCCGCAGGCGCGGGAAAGGCGTTGCCCCGTGGTGTGGTACCTCTCCGGACTCACCTGCACCCATGCGAATGTAATGGAAAAAGGCGAATACAGACGTATTGCCGCCAAACTTGGCTTCATCGTCGTGTGTCCCGACACCAGCCCGCGTGGTGCCGACATTCCAGATGAAAAGGACAATTGGCAGTTCGGCACCGGCGCCGGTTTCTACCTCGACGCCACGCAAGAGCCGTATGCCAAGAACTATCGCATGTATTCCTATATCGTCGAGGAACTGCCAGCCGTAATCGGGCGCGAATTTCCCGCCGATATGGCGCGCCAGTCGATCTTCGGCCATTCGATGGGCGGGCATGGCGCGCTGACGATCGCACTGAAAAATCCCGCGCGTTTCAGAAGTTGCTCGGCCTTCGCGCCGATCGTGCAACCAAGCACAGCCGGCTGGTCGAAGCCGGCTTTCCAAAAATATCTCGGCCTGGATGAGGCCTCGTGGCGGCGCTACGATGCCACTTCGCTCATCGAGGACGGATACCGTTTCCCGGAATTCCTCGTCGATCAGGGGACGTCAGACGGTTTCCTCAAGGAGGGCCTCAGGCCTTGGCTGCTCGAAGACGCGTGCTCCAAAGCAGGCATTCCGTTGAAATTGCGGATGCAGGATGACTACGATCACTCCTATTTTTTCATTTCGACATTCATGCAGGACCATATGACGTGGCATGCCGAACGGCTTTCACGAGGCTAAGTCCGTAGGAATAGGTCGGCAGTCAGGCCGGCTCGGTGACGACGCCGATACGCCGGTAGACGAACAGTTCGTCCTTCGAAGGAACCGTCGCAGCGCGCTGGGCTTCGTCGATCAGCATTGCCATGCGCGCATGGATCGGCGATTTCGCGCAAGCCGGGTCCGTCACGGCGGCGTCGCCGGCGATTGCCATCGCCTGGCAGCGGCAGCCGCCCCAGTCGATCTCGCGCCGCTCACAGTTGCGGCAGGGCTCCTGCATCCAGTCCGTGCCTCGAAAGGCATTAAATGCCGGGGAATCGGTCCAGATCGCGGCCAGGCTGCGAGGTCCAAAACGCTCGAAGCTGAGCGACGGGATGGTCTGGGCGGCATGGCATGGCAGTACGGTGCCGTCTGGCGTCACCATGAAGGCGTCGCGCGCCCAGCCGCCCATGCACGGCTTGGGATAGATGGCGAAATAATCCGGCGTGACGAAATCGATGTTCATGATGCCGGTGAGCCGTTCGCGCGCCTCCGCGACGATCTCCGCCTGCCGATCGACGGCAGCACGCTCGGGCATCAGCTGATCGCGATTGGTCAGCGCCCAGCCGGCGTACTGCACGTTGGCTATCTCGAGACGCTCCGCATCCAGCGAAAGGGCCAGATCGATGAATTCCGGTACCTCCTCGATATTGTGGCGATGGATCGGCGCGTTGATGGTAAGCGGCAAGCCGGCCGCGCGGGCGCGGCGTGCCGTTTCCAGCTTCTTTTCGTGGCTGCCCCTGTGATTGCCGATGCGCTCGGTGGTCGCCGGCCGTGCGCCTTGAAAGCTCAGTTGCAGATGGTCGAGCCCGGCTTCGGCAAATGCCTCGATACGGCCATCCGCAATGCCGACGCCGGCGGTGATCAGGTTGGTGTAGACGCCACGCGCCGAAAGCCCGGCGATCAATTGCTCAAGATCGCGACGCAGCGTCGGTTCACCGCCAGACAGATGCACCTGGAGAACGCCAAGATCGGCCGCCTGCGAGAACAAGTCGAGCCAGCTCTGCGTGTCGAGTTCGCGATTGGCCTTCAGCAATTCGAGCGGGTTGGAGCAATAGGGGCATTGCAGCGGGCAGCGATGCGTCAGTTCCGCCAGCATGCCGATCGGGGGGAGAGGGGGCTCGCTCATAGCTTCACCAGCAGCTTGTCCGACCATTCCTGCAGGAAGGCAATGACATCGGCCGCCACAGCCTCCTGTTTGGCATCATAATCTGCGGCAAGGCCGGCAATGATGTGGCCGACCGTGGACCGCCCATCGCAGCGGCGCAATATGTCGAGGCTGATGTCGTTTGGCCAGAACACCTTTTCAGGCGAAAGCACGGCGAACGCCTGACGCACGGGGTCATACTGTATGCGCACGTGCTTCGGCAGCGATGGAACCGACTGCGGCGACACCATGGCTCTTTCGCGCAGTGCCATCATGGGGCCTCCGCACGGAAGGCGCCGGGCGGGATATTGCCCGGCTCGCCATAGGCGTGTTGAAGCGCGTCGAGCATGGCCCAGAGTATATCGCATTTGAACACGAGTGCATCGATCGCCCGCTGCTGGCGTTCCGCCGTGTCGGCATGTTCGAGCACATAGGCAAGAGCGAAGTCGGCGTCGCGTGAGGCCTGTTCGGGCCGTCGGCTGAAATAGGCCAGCGTATCCTCGGTGATGTAATCGTATCTGGCCAGCATCGCGGGTACCCGCTCGCCG
Source organism: Mesorhizobium sp. M1142 (assembly GCF_040318565.1). Lineage (NCBI taxonomy): Bacteria > Pseudomonadati > Pseudomonadota > Alphaproteobacteria > Hyphomicrobiales > Phyllobacteriaceae > Mesorhizobium > Mesorhizobium sp. M1142. The sequence continues at coordinate 68,087 of NZ_JAMYMK010000020.1, forward strand.
ATGATGAGCGGCGAGAACATCTCGGTCAGCGACGACGCGACCGCCTCCAGCAGGGTCCGGTTCGTGCAAAAGGAGAGGTAAGCGCCAACCGCAAAACGTGTCGCCGGCAGGGCCAGCCTCTCGCTCTTCACCGCGTCGGCATCCAGACCGAGCGAGGTCGCCAGGTGCAACCAGCGCGCAATACCGCCGCTCCAGCCGTCCTCGCCGTCATGATCCTCGATGCGTTTGCGCCAGGCGGCGCGAAACGCCGGATCCTCGGCATGCGCGAGGATCATGGCATCCTTGCGCGGAATGACAGCCTGATAGCAATAGCGGTTCAGCGCCCAGGCCTGCATCTCGGTCCTCGACAGCGCACCGGTGGTCATCCTGTGATGGAAAGGATGGCGGTTGTGATAGCGCTCGGCACCGACTTGCCGCAGCACGGCTTCGAGCTCTCCGGAGGACAGGCCGTTGCTGGCTGCGTGGTGGAAATCACTCAAAGGTCCATCTCCATCCCGTCGCGGGCCACTTCCCAGCCCGCCGCTTCGACTGCTGCATGCTCGGCAGAATTCTCGTCCAGAACAGGATTGGTGTTGTTGATATGGACGAAGACGCGGCGGCCGATCCTCACATCGGCCAAGCCGGCGATCGACCCCGCGTCTCCCGACATTGCCAGATGCCCCATGCGGGCACCGGTCTTTTCGCCGACGCCGGCAGCAATCATCTCGTCGTCGGTGAAGACCGTGCCGTCGAACAGAAGGCATGCGGCATCGGCTAGACGCGTGCGCAGGGTCGCATCGATGCGGGCGCAGGCGGGGATGTAGAAGACGGAGCCGCGACTGCCGGCACCGGCGATACGGACGCCGATCGTGTCGCCAGCGTCAGAGCTGAAATTCGCATCCGGCTGACCTCTTTCTTCGAGATAGAGGGCTATCTTCCCGGGCACGGGAAAGCTCTCGACAGCCACCCCGGTGTCGTGGCCGTCTGCGTCGCAGATCGCCAGTTCTTGCGCCGGCGGCAAGATGCGTCGCGGCACGAGCGCCGGATCGAGGACATTGAAAATCGAATTCGCCTCCAGCGTCGCCAGAACCTGTGTCGTTGCATAGATAGCGAAAGGCTGCCGCTCACGCAGGCTGAGCAGGCCGGCGACATGATCGACATCGGCATTGGTCAGCACCACCGCGCGAATGGGCGTCGAGCGCAGCGGCGCATCGTGCGCGGGCTGCAATTCAGGCGTTGCCGCGATCTGCTGGCGAATGTCGGGTGAGGCGTTGAACAGAACCCAGCCGACCCCATCCGCCGACGCGGCGACACTTGATTGGGTTCGCGAATACACGCCAGCCATCCCGGTGCGAGCCGCACGGCTCAGACGATAATTGCAGTTCCATTGCGGAAAGCCACCGCCGGCCGCCGATCCGATGATTCTCAAGCGCATGAAAACGCCCGCCTCGCGGCTTCTCTGACCAGCAGCCAATTTGCAGCCGCGAAAAACGTCCCGCTCGCTTTGCGTGCCTCAAAATCTTTCACGAAAATCCCATGCGGCAAGGGGATGCGTGCCCCTGTTGCCAGGGACACGCACCTCTGCGGCCTACTTCTTGGGAGTAATCTCAGCAGGCAGATACCGCGAAATTTCAAAGCCCGCAGCAACCTGACACATGGTCGGTTTTGTCCAGCTCTTCTTCATAACATTTCTCCTCTTCTACCAGCCCGAAGGGGCCGATCCGGTGGTTAGCCAACCATTGCAGGGCACCGAAGCAATGGCTCGTCCATCACGTCTCAAATGGACAAATGAAACACAAGGTTTTGAAAGGCCGAAAAACAAAACGATCGAAAGTAGCCGTAGTCTTTCTCTTCAATTTTTCATCGCGCAGGTTTGTCCTCCTCCTCACCCATCCCGACTATTGCGTAATCCGATTGTCGTGCTCGTCAATCAGCGGCACATTGTAACCCAGCAGGAGCTTGGTGATCTCCGCCTGGTTCTCCCTGATCACCCGGTTGAGCGTCCGCTTCCATTCCTGGTCGGACGGACGTACGCCCATGGTGATGCGGTAGGACATGCGCGAGCCTTTTTTTTCCTTCAGCAGCGGAACAATGGTGACATCGGCTCCGAGTTCCCTGGCATAGTAACCTGCCATCGGCCCCCACAGGACCGCCGCGTCAATCTTGCCGGCGAGCATGTCCTTGATCATGACCTCTCCCATAGAAGGAGTGACACGCGTATCCACCGCGAGTGGATAGATCTTGGCGGTCCGCAGAAGCTTGTTGGCGGCCATGTTGGCGGTTGGCGGCGTGCTTTCGACGACGCCGATTCTCTTGCCTGAAAGTTTCGGGTCTTCGATCGTCTCGATGCCTTCCATGCCGTTGCCTTTGGGGTATACGAGCACATAGGCGGAGCGATAGTAGGCGTTGGTGTTCTGCACCAGTTCGTCGCCTTGGGCGTAGCCCATGATGATGTCGCATCGGTTGGCCCCCAGCGTGTTGCGCACAAAGCCGGTGACAGTGGGAAACCATGTGTAGGCGACTGATTTCCGCCCCGTCTTCTTGGCAACCAGTTCAGCCAGCTTGTTTTCGAAGCCTTGGCCGTTCTTGTCGGTAAAGGGCATATTCGAGGGATCGGCGCAGACGCGCAGAATGTTGGGATCCACCAGTTCGCCCGCAGCGCCAAGCCCGGCATTTTGCGCCAGAACGTTCGATGGCAGCAAGGCGAGCGCGCCGAGGATCGGCAGAACGACGCGCAGCTTCGATGTAGTGCAGCCGGTCATATCATCCACCCATGCAGGATGCTTCGGCATCCTTGGCTGCCTGAGCCTTGTTTTCGTGCTTGGGCGGCCTGCCGCGGGGTGCCGCGCCATCGGCGCGCGCGCGCAGATAGACGTAAAGGTCGTCCAGGTAACAGTAGACGTTCTTGTTGTCGCCAAAGGCAGGCATGACGTTTTCCTTGCCGCCGCCGACATTCTTGCGGCCCTCGGCGACGATCGAGAGGAACGTGGCGTAATCCATGGTTTTCAGACTATTGACCAGGGCAGGCGCATAACTCGAACCCGTTGCGTCCTGTCCGTGACAGACATGGCAATCGGAGTGATACCGGCGGTACCCGCTGAACGTGTACCAATCGACGGTTCCGTTTTCGATCTTGTAGGTCGGATTTCCGTCCGCATCTAGATATTTGCCTCCTTCTTGCTTCACCGCCTTGGCTTTTTCCATGCTGTCTTCGGCCCGTGCCAGACTTGAGCTGGCCAGAGGCAGCAGGATCAGGGCGAGAGCGGAAACTGCAATGCGAACGATCATTCAGACTCTTCCTTCATTGGCCAGGGACACTGGCTGCCGTCGTGCTCGGCATTGATCGGTGCTTGGGTGCGCGGCGCAATCGAGAGCCCGGTTCCCGGCTTTCGGGTGACCCGGGCTCTCTTTTCGAACCTAGTCGTAAGGCTCTTCCCGGTTATCAGTCCGGGAGGCCGAAGACGGTGAGCTGGCCGCCCAGTGTCGTATAGTCGGCAAGTGCCGCGTAACCGCCGACGGCACCCAGACCGGCGGTTCCAACCACTGCGGCCTGGTCGCCCTGCGCACGGCCCTGATCAACGGCGCCATGCCAGGCAGCGGCGTTGTCGGGCGAAAGCAGCCCACCTGCCAGACCGATACCGGCCCATCCCCCCACGCCGGACAGAACGGCGATGTACTGCTTGCCGTCATGCTCGTAGGTCGTGATGTTGCCGATGATGCCGGAGGGGGTCTTGAACTTGTAGAGTTCCTTGCCGTCCTTATCGACCGCCTTGATGTAGCCTTCGAGGGTACCATAGAAGACGACGTCGCCATCTGTCGCCAATGCGCCCGACCACACCGAGAACTGCTCGGGCTTCGACCAGACGATCTCACCCTTGGCTGCATCCCAGGCAATGAAGTTGCCCATGTTGCCGTCACCGCCGGGCGCCGCATACATCGACACGGTGGCGCCCACATAGGGCTGACCGGCGGTGTAGCTCACTTTGTAAGGCTCATAGTCCATGCAGACATGGTTGGTCGGCACGTAGAACAACCCGGTCTTCGGCGAGTAGGCGGCCGGCTGCTGGTCCTTGGTTCCAAGCGCGGCCGGGCAGATACCGGTCGAGTTGGTGTCTTCGCCGTTCTGCTGGGTCGAATACTTGGCGACGACCTGCGGGCGGCCGTACTGGTCGCTCTTGGGATCCATGTTGACTTCCGTCGCCCAGTTCACTGCCGGATCGTATTTTTTGGCAACGAGAAGTTCGCCGGTAGCGCGATCCATTGTGTAGGCAAAGCCGTTGCGGTCGAAATGCACCAGCACGTCGTGCTTGGCGCCGTTGACCTCCATGCCATCGACGAGAATCATCTCGTTGATGCCGTCATAGTCCCACTCGTCATGCGGGGTCATCTGGTAGAGCCATTTGGCAACACCGGTATCGGCGTCGCGAGCCATGATTGTCATGGACCAGCGATTGTCGCCTGGGCGCTGGACCGGGTTCCACGTCGAGGGATTGCCGGTGCCGTAATAGACCAGGTTCAGCTTGGGATCATAGGAATACCATCCCCATGTCGTGCCGCCGCCCGTCTTCCACTGTTCGCCTTCCCAGGTGTTGGTGCCGGAATCCTTTCCGACGGGCTTGCCGAGATGGGTCGTCTTCTCGGCGTCGAGAAGGGTGTCTGCATCAGGACCTTCCGAATAGGCTTTCCAGGCAAGCTTGCCGTCTTTCAGATTGTAGGCGGCCAGCCAGCCGCGAACACCGAATTCAGCACCGGAGACGCCCACGAGCACCTTGTCCTTGATGACTACGGGTGCCGACGTGCCGGATTCGCCCTTTCCGCCGTCGGTCTGGTCGCCGTTCTTGACAGACCAGACGACCTTGCCGGTCTTGGCATCGAGCGCGACGACGGTGGTGTCGGCCTGGTTGAGAATGATCTTGCCGTCGCCATAGGCGACACCGCGATTGACCGTGTCGCAGCACATGATCGGAATGACGTTCGAGTCCTGCTTGGGCTCGTATTTCCACAGGATCTTGCCGTCGTTCTTGAGGTCGAGAGCATAGACGTTGTTTGGGAAAGGCGTGTGGACATACATCACATCGCCGATGATCAGCGGCCCGCCTTCGTGACCGCGCAGCACGCCGGTGGAAAAGCTCCATTTGACCTGCAGGTTCTTTACATTGTCCGCAGTGATTTGGTTGAGTTTGGAATAGCGGGTGTTGGCGTAGTCACCCGTCTGCATCGCCCAGTTCTTCGCATCCGATGCGAGCTTTGCAAGGTCTTCATTGGCCGAAGCCGTATAAGCAGCGCCGAGCGACAAAAAAGCCGCGGTCGTCAGTATGTAGGTAGTTTTCGCAAGTACACGCATCCGAAATCCTCCCGAGGTTCACAGTGACGAATCGACCGTCAAGCCCACAAGGGGCCTGCCCAAGCGATTCATGTGGGGAAGTAATTTCCGGCAGCTGTCACGACCTACCCCGACAAGCAGAGGGCACCGTTATTGCCCGCCCCACTTGGCCTTCGAAAGACTGCCACCGCTCCCTGACAATGGCGCTCTTGAAGCCGGAAACAGGGAAAAAGCTATGTCATCGCAAACGGCCGAGCAAGCAAAAACCCTGAGGTGATGTTGCGGTGCAATATCGACTATGGTGCATGGCAATATAAAGATACAAACAAGAGAAGTATCCTGAGTGGCACTATTGCTAGAATGACTGCCAGCGGCCGACATATATAATATCCTTATTGTTATTGTATTATTGGCACGATTCGTGTTGAATTTATTTCCATGTAATTTACAAGGGCGCTTCTGGGTAAGTATGCGTGCGTCTGGTTGGTTGCCGATAGTGGGCGAGGCATGAAATGACCGCTGGAAGCGGGGTGCGCAGCGGGCCGTGAATCCACCTTTTGCCGGTCGACAGGGCATTCCTCCTTTGGTCCTATAAGCAGGCCATGGGAGCTTGACTGGCTTTGCGGTACGTCGCCAATTGGGGCGATGATCCTGTCCGGATACATCGTGTCCAGACCAACTGGAGGTTCCCTCATGATCAGATCTGTTGGGTCTTTTATCCTACCGCTGGTCTTTTCGGCGACACTGGCCTTTGCGAACCCGGCTAGCGCCGCGGGAGACTACCCGACGGCAACGATTGCCGATTACGTGCTCGGCTGCATGCAAACAAATGGCCAGACACGTCAGGCGCTTGAAAGCTGTTCCTGCTCGATCGATGTTATCGCCTCGATCCTCCCCTACGATCACTATGAGAGGGCGGAGACCTTCAAAAGTATGTCGTTGACGACAGGGGAGGCGGCAGGGTTGTTTCGCGAAAGCGCGCCAGCGAAGGCGGCGCGGGCGGAACTGAAACGCGCGCAGGCTGAAGCCGACGTACGTTGCTTTTAGTCAGGCGGAACAGGCACGCGTGGCGGTGCCTCACAGTGCCGCCATTTCTATTGGCCATTGGCTGCGAAATACCTTGCAATCCGCATTCGAGGCCGTAAGGCGATCAGGCCACGCCCGGAAATTTTTGGTGGAACGACAGCAAAAGGTCGCTCATCACCTGTGGGTTGCGATGTTGCCGCGGCAAGCCTACGTCGAACATGCCGAGCACACGGGCCGGGCGCTGCGCAAGCACGATGATGCGGTCCGACAGCATCAGTGCCTCGCGCAGATTGTGCGTTACCATCAAGGCGGTCGTGGGCCGCGCCGACCACACGGTCAAAAGCAGGTGCCGAAGCCGCTCGGCGGTCTGTTCGTCGAGGGAGGCAAAGGGTTCGTCCAGGAAAAGCATCGCCGGTTCGGTGGCGAAGGCCCTGGCAAGCGCTGCCCTGCGCGCAAGGCCGAGCGAAAGCTCCGCCGGATAGAGCGAGTCGATGCCGGCGAGTCCGAGAGTGTCAAACAGCTCGTCGAGACTCTTCGCTCTTAGGCTTTTCGGCAGCGCCAGCCTGACATTCTGCTCCACGGTCCGCCACGGCAGCAAAGTCGGCTCCTGGAACACGGCGGCGATGCGGTTCGAGCCGCCTTGCGGCAGTTGGAAAGAGCCGGAAAAGTCTTTGTCCAGTCCAAGCAGGATGCGCAACGTCGTGGTCTTGCCGCAGCCCGACGGCCCGAGCAGACAGGCGAATTCGCCCTGCCGGACCTCGAAAGACAGACCCTGAAGCGCCGTGATCGAGACGCCTTGCGCGGACCTGAAGGTCTTTTCAGCGATGTCGACCCTAAGCGGGACGACCGCGCCAACGGGTTGCATGTCGTTCAATGGGCTGCACCAGGAGGAGTTCGATGACAAGCATCACCGCCACGAAAGCCAGCGTGTAGGCAAGGATGGCGGCGACGTCGAAGAGCTGGAAGAAGAGATAGATCTGGAAGCCGACACCATTGGAACGGCCGAGCAGTTCGACCACCAGGACGATCTTCCAGATGAGAGCGATGCCGGACCGCGAGGCCGCGGCAAAATAGGGCTGCAGTTGCGGCAGCAGGACATGGCGGATGCGCTCGAGTGGGCCGAAGCGGTAGACGGCGGCCATTTCGGCATAACGCGGATCAAACGCTCTGGCGCCTTCGCGCATCGTCACCACGACGTTCGGGATCTTGTTCACGGCAACTGCGCCAATCGCCGCCGCCTCGTTGAGGCCGAACCAGATATAGGCAAGCACGATGACCACCAGCGCGGGAATGTTGAGAAACAGGACCACCCACGGACTGAAGAACCGGTCCGCACCGCGGCAGCTGCCGAGGATGACGCCGATGACCGAGCCGATAATCATTGCGACGACGTACGCCGCAGCAACCCGTCCGAGCGTCGCGCCAAGGTGATAAAAAAGGTCGCCGCTCGCCGCTTCCCTGAGCAGCACCTGCCAGACCTGCCCTGGTGAGGGGAAAGCACGGCTTTGCCACAGATTGTCCGCGAGGCTCCACAGCAGGCAAAGTCCCAGCAGGGAAACCGTTACCGTCGGCGCTGGTGTCACCGTCGCAAAGCCGGATCGACCCGACTTGTCTTCCGTTCGGGTCATTTCGCGAGTTCCGGCCAGAACGTGCCGGGCGCCATCTCGGGCGCCCTGCCAACCAGCTTCTCGCCGCCTATCGCGGCCAGCACGTGATAGAGTTTGCCCGCATCGCGCGCTTCTTCGGCGACCGGCCGTCTGGGGATGCCCTGGCGATAGCGGTCGCGCAGTTTTTCCAGCTCCTTGCCTTCTGCGCGAATGAGCGGCGCCAGGCGCAGCCATTCATCATCGGATCTGGCCAGCAACTCCTTGGCCTGCTTGGAGGCCTTGACGAAGCCCCGGGCGGCATCCGGATTGTCGTTCGCCCATTGGTCGTGGAAGACGTAGCCGAGCGCCGATACGGCGCCCGAGGCACCAAGCGCTTTCGCCGCATCATCGGCGCCGATCAACCGACGAAAGCCGTTGGCCTCGAGCCGGGCGCAGAAATGCCAGAAATTGAGTACTGCATCGAGTTCACCCTGCATCGCCTTTTCAGAAATCAGCGGCGGCGCGCCAAAGACGACGTCACAGGCTGCCGGCAGGTCGACGCCGTGATCGCGTCTGGCCAGCGCCTGGACCAGTAGCCAGCTCTTGTCGAGCGGGCCGCCGGCGACACCGATTTTCTTTTCCTTGAGCTCGACGACCGTCCGGATCGGCGATTCCTCCTTCACCATGATTGCCCCCACGGCGGTCGAATAAGGGGCCAATGTAAGGTCGCCGCCCTCGGAGCGCTGGCGCGAGACCCACAGCCAGTCGGTCACGATCATGTCGATCGCGCCGGCGAGCAGCGCGACGTTGGTCGCATCCTCCCCGGCGAAGTAGACGATTTCCAGATCGATCCCGTTGGCCTCGTCGAGCTTGTGGCGTTTCAGCGTATCGAGTTCCCAGCTCACGGTGCCGAACTTCAGGACACCAATTCGGACCTTAGCGGCCGCAAAGACGGCAACCGGCTTTGAGGCGAGGATGGCGGCTGCCCCCACAGCCGCCAAGCGCAGCGTCGCGCGCCGCGAAATCATCATGGCGTCTCCCCTTTCAGGGCCTCGACGAACCAGGAATGCCGATCAAATCGCTCGTTCCTTGCTCGGAAAGGCACATTTCCAGCGCACGACCCTGAGCCTCGGATGTTCCTGAGACCATTTTGCGATCTCGGCGGGCGCCAGGAACATGCATTGGAACAGAGAGCCGCGGCTCTCGAAATAGAGATGCTCATCTCGGCAATTGCCCGGATTGGCGCTAAGGCACACCGTTAATATGAGATCGACCATGTCCATTTGGCACTTATCGTCGCCTGCGCGGCGAACTCTCCAGAGTTCGTGCTTTGGAGTTGCGCGGATTCCTGGAGGTGCCCAACAGCAAACCGGTTGGAGTAAGGCTACGCGTTCGGCCAATAGGCGTCAACGATGTGGACCGCGTGTCGCTACACCCTTCGCGCAGTCGGGAAACGAAACAGGACCTTTGTACGATTGACTTCCTTCATCGGCAGGCTAGCTTTTCGAGGCGTGCAGGTGCTGCCAGTCCGGGGAGGAAGGAGAATAGTTCGCTCTCCCGCACAAAAATGGATGCCGGCGGCCAAGGCATCGACACGCGTAAATTATCCAGGGCCCTCACACGATCAATGAGGAAATGCCATGCGCGCAGTCGCGTTTTTCACCGCCGTGTCCGTTGCCACCTTTGTCACTACCCAGTCTCAGGCCCAGGATGCCGCGGCGGGTGAGAAGGTCTTCGCCAAATGCAAGGTCTGCCACGTCGCAGACAAGGACCAGAACAAGGTCGGTCCGTCCTTGAACGGCGTCATCGGCCGAACGGCCGGCACGCATCCGGGGTTCAGCTATTCCAAGGCCATGACCGAGGCCGGCAAGTCGGGCGTCAAATGGGACGAAGCCACGCTGACGACCTACCTTCGCGATCCCAAAGCGATGGTCAAAGGAACGAAGATGGCGTTTGTCGGCCTCAAGAAGGACGAGGACATCGCCAATGTCATTGCCTACCTGAAGCAATTCTCCAAATAACGCGGTACCGCCAGCCATTTGGACTGCGCCCGGCCGGCGTTGGCCTGGGCTTTGCGCTTGGGGTCACGCAGCATCTTGCAGCGTCTGCATCGCGGACGGCAGATCGAACAGGCTGTCGCAAACGAGGTCGGCGCCAAGCTCTTCAACGGGAATTTGGCTGTATCCGCCACGCAGCAGAATGACTGCCATGCCGGCTGCGCGGGCGGCGGCCACGTCGGCGCTGCTGTCTCCGACCATCAGCGTATCACGAGGTTCGACCTGAAGCTGGTCGAGCGCCAGCAACAGCGCGTCTGGCGCCGGCTTCAAGTATGTCACCGCGTCTCCCCCGACGATCGCGCCGAGATAGTCCGTCAGCCCAAAATGCAGCAGGATTTCGCGAGCCGCCAACTGCGGCTTGTTGGTCACCACGCCCATGGCTATTCCGCTCAAATGCAAGTGCGTGAGAACCTCCCTGACGCCAGGCATCAGCATCGTGCGGCCGGTCAGATGCCTGCGATAGATCGGCGCCATGACGCGGTTGGTCTCATCGAGCGCGCTGCCGAGGAGCGGCGTGCCGGAAGCCGCGAAGGCTCGTTCGACCAGTTTCCTGATGCCGCCGCCGATCATGGCCTTGACCTGATCCAGGCGCAGCGGCGGCAGATCGCGGCCGGCCAGCAATTCGTTGACGGCGGCCGTTATATCAGGCGCCGAATCGACCAGCGTACCGTCGAGATCGAAAAGGATCGCCTTGGGCGATCGAAACGGCCTGCCTGCGCCGACGTTCATGCAGCATCCTTCCACTTGATCGAACAGCCGATCGAAGCGATCTGGTCCAGCGGTCCGTCGCCGGTTCGGGCAACCTGCTTCATCGCCTCGAACAGATCGCGCCTGAGCCCAGGCGGTCCAACGTCGCGTCGCGACGCGTCAAGCCGGCCGCGATATTGCAGCGTCAACTCGTTGTTGAGCCCGAAGAAATCCGGAGTGCAAACGGCTCCGTAGGCACGCGCCACCGTCTGGCGCTCGTCGTGGAGGTAAGGGAAAGTGAAGCCGTTCGTCCCGGCGAAGAGCTTCATGTTGTCGAAGGAATCCTCCGGATAGGCGTTGGCATCGTTGGAGTTTATCGCGACGAAGCCAATGCCCTCGGCCTTGAGATCGTTGGCGTCGCGGACGATGCGTGGAATCGCCGCCTTCACATAGGGGCAGTGGTTGCAGATGAAGGCCACCACCAGCCCGTTCGGACCGGCGTGGCTGAAGATGGAATGCGATTTGCCGTCGACACCGGGCAAAACGGCATCGATGGCTTGCCAGCCGAAATCGCAGACAGGTGGGATTGCCGCCATATTTGCACTCCGATGTGACGGTTTACGCGGCTTTCCGGATCGACCCGTTGGCCGCCTGCCTGATGGCGTCGATATTGGCACGATAGGCAGCCTCGGTGCCACCCTTGAAGATGGCCGAGCCGGCGACCAGCACATTGGCGCCGGCCGCGGTGACCAGCGGAGCGGTCTCGGGCGTGACGCCGCCGTCGATCTCGATGTCGATCGGACGTTGGCCGACCAGCGCCTTGACCCGCCTAACCTTGTCGACGACAGCCGAAATGAATGCCTGGCCGCCGAAGCCCGGATTGACCGTCATCAGAAGCACAAGATCGAGCCGGTCGAGCACATATTCGATCACGCTTTCCGGCGTTGACGGGTTCAGCGACACGCCGGCCTTCTTGCCGAGATTCCTGATTGCCTGCAGCGAACGGTCGAGATGCGGCCCGGCCTCGGCGTGCACCGTGATGACGTCGCAGCCGGCATCGGCGAAGGCGGCGAGATAGGCGTCGGCCGGCGCGATCATCAGATGGCAATCGAAGACCTTGTCCGTCCGATCACGGATCGCCTTGACCACCGCCGGACCGAAGGTGATGTTGGGGACGAAATGGCCGTCCATCACGTCGAGATGGATCCAGTCGGCACCCGCCCGGACGACCGCTTCGACCTCGTCGCCGAGCCGCGAGAAGTCCGCAGAAAGCACCGAGGGCGCGATGATTGTCTTGGTATCCATGATCGTCGACTCCCATTCTGTCGTCCGTTTCCGGTCGCTGCGCACCAACCGGCGTCATCTTGTCAGCGCGCCTTCGTCTCTGGTTCGCCTTCGAGCTTACCTTCCGCGAATACGCGGCTGCCGCGAATATCGGATTCCTCGATGGTGATAAGATCGGTTTTCGTCAACGCCCGGTCGCGCGACGCGAAAAGCCGGTTGGCCTGGCGAAGCCGCGCCCGGTCGAGCCCATTGCGGACCGATCGGGCGTTGGAGAAATGCGGCAGCCGCATGCGGATCGGGAGATACTCTTCGAGCGCCTTGGCCGCCGCTTCGCTGAGACGGTAATTCTGTTCCGCCAGCATGATCTCGGCGATCAATTTGAGTTCGCTGACGCCGTAGTCGGGAAAATCGAGGTGATGGGCGATGCGCGAGCGCATGCCGGGATTGCTGTCGAAGAAGCGGTCCATCTTGTCCTTGTAGCCGGCGAGGATCACAACCAGATCGTCACGGTTGTTTTCCATGCACTGCAGCAGGATTTCGATCGATTCCTGACCGTAGTCGCGTTCGTTCTCGGGCTTGTAAAGATAATAGGCCTCGTCGATGAAAAGCACCCCGCCCATGGCGCGCTTAATCACTTCGCGGGTTTTGGGCGCGGTGTGGCCCACATACTGGCCGACGAGATCGTCTCGCGTCACCGCGACCATGTGCCCTTCGCGGACATAGCCGAGACGATGCAGGATTTCGGCCATCCTCAGCGCCACGGTGGTCTTTCCGGTGCCGGGATTGCCCGTAAAATTCATGTGCAGCGTCGGCGCGCCCGAGGTCAGCCCGAACTTGCGGCGAAGTCGGTCGACCAGGAGCAGCGCCGCGATCTCGCGGATGCGGGTCTTGACAGGTTTCAGGCCAACAAGTTCGCGGTCGAGCTTATCCATCACCTCGTCGATGTTAGACGCTTCGAACTCGGCCTGCAGATCAACCGATTCGCCCTGCGCGGCAGCGCCCTTTGCTATCGCGTCCAGCATGGCTTCGGCTAGCTCCGCTCGCCTTCGGGCCTGTCGGTCGCATAAGGCACGATCGAATAGCCCTGGCTGCGGCCGTCGCGCTCCTGGCGCAGCAGCCGGAAGCCGGGTTCATTGGGTGGCCGGTTGACGATGAATGACATGCGCGGCGCTTCCCAGCCCTTGGTCGAATCGAAGGCCGTGACCCGGACATACATGTTGGGCATGGCTTTCCGGCAATTGTTGACTTCAAGCAGGATGCCCGCCGGGTCCCTCAGGTCGAACATTGGGTTGCCGTACATTTCCCAATAGGTGTTTCGCGGATGCGGATCGTCCGTGTATTCGACGCTGACCGCCCAGTGGTTTTTCAGCGCGTATTTGATCTGCGCCGAAATCTGCTCATCGGTTAGCTCGGGCAGGAACGAAAACTGTCCCTGCGTGACCTTGTTTCCCGGATTGGTCATCATGGCGACGGTTCCTTTCGTCTAGAAGCTCGGCATTGCGGTTGGCACAAAATCGGCCGTGTCGGTCGATTCGTAGTTGAAGGTGACGTCCTTCCACGTCTCCAGGGCCGCCTTGAGCGGCGTGCACCATCTGGCCGCCTGTTCGAGGATCTTGGTCCCTTCGCGCAGATAGTCGCGGCCCTCGTTGCGGGCGAGGATCATCGCCTCCAGCGCGACGCGATTGGCCGTCGCGCCGGCCTGGATGCCGTCCGGATGGCCGATCGTGCCGCCGCCGAACTGCAGGATGACATCCTCGCCGAGATAATGGATCAACTGGTGCATCTGGCCGGCATGGATGCCGCCCGAGGCGACGGGCATCACCTTGTTGAGCGAGGCCCAGTCCTGATCGAAGAACAGCCCGGTTTCGAGGTTCTGCGGCGTGCGCTCCTCGCGCAGCGTGTCATAAAACCCCTTGATCATCAGCGGGTCGCCTTCCAGCTTGCCGACCACCGTGCCGGCATGGATGTGATCGACGCCGGCCATGCGCATCCATTTGCAGATGACGCGAAAATTCATGCCGTGGTTCTTCTGGCGCGAATAGGTCGAGTTGCCGGCCCGGTGCAGGTGCAGGATCATGTCGTTGCGGCGTGCCCACTTGGCCATCGACTGGATCGCCGTATAGCCAATGACGAGGTCGATCATGACGATGCAGGAGCCAAGCTGTTTTGCGAATTCGGCGCGCTCGTACATCTCCTCCATCGTGCCGGCGGTGACGTTGAGATAATGGCCCTTGACTTCGCCGGTGGCGGCCGACGCCTTGTTCACAGCCTCCATGCAGTAGAGGAAACGGTCGCGCCAATGCATGAAGGGCTGCGAGTTGATGTTCTCGTCGTCCTTGACGAAGTCAAGGCCACCCTTCAGCGCCTCGTAGACGACGCGGCCGTAGTTGCGGCCTGACAGGCCAAGCTTCGGCTTCGTCGTCGCGCCGAGCAGCGGTCGGCCGAACTTGTCGAGCCGCTCGCGTTCCACCACGATGCCGGTCGCCGGGCCCTGGAAGGTTTTGAGGTAAGCCACGGGGATGCGCATGTCCTCGAGCCGCAAGGCCTTGACGGCCTTGAAGCCGAACACGTTGCCGATGATCGATGCAGTCAGGTTGGCGATGGAGCCGGGCTCGAACAGGTCGAGGTCGTAGGCGATATAGGCGAAGTACTGTTGCTCGATCCTGGTGCCTGGACCTGTGTTCGGCACCGGCTCGGATTTGAACGCCTTGGCGCGATAAAGCTCGCAGGCGGTCAGCCTGTCGGTCCACACCACCGTCCATGTCGCGGTAGAGGATTCCCCGGCGACGGCGGCGGCCGCCTCCTCGTGGTCGACGCCGGCCTGCGGCGTGATCCGAAACATGGCGATCAGGTCGGTCTCCTTGGGCCGGTAGTCCGGCTCCCAGTAGCCCATCTTCTTGTAAGGAATGACGCCCGACTTGTAGCGTTCGCTGCCTTCCTTGAGCGTGCCTGCTGACGGCATGTCGATCTTGTTCATGACAGGTCTCCTGTTGCCGCTCAGGCGGCTTTCGCAGTTGCGATATGCGGGTCGAGTTTTCCCGCGGCGTAACGTTTCGCCATCTCATCCATGGCGATCACCCTGATCTTCGACGCGTGGCCTGCGGTGCCGAAGCGTTCGAAGCGATCGCGGCAAAGGTCGCGCAGCGCGTCCATGGCGGGTTTCAGGAATTTACGCGGATCGAATTCGCGCGGGTCCTCGGTCGCGACGCGGCGGAACTGCCCGGCCATGGCCATTCGGCAATCGGTGTCGATGTTGACCTTGCGCACGCCGTAGCGGATGCCGCGCTCGATTTCCTCGACCGGGACGCCAAAGGTCTGGGGCATCTCGCCGCCATAGTTGTTGATGATGTCCTGCAGTTCCTGCGGCACGGAGGAAGACCCGTGCATGACCAGATGCGTGTTGGGCAGCTTTTCGTGGATCGCCTCGATCACCTGCATGGCCAGGATGCCGCCGTCAGGCTTGCGGCTGAATTTGTAGGCACCGTGTGAGGTACCGCAGGCGATCGCCAGCGCGTCGACCCGGGTGGCGGTCACGAAGTCGACCGCCTGGTCGGGATCGGTCAAAAGCTGGTCATGGGAAAGCGCACCTTCAGCGCCGTGCCCGTCCTCGGCCTCGCCCTGGCCGGTTTCCAGCGAGCCGAGCACGCCAAGCTCGCCTTCGACTGAAGCGCCGACCCAATGCGCCATGCGTGCGACACGTTCGGTGATGGCGACGTTGTAGTCGTAGCTCGCCGGCGTCTTGGCGTCCGCCATCAATGACCCGTCCATCATCACCGAGGTGAAGCCGTGGCGGATCGCCGACAGGCAGGTGGCTTCGTTGTTGCCGTGATCCTGATGGATGCAGAGCGGAATGGCCGGATGGATTTCGGTCAACGCCTCCATCATCTTGGCCAGCATGATGTCATTGGCATAGGAACGGGCGCCGCGCGAGGCCTGGATGATGACCGGCGCATCGCAGGCCCTGGCGGCCTCCATGATGGCGAGGCCCTGTTCCATGTTGTTGATGTTGAATGCCGGCACCCCGTAGCCGTGCTCGGCGGCATGGTCGAGAAGCTGGCGAAGGGTGATGCGGGCCATTGTCGGTTTCTCCTAGATGATGAGCTTCAGCGCCGCTGCCGCGACGGCTTCGGGCGTGATGTCGAAATGCCGGTAGAGATCCGGGGCAGGGGCGCTGGCGCCGAAACCAGCCATGCCGACGAAAGCGCCGGTGTCGCCGATCCAGCGGTCCCAGCCGAGCCTTGCTGCGGCTTCGATGGCGATGCGCGGCGCCAGGCCGAGGACGGCCTGGCGGTAGTCCGCATCCTGTTCCTCAAACAGCTCCCAGCACGGCATCGAGACGACCGCGGCGGCGATGCCGTGCTCGGTCTCCAGCCGTTCGGCGGCGGCAATAGCGATCTCGACCTCCGAGCCGGTGGCGATCAGCGTCACGGCACGGTGCCGGGCTGGCTCGCGCAGGATGTAGGCGCCACGGCTCGACCGGTTCTCGTCGCCGTGCCCCTGGCGCAGCATCGGCAGGTTCTGGCGCGAGAGCACCAGCACGCTTGGCCGGTTCTCGCTTCTCAGTGCCAGTTCCCAGCATTCCGCCGTTTCGATGATGTCGGCCGGACGGAAGACGTTGAGGTTTGGCGTCGCCCGCAGCATCGCCAGGTGCTCGACCGGCTGGTGGGTCGGGCCGTCCTCGCCGAGACCAATGGAATCGTGCGTCATCACATAGATGACGCGCTGGCCCATGAGCGCCGAGAGCCGCATCGCGCCGCGCGCATAGTCGGCGAAGCACAGGAACGTGCCGCCATAAGGCACGAAGCCGCCATGCAGTGCGATGCCGTTCATGGCTGCGGCCATGCCGTGCTCGCGGATTCCATAGTGGATGTAGCGGCCGGCGTAGTCGCCCGGCGCGATGCGGTTCATACCCTTGGTGATCGTCAGGTTCGAATGCGTCAGATCGGCGGAGCCGCCGACGGTCAGTTCCGTTGCGCCATTGATCGCAGCGAGTGCCATTTCCGAGGCTTTTCGCGTTGCAACCTTGGTCGCCTTCCCGGCATGCTCCTTGCGGAAAGCGCCGAGTGCTTCGAAGACCGCATCGGGCAGGGCGCCGGCGACCGCGCTCTCGAAGGCCTGCCGCCGTGGCGAGGCGGCAAGCCGCTGCTCCCAGGCGCGCCGTGCCGCTTGACCGCGGCCGGCAATCTCGCGCCAGGCGAAAAGGATATCGTCCGGCACCTCGAACGGCGCGAAGGCCCAGCCGATGTTTTCGCGCGTCGCGGCGATCTCCGCATCGCCCAGCGGCGCGCCATGCGTTTTTTCCGAACCGCCCAAATTGGGGGCTCCCTTGCCGATCACCGTGCGGCAGGCGATCAGAGACGGCTGGTCCGATTGCTGCGCCGCTTCGATTGCCGCCGCAACAGAGTCGGTGTCGTGGCCGTTCACCGACTGGACATGCCATCCAGCGGCTTTGAACCGTGCCGGCTGGTCCATCGATGTCGACAGCGAAGTCGGTCCGTCGATCGAGATCGCATTGTCGTCCCAGAAGACGATCAGCCGCGAGAGCTTCAGGTGACCGGCAAGATCGATCGCCTCGTGGCTGATGCCTTCCTGCAGGCAGCCGTCGCCGGCGATCACGTAGGTGAAATGGTCGACGAGATCGGCGCCGTGCCGGGCAGCAAGCATGCGCTCCGCCAGCGCCATGCCGACGGCGGTCGAGATGCCTTGTCCAAGCGGACCGGTTGTCGTCTCGATGCCGAGCGCATGGCCATATTCCGGATGTCCGGCGGTGCGGCTGCCCAGCTGGCGAAACCGCTGCAATTCTTCGATAGGCATGTCTTCAAAGCCGAGCAGGTAATGCAGCGCATACTGCAGCATTGAGCCGTGCCCGGCCGACAGCACGAAGCGGTCGCGATCGGGCCAGTTGGGTGCCGACGGATCGATATTGATGAAGCGGCTGAACAGCACCGTCGCGACATCGGCCATGCCCATCGGCATGCCCGGATGGCCGGAATTGGCCTTTTGGACGCTGTCCATCGCCAGAGCGCGAATGGCGTTGGCCATGTCGCGCTCAGAGACCGCGGCGACGGGCTTCAATGCTGCTGCCTGGCTGCTCATGGCGTCCTCCTCACGACACACGGTTCTTGCGTTCGATCAATTGCAGGATGAGCGGCGTCAGGATCAGCTGCATGGCAAGGTCGAGCTTGTTGCCGGGCACCACTATGGAATTCGGCCGCGACATGAACGAATCGTGGATCATCGAAAGCAGGTAGGGGAAATCGATGCCGCGGGGATTGGCGAAGCGGATGACCAGCATCGATTCGTCGGGTGTCGGAATCCAGCGCGCGATGAACGGATTGGACGTGTCGACGATCGGCACGCGCTGGAAGTTGATGGCGGTCTGCGAAAACTGCGGGACGATGTAGCGGACATAGTCCGGCATGCGGCGCAGGATCACGTCCATCACCGCCTCTGTGGAATAGCCGCGCGTTGCGCGGTCGCGGTGGATCTTCTGGATCCATTCCAGATTTATGACCGGCACCACGCCGATCCTAAGGTCAGCGTGCCCGGCCAGGTTGATTTTGTCGGTGACGACGCAGCCATGCAGGCCCTCGTAGAAGAGCAGGTCGCTCGGCGGGAATTCGCGCCATTCGGTGAAATGTCCCGGCGGCGTGCCGTACTGCCTTTCCTCATCCTCGTCATGGATGTAGGTGCGGGTCTTTCCGGTTCCCCGGCGGCCATATTCCTCGAATACCTCTTCGAGGATTGCCAATTCATTGGCCTCGGCATGGAAGTGGGTGAAGTTCGGATTGCCCGCCTTTTCCTCCTCGGCCACCTTCGCCTTCATCGTGGCGCGGTCGTAGCGATGGAAAGCATCGCCTTCGATGAAGGCGGCCCCGATGTTCTCGCGCCGGAAGATCAGTTCGAAGATGCGCTTGACAGAGGTGGTGCCTGCGCCCGACGACCCGGTGATGGTAATGATGGGGTGCTTTGCCGACATGGTCTTCAGGCCCTGAAAAGGCCGCGGCGGCTGAACAGCGGCGCGCGTTCGCCGATGGCGCTCGGCTCGGTGTGGTAGCGGGTGATGCGCGCGACTTCGCGCGCGGATCCGAAAACCATGGGCACGCGCTGGTGAAGGTTCTCTGGTTCGATTTCGAGGATGCGGGTGATCGTATCGGTGGCGGCACCGCCCGCCTGTTCGACGAGATAGGCGATCGGGTTTGCCTCATAGACGAGGCGCAGTCGCCCCTGGCGGTAAGTCTTGCGCTTGTCGCCCGGATACAGGAATACGCCCCCGCGCATCAATATGCGGTAGCAGTCCGCGACCAGGGAGGCGATCCAGCGCATGTTGAAGTCCTTCTCGCGTGGGCCTTCGGTGCCTTCAAGGCAGTCGTCGATGTAGAGCCGCACCGCCTCGTCCCAATGCCGGTAGTTGGCGGCGTTGATGGCGAACTCCTGGGTTCGCTGCGGGATGATCCGGCTCTCGTAGGCCTGGACGAAGGTGCCGAGCCGGGTCGAGAGAAGGAAGACATGGGTGCCGCTGCCGAGCGACAGAACCAGCGCCAGCTGCGGGCCGTAGATGAAGAAACCGGCGCCCAGCTGGTTCACGCCTGCCTGCAAAAATGAGGCGGCCGGATTCCTATCCGGCTCACCAATTGCAGGGAGGAGCGAGAAGACCGTTCCGATCGACACGTTGGTGTCGATGTTGGATGAGCCGTCGAGCGGGTCGATGGCGATGGCAAGAGCCGCTTGCCTGTCTAGCAGCACCGGCTGCTCCAGTTCCTCGGAGGCGTAGAGCGCGACCGGAGCGTGGCGCATGGCGTCGAGGAAGATGTCATCGGCAAAGACATCGAGATCCTTCTGGATGTCGCCGTCAGCATTGGCGCCGCGGGTTCCGGCAAAGGCCGTGCCGAGCACCCCTTGATTGATGGTGTTGCGGATCGTGGTGGCCGCCTGCGTCAGCTGACGGATGGTCGCTACGACCGCGGAGCGCAGTTCGTCCGGCTCGCCAAGATAGGAGTTCAGAAAAGCGTCGAGCGTTGCCGCTGGCATCGTAACCTCCCGATCCAGCCGCCTCTCCTCGGGTCGGCCGGATTGGGAAAAGAGAACAAACGACGCTGGATAAGTAAAATTCAATAACTTTACTAAGGCAATAAAAAAATTTTAGTATGCCATATGAGAAACCTCACGCTTAAGCAATTCAAGACCGTTCAGGCAATCATCAGCCACGGAAAAATCGTCAGCGCGGCCAAGGTCTTAGGCCTGTCTCCTCCAGCGGTGACGATCCAGTTGCGGCAGGTGGAGGAGGAGTTCCAACTGGCCTTGTTCGACCGGACATCGGACGGCATGCGTCCCACTGCCGCAGGTCTGGCCTTCGTGGAGACGGCACAGGCCATCGAGGAGCGGCTTCGTCTGCTCGAAGACAAGATGGATGCGATCAAGGGCGTGCGCGCCGGCAGCTTGCGGCTCGGGGTCGTTTCCACGGCCAAATATTTCGCGCCGCGGCTGATGGCCGCCTTCATGAAGGAACATCCCGATATCGACATGCGCCTTGCCATCGGCAACCGCGCCGAGACGATTGACAATCTGAAGAACCACGACATCGATATCGCGCTGATGGGACGCCCGGCCAAGGAAATCCCGGTGCGTGCTTCGGTCTTCGGCGATCACCCGCTGGTCATCATCGCACCGCCCGACCACCCGCTGGCGTCGGCACGCGACATTTCCAAGGAGCGGATCGCCGAGGAGCATTTCCTCATTCGCGAGCCCGGCTCCGGAACGCGCATCTCACTGGAAATATTCCTGAGCGACGTGCCCGGCCGCATCGACGATCTCGGCGTCGAGATGGACTCTAACGAGACCATCAAGCAGGCGGTGATGGCCGGGCTCGGCATCGCGTTCATCTCTGCCCACACCATCGCTGCCGAAACCGAAGCCGGCCGGCTGGTTATCCTCGACGTTGTCGGCATGCCGATCCGCCGGCAATGGTTTTCGGTGATGCGCAGCGATCACGCGATTTCGCCGGCGATGGCGACCTTCCACGATTTTCTGATGCGCAAGGGCGCGATGTACCTGCCCCTGTTCGGCAAGCTCTATCCGCACGAGGAACCGAACACTGGAGGTCGCGCGAGTTAGGGCGCGGGGTGCAGGCAAAACGCTTGCCCCCAAACTTATTCGATAGCGTGATCGAGGCACCGTGTGGCGAGCCGCGCGGACGCGAGAGCCAACGGCCAGTAGCACGCAGGTTGCGGCTACACGTCGGCTCAGCGCATTGTCGCGTCGGCTCGCAGACGCCTGTTCGTCTCGGTCGAGACCGTCACCTGCTCGCCGGACCTTGAGAACGCGTAGAGCGAGCCCTGGTGACCCGGCATGGAAAAGGCCACGGAGTCGTCGTCGGCGAGACCCATTACGACGCGCAGCGGATCGCCCCCGGTCTTCGGCGCGAAGGTGGCGGTGACCTCCAAGAGGTCGCCGTCGACCGGGACGTAGTAGACCACCATGTCAAGGTGTCCCTCGTGCAGGCTGCCGCCCTCGATCGGGCGTCCGATGGTGGCCTCCTCGGCAAAAGCCGGGGTCGCAAGAAACAGCGCGGCCAGGAGCGATGCGCTCAGGTTTTTGCGGATCATCTCATATCTCCTTTTTTAGATTGCATTCGACCTCTATACGATTTATAGATTACGAATGCAATCCAAAAAGGAAGCTAACGATGCGCGTAAGTCGTACCCAGGCCGCGGAAAACCGCGAAACCGTTATCAATGTGGCAAGCCGCCTTTTTCGGGAGCGCGGTTTTGACGGCATTGGCCTTAAGGATCTGATGAAGGGTGCCGGGCTGACCCAAGGCGCTTTTTACAAGCAGTTCGCGTCAAAGGAGGACCTGGCGGCGCAGGCGTCCAAACGGGCGATGGAGAGCGCCACCCACCGATGGTCGGCCGCGATTACGGCAAAACCCGAGGATCCGCTTGGCGCGGTGATCGCGTTCTACCTCAGCATGGACCATCGCGAAGAAAGGATGGACGGCTGCCCGATCGTGGCGCTCGGTTCGGATGCCGCCAGACAGGGCGTGGACGTGAGAGCGTCGTTCGAAGCCGGGATCAGGGAATATCTTGAGATGTTTGGTAGTTGGGTTGGCGAGGCCGACGGCGAGCGGCCCGGCGACAAGGCCATGGCCATTCTCTCGACAATGGTCGGTGCGGTGCTCCTTTCGCGCGTCGTCAACGACCCCGACCTCGCGCAGGCATTTCTGGATGCGGCGACAGAACAGGTTCGCGAAGCAGCCGGTGCTTGAACGGCGTGCGCAGCGCTGGCGGCGCACCCAAATTGATAGGAAAATAGATGCGACGGATTGTTGTCACAGGCATGGGAGCGGTCACGCCCCTTGCTGCCGATGTCGAAGCGTCCTGGTCGCGCCTCCTGGCCGGTCGCTCGGGTATCCGCAGGCTTCCGGACGATGTGGTGGGAGACCTCCCGGCGAAGATCGGAGGGGTGGTTCCCTCCCTGGAAGAAGACCCCGAAGCCGGCTTTGATCCGAATACCGTCCTGGCTGCGAAGGACCAGCGCAAGGTAGACCGGTTCATCATCTTCGGGCTCGCGGCTGCCGAAGAGGCACTCGCCCAAGCAAGATGGACGCCCGTCTTGGAAGCGGATCGCTTGCGCACGGCCATTATCATCGCGTCCGGCATCGGCGGGTTCCCTGCCATAACCGAGGCGGTGCGCACGGTGGACCTGCGCGGCGTCCGCCGCCTCTCGCCGTTTACGGTGCCGTCCTTCCTGGTAAACCTCGCGGCGGGCCACATCTCGATCCGCCATGGCTTCAAAGGCCCGCTCGGTGCACCGGTGACGGCGTGCGCGGCCGGCATCCAGGCGATCGGCGATGCGGCTCGTCTCATCCGGGCAAACGAGGCCGATATCGCCGTGTGCGGTGGAACGGAAGCATGCATGAATATCGTCAGTCTCGGTGGGTTTGCTGCCGCACGCTCTCTTTCAACCGGCTTCAATTGGGCGCCGGCTCAAGCCTCCAGACCGTTCGACAAGTCGCGGGACGGCTTCGTCATGGGCGAAGGAGCCGGCATGCTGGTCATCGAGGAATTGAGCCACGCGCTGGCGCGCGGCGCAAGACCGCTGGCCGAGCTTGTCGGCTACGGCACGACGGCGGATGCTCATCACGTCACCTCCGGTCCCGAGGACGGCGACGGTGCGCGCCGGGCCATGGAGATCGCAATCGCCCAAGCAGGGATTTCGCCCCGCGAGGTTCGTCATCTCAATGCCCATGCGACCTCCACGCCGGTGGGCGACCTGGGTGAGATCGAAGCGATCAAGAGGGTGTTCGGGCGCGATTTCGCGATAGCTGTCAGTGCTACGAAATCGGCGACCGGACACCTGCTCGGAGCCGCTGGCGGGCTCGGAGCTATCTTCGCAATCCTGGCGCTCAGGGATCAGATGGCACCGCCGAGCCTCAATCTGAGCGCTCCCGATCCGGCCGGCGACGGGATCGACTTCGTCGCAAACCAGGCCCGGCCGATGGCGATGGACTACGCAATCTCCAATGGCTTCGGCTTCGGAGGCGTTAATGCCAGCGCGCTGTTCCGGCGCTGGACGGATGATCTGGCCGGCGCGAGCACCGGAGGCGCTCATGATTGACGCCTTTCGCTCCGACCTTTCGCGCTTCTCCCCCGCAATGCAAACACGAAGAGAGATGTGATCTTCATGAACAGGACCAATCTAGGCGTCGCCCTGGTGACCGGGACATCCAGCGGCATCGGGCACACAACGGCCAAAGCCCTGCAGAACGCGGGCTTTCGCGTGTTCGGAACCAGCCGTCGCGCGGTCGTCGACCGATCCGATGGCGTTACCATGCTGGCCTGTGACGTGACCGATGACACGTCCGTGGCGAAACTTGTCCAGGACGTGCTGGCCGAGACCGGGCGCATCGACCTGCTTGTCAATAATGCCGGTGTTGGCCTGCTTGGTGGCGCGGAGGAGTCCTCGGTGGCCCAAGCCAAGTCGCTGTTTGACGTGAACGTCTTTGGCGTTATGCGAGTAACCAAAGCGGTGTTGCCGACAATGCGCCGCCAAGGCAAGGGCAGAATCGTCAATTTGAGCTCGGTGCAGGGGTTCATTCCAGCTCCCTATTTCGCGCTTTATTCGTCGACCAAGCATGCCGTTGAGGGCTACTCCGAATCGCTCGACCACGAACTGCGTCCTTTCGGAATTCGCGTCGTGTTGGTGGAGCCCGCGTATACCCGCACCTCATTTGAAGAAAATCTCGCCAGGCCGGATCAGTTGCTCGATATCTACGACTCTGCGCGCGCCGGCATGAATGCAGCTGTGCGCAAAGCGATGGAAAAAGGCGATGCGCCGGAAGTGGTGGCCAGGACCGTTTTGGCGGCTGCGACCGATCCCGCTCCGAAGGGGCGCTATGCGGCTGGAAAAATGGCGCGCCAGGTCAGTTTCCTGCGCCGTTTCGTCCCCGCATCCGCATTCGACAAAAGCCTGCGAAAGCAACTCGGGCTCCCGGTTTGATGAAATCGACGAACAATCGGAATCATCGACGCTGGAAACATCGGCACCGCATTGGCGCGGCGCAACCTGACGCGATTGCTCTGGAGAACGCCCTGCGGTCGTTGGCGTTAGATTAGCGGTATGTTATGTTGCGGCGCGAAAGAGCGGGGGCCACCTCCCTTCACACCCGTAAGCGATCTGTATGTGCGACCCCTGCAGACTGGTGGGTAACACGGAAACCTCCCGGCATGGGTTCGGGATTCGATGGGGACAAGGGGCAATGCTTTACACGCTCGTTATGATGGTCTGCCTGACGGCTGTGCCGCAGACCTGTGAACAACGCGAACAGATGGTGGACGGCCTGGCGATGAATCCCGGGACCGCGTTCATGCAGGCGCAGCCGCTGGTCGCTCAGTGGATCGAGACGCATCCCGGTTATTTCGTGCAGCGCTGGCGCGTGCTACCCGGCCGGGGTTCGTGATATCCGCCGCGACGATCGAATGAGCTTCTATTTCTTCGCGCCGAGCGTTTCCGAGACGACCTTGGACAATTGATAAAGCCGCTGCTCGATTATCGTCGGCACTTCACAGACGTAAGTCAGTGATTGGACGCGTTCATTGAAAATTCGCGTTGCGAATTTCAGCTGTTCGGTTCGCCGATCGATCTCTTCGGGATCTGCATCCGGCTTTGCCCGCAACGCATCGACATCGGACCCTTCCTTGCGCAACGCGGCGGCCATTTCGAGCTGCTTGTGGGCGTAGCGGGAAATGCCCGAAATCACCTGCGAGCGCTCGGCGTCCAGGTGATCGAACATGCCTTGCACCAGCATCGCCATTTTGGGTGCAAGCTGTTCTGCCGGCAAGGAAGCCGCGAAATCCCTGATCTTCTTTTGAGCTTCCGCAATCGGCATCCGGCGAGCTGCCACTTCCTCGATCAGGGCGGAGATGGTGGGGTCCTTCGACCAGTCCTTCGCCGCTGAAGGAAGGTCCGGTCCGTTCCAGATCTGGCCGAGCGACAGTTGCGGCACCTTGCGCTGCATGCAGGGCCAGTCTGGATCGGGGTTGGCTGCCATGGCGTTGATGCCCGGCGCGAGCATGGCAACCAGAGCCAGGCCGCGAACAAGGCTCATTCGTGCCATCAGGTATTTCCTCCCGTGTCCTGTTTGCGGGTCATCAGGCCGCGCGAAGGGTCGTAGGCGATGATGGCGGCGGCAAGGAACAGCAGCGTGCAGCTGGCAACGACGGCTAGCGACAGCCACTCAACCTGGCCGTAGAAGGCGAAGCGGATCAGTTCGACGGCGTAAGTAAAAGGATTGGCGAGGCAGATCTTGTAGAGCAGGGGGCTAGCCTCCTGGATACGCCACAAGGGATAGAGTGCCGGAGAAGCGAAATAGCCGGGAAAGATGACGAAGTTCATGATGCCAGCGAAGTTTTCGAGCTGCTTGATCATCGAGGACAAAAGCATGCCGAGCGCGCA
The DNA here is from genome assembly GCF_040318565.1 of Mesorhizobium sp. M1142. NCBI lineage: Bacteria > Pseudomonadati > Pseudomonadota > Alphaproteobacteria > Hyphomicrobiales > Phyllobacteriaceae > Mesorhizobium > Mesorhizobium sp. M1142. Next base: position 93,982 of record NZ_JAMYMK010000020.1, read on the forward strand.
CAGCATCATGCCTGACAGGAACAGCGCAGGCAGTACGGTGAGATAGCAAAGCGGCGGCGCCTTGACGCCCCAGAACCAGGCAACGATAAGGAACGCGTAAACCTGCGCGATCGACACGGCGACACCGGCGAGCATCTTCGAGATCAGTAAAAACCAACGCGGGAAGGGGCTGACCAGCAGGGTGCGCATGTTGCCCATTTCGCGGTCATAGACCATCGACAGCGAAGACTGCATGCCCGAAAACAGCAGAATCATGCCGCACAGGCCCGGCGTGATGTAGACCTCGTAGAGCACGTAGGTCTTGTAGGGCGGGATGATCGATACGCCGAGCACCTGCCGGAATCCGGCGGCAAAGATGAACAGCCAGACGAGCGGCCGAACCAGCGAGGATATGAAGCGCTCGCGCTGATGCAGGAAGCGCAGGCACTCCCGCACGACGATCCCTTTGAGGCAAATGAGGTAGTGACGGAGCCCAAATTGTTCGAAACTCACCGGCGTGAGGGTCGCGACTTTTGCGGGCATTGCGGGAGCGCTCACGGCGACATCTCCGCGATGCCGCTTGTTTCGATGCGGTTGAGCTTGGAAAAGGCGTCGCGGATCGAACTGGCACCGCTCGTCGCAACGACGTCGGCCACCTTACCCTTGGCCACCAGGTCGCCCTGCCGCAGCACGACGACATGGTCGCCGTCGTCGACCTCATCGATCAGATGCGTCGCCCACAGCACGCCGATGCCCTCGGTTTCGACGAGGTTGCGGATGGTGGCCAGAATGCCCGCACGCGACTGGATGTCGAGACCGACCGTCGCCTCGTCGAGCAGCAGCAGCGAAGGGCGGTGGAGCAGCGCCCGCGCGATCTCGATGCGCCGCATTTGGCCGCCGGAAAGACTGCGTGCCTTGTCATGCTGACGGCCCTGCATGTTGACTGTATCCAGCAGCGCGGCAATGCGCTGCCGGGCATGGTGTCCGCCGATGCCATGCAATGAGGCGTGGTAGGAGAGGTTCTGGTGGACGCTGAGGTCGAGGTCGAGCGTGCGTGCCTGGAACACGATGCCGACACGCTTGAGCGCTTCGCCCGAAGCGCGGCCGACGTCATGGCCGAAGATGCGGATCGATCCGCGGCGGGTGCCGTAAAGATGGCTGATCAGTGAAAACAAAGTTGTCTTGCCGGCGCCGTTGAGGCCGAGCAGAACGGTGAAAGTTCCCGGCGCGATCGAGAATGAGACATCGTTGAGCGCCCGCTTCGCACCATAGGAATGGCTGACGCCGGCAACGTCGAGCGCCGCCACCTCGTCTCCAGCTCCGCTTGTCCTCACATGCTGCATGCCGCTGGCTCCTTGGGGGCGCGCTGGTTATCTCGTGCACTTGCAACATCCCCGCGGCAAAGATTTGTCATGTCGGCCTCCCTGATAATCCCTGCGGTCTAGTGGGGCGATATGGCCACGCCCCAAGGCTGCTGGCCCACCGTGACCGATTGAACCGGCTCGTCCGTCGCCGTGTCAATGAACGTGATGTCGTTGGAATTGCCGTTGGTGGTGATCAGCGTCTTCTGATCGGGGGTGAAGTCGAGATGCCAGACGCGTTGGCCGACCAGGATGTATTTTTCCACCTCGTAGGTTTCGGTATTGATGACGGCGACGTGGTTCGCCGGGCCGAGCGCGACATAGGCTTTCTTGCCGTCGGCGCTGATCGCGATGCCGACCGGCTGGATAGTTTCGGGCCGCAGTCCCGCAATCGCGAACTGGATCTTCTTCACCACCTCGCGCTTGAAACTGTCGATGACGCTGACGGTGCCGCCGATTTCGGCGCTGACCCAGATCTGTGATCCGTCGGGCTTGAATTGCGCAAATCGTGGACGCGTGTCGACTAGGACATTGTCGGTCACCTCATGGCTGTCGGTGTCGATGAAATGCGCCATGCTGGTGGTTTCGGAGGTGTTGACCATGGTTTTGCCATCGGGGCTGACGGCCATGCCTTCAGGCTCCACCCCAACGGGAATCTCGGTCGTGACTTGCTTGCTCTCGATGTTGATCGCGGTGACGAGATTGTCGTCCTCGTTGGCGACGTAGAGCGTCTTGCCGTCGGGCGAAAGCACGAACAGTTCGGGATCTGGGCCCGATGGCAGCGTGCCCACGATCTGCAGCGTCGCGGTATCGATGATTTCGATCGTATCGTCATCGCTGGCGCACAAATAGATGAACTTGCCGTCATGCGAGATGGTGATACCGCGCGGCCTTTGGCCGACTTCGACGGTCTTCACCACTTGCATCGTCGCCGTGTCGACGACCGTTATCGTATTGTCTTTCTCGTTGGAGACATAAACGGTGTAAGCCCACGCCGGATTGGCCATGACGCCGGTTGCGAGAATGGCGAGTGCGCAAGCTCGTCTCTGCACGAAGATTCCTCCCGATTGGTTCTACTTAAGGACGCATTTCGTTTCCGGCTGATCGACGCCGAGTGTATCGAGCTCGGAGATTTGGTGGAGATAACCCTCCTGTGGCGATGTCGAGACGACGGATTTGGTGTCGCCGAGCAGGATTGGCTGGCGAAGCTGATGGTTCCACTTGCGGAAGGTCAGCTTCTGTCCCTTGAAGGCGGCGACCGAGAAATCGTCCGAGCGGATGTAGTCGCCGATCTTCTTCGGATCGTCGCCATTGGTCCGCGTGCTGGCTTCGCCCACCACCCGCACCGCCGTCCAGGCCGACATGTCCTTGGACAGCATTCGCCGACCGGTCGTCCTCAGGAAACGGCTCTGCATCTGGATGCCGCCCCATTGCTCGCTCGCGGGATGCCAGGAGGACGCGACAAGGCCCGCCGTGCCGGCGACCAGCCGCGGTGTCCAGGTGCGGTAGGGCACATAAGTTCCGAACACCTCGCTCTCATCGGCGACAAGCACCACGTCATGCTCCGGCAGATCCTGCGTGAACACGGAAATCTGCTGCTGTATCTGCGTGGCGCCGGTGTCGGTGCGGCGCGCCGTGCCGGTGTCTTTGAACTCCTTCTCGGCGACGATCTGACCGCCGAAGCGGGCCGCCGCGCGGCGCAGCGCGTCCGCGTAGAGATGATCCTGCTCATGCGAACCGTAGAGCAGCACCCAATTCGGCCATTTCTTTACCACGAGATACTGCGCCAGCGCGTCAGCCAGCATGCTTCGCGTCGGCGCGATATGGAAAATATTTATGCGGCAGTCTTCCTCGCGCAGGCTGTCGTCGGTAGCACCGACATTGAAGACCAGAACGCGCTTGTCGCGGGCGATGTCTGCGATCGACAGCAATTGCATGGCCGAGAGGTCCGCGACAACATAGCGGTCACCTTTGGCAATCAGATCGTTGAAGGCTTGGACCGCGTCGGCGTCCGGCTTGATCTCGGTTATGTCGAGGCTGAATTTCTGGCTGAGGAACTTTCCTGTCGTATTGTTGTCGCCGATCGCCACATTGGCGCCGGCGACACCTTCGTCGCGTGGCGGCAGGTCCAGCAGGGAAAGCGCCAGTTGCGGCGCGTAGGCCCGCAAATAACCTATTCTGATTTCGGTTATTTTTCTTTCCGGCCTGTCGGTTGCGATCGGTTGCTTGCCCGTCACTTCCTGGGCCATCACGTCCGCAACGTCGGCGGTCTGGAAAAAAAAACACAAAAAGGCCGCGAGAGTGCCTGGCACCGCGCTCGTCATCGATAAAACTGCCTGTTCTTGCACTAAAGTCCGATTGTTCCCGGACCAGCGCGAATTCAAGGTGCCCACAATGAGCTTAGCGGACCCCACAAGATTTATCAAAGCCCTGCAAGTGGACTTGCGTGTCTGCTTTAGTCCTATGCCTTTTCGTGGGAATACGGCGATGAATGAGCGTGTTGCGGTCTTGGACTCCGAGATCATCCGCAGCAATGCCGGAATGTGAAACTCTATGGGTTGTCTTGGGAGGATTGCCTGATGAAAACGCGCGCCGCTGTTGCCGTCGCCGCCGGAAAGCCGCTGGAGATCATGGAGGTCGACCTCGAGGGTCCTCGCGATGGCGAGGTGCTGGTCGAGATCAAGG
>NZ_JAMYMK010000021.1:0-90168 GCF_040318565.1 Mesorhizobium sp. M1142
GCAGACCATCGACAACCCGTTCGGCACGAGGTTGTCACCCATGTCTTAGGTACATTCTGTTACCCATGTCTCCGGGTCGTACCCTGTTTTTTCTGGTCGGAGTGGCAGGATTTGAACCTGCGACCCCATCGTCCCGAACGATGTGCGCTACCAGGCTGCGCTACACTCCGTGACCAGACCGCGGGCTTATAGCCGCCGCGTTTGGTTACTGCAAGCGTCAATGGAGGCGCTTCTGTCGCATTTCTTTCGCTTTCGCCGCCACGTCATACAGGTTTCAGTTTCCTGTCGCACAAACACGGCTTAAAGGGCTTCTGGGTAACCGTCGCCTTGCCTCGAAGCACCTGATTCAGCAGCCTGGAGTTTGCAGCCTTGTCGATGAAGATCGTTAGCGATGTCAGACCAAACACTTTTGAGTTTGAAACCTCGGCGCTGATCAAGCCGTCCGGGTTTCGCGAATATGATGCGCGCTGGTGGTTCGGCCATCCCGGCTCGAACGAAACGCCGGAACTCAATCTGATCGGCGTTCAGGCGCTCGGCATGGGGCTCGGCACGCTGATCCGTCGCCTGGGTGCCGGGCCCGACATCGTCACCGGCCACGATTTTCGCTCTTATTCGCTTGCCATAAAGCTGGCGCTGGTTTCCGGGCTGATGGCAGCCGGCGCACGGGTCAAGGATGTCGGGCTGGCCCTGTCGCCGATGGCTTATTTCGCCCAGTTTGCGCTCGACACCCCGTCCGTCGCCATGGTCACTGCCTCGCACAACGAGAATGGCTGGACCGGCGTCAAGATGGGCGCGGCGCGCCCGCTGACTTTTGGTCCGGAGGAGATGAGTGCGTTGAAGGCGATCGCGCTGTCCGGCGATTTCGATCTTGTCGGTGGCGGCTCCTATGACTTCGTTGCGGACTTCCGCAAAACCTACCTTGACGATCTGACAGCGGGAAAGCGTATCTCCAGGAAGCTCAAGGTGGTGGCCGCTTGCGGCAACGGCACCGCTGGGGCTTTCGCTCCCGAGGCACTGGAAAGGATCGGCTGCGACGTAATCCCACTCGACGTCGAGCTCGATCATACATTTCCCAATTACAATCCAAACCCCGAAGACATGCAGATGCTGCACGCCATTCGCGACAAGGTGCTGGAAACGGGCGCCGATGTCGGGCTCGGTTTCGACGGCGACGGCGACCGCTGCGGCGTGGTCGACAATGAGGGCAACGAGATCTTCGCCGACAAGGTCGGTGTCATGCTGGCGCGCGACATTTCGCACCTCTATCCCGGCTCGACTTTCGTCGTCGACGTCAAGTCGACCGGATTGTTCATGACTGACAAGGTGTTGCGGGAAAATGGCGCGGTCACCGACTATTGGAAAACCGGTCACTCCTATATCAAACGGCGCGTCGCCGAACTCGGCGCCGCCGCCGGTTTCGAGAAATCGGGCCATTTCTTCTTCAATCCGCCGATCGGCCGCGGCTATGACGATGGCCTGGTAACGGCCATCGCCATATGCCAGATGCTGGATCGCAGTCCGCAAAGCAGCATGGCCGATCTCTACCGCGATCTGCCGCTGACGTTCGGCACGCCGACCATGTCGCCACACTGCGCCGACGAGCTCAAATACGGCGTCGTCGAGCGCGTCGTAGGCGATTTTCGCAAGATGAAGAACGACGGCGCGGTCTTCGCCGGCCAGAAGATCGCCGAACTGATCACCGTCAACGGCGTCAGGGTCGTGGCGGAGGACGGCACCTGGGGGCTGGTGCGGGCATCCTCGAACAAGCCGGAGCTTGTCGTGGTGGTCGAAAGCCCGGTATCATCCGAGCGGCGCCGGCAGATGTTCGAAGCCGTCGATGCCGTGCTGCGCCGCAGCCCCGAAGTCGGCGCCTACAATCAGACCTTTTGAGCACGAGGCTTGTTTTCATGACCGAACGGATCGTCAGTTTTGTGATGAGCGGCGGCGTCGGCTCGCGGCTGTGGCCACTGTCGCGCGAGGACAATCCCAAGCAGTTCCATGATTTTTCCGGCGACGGCTCGATGCTGGCCAAGACGCTGCGCCGGCTGACCGCCCGGCCGGAGGGCGAAACGCCGGTCTTCCTGATTGCCTCGGAAAGGCACGCCGACCGCGTTCATGCCGATATTGCCGGTCTCGAGCTTTCCGGCGGCGGCCCGCTGTTCGAGCCGACCGGCCGCAACACTGCCGCGGCCGTTGCCTTGGCAAGCCTGCGCACCTTGTCGGAATTCGGCGACAGCCTGGTGCTGGTGGTGCCCTCCGACCACGAGATCGCGACGGCGCAGCAATTCTGGCAGAGCGTCGAAGCCGGCACCGCGGCGGCGCGCGACGGCAGGCTGGTGGTTTTCGGCATCAAGCCCGCGCAACCCGAGACCGGCTATGGCTACATCGAGGTGGCCGGCGAGCGGGACGGCATCTGCGACGTCTCGCGTTTCGTCGAAAAACCCGATCTCGCCACGGCGCAGAGCTATCTCGAGGCCGGTAACTTCTATTGGAACACCGGCATCTTCCTGTTTCGCGCCAGCGCCATGCGCGATGCATTCATGGCTTTCCAGCCCGACATCTGGAGCGCCACCGAGGCTGCTTATCAGGCGGCGACATCAGACCTTTCCGGCCTCTATATGCCTCTGGAGCTCTATGCCGCCATCCCATCGACATCGATCGACTATGCGATCATGGAGCGCGCCAGCGGCATCGCCATGGTGCCGGCGGGCTTTCGCTGGAACGATCTCGGTTCCTGGCAATCGCTGCTCGACGTCGGCCCCTCCGACAGGCAGGGCAATGTCATCGTCGGCGATGTTGTCGCCATCGATTGCGAGAACTCCTATATCCGCAGCGATGGTCGCCTCCTGTCGGCCATTGGCCTGAAGGACGTCGCCATCGTGTCGACCGCCGACGCCACTTTCGTCGCGCCGGTCAGCCACAGCCAGAATGTCAAAAAAATCGTCGAGCAGCTCGAAAAGAGCGGTCGCCTTGAGACCAGGTTCACGCCCGCCGACGATCGCGTCATCGAAAGCGGCGCCTGGCAGCGCCGCGTGCACCATTGGCTGTTCGAGGAGACGGTGCCGTTGTGGTCGACGGTCGGCGTCGATGAGCGCCATGGCGGTTTCCACGAAGCGCTCGGCTTCGATGCCGCCCCGCTGATGAAACCCAAACGCATGCGCACGCAGGCCAGGCAGATCTACGCCTTCGCCGTCGCCAAGGCGCGCGGCTGGAACGGCCCGGCCGATCGGCTGATCAGCCACGGCCTCGAATTCATGGCCAGGCACGGACGTACCGACAATGGCGGCTGGGTACGCACCCTCAACATCGACGGCACCGTCGCCGACGGCGCCGAGGATGCTTACGATCATTCCTGCGTGCTCCTGGCGCTGGCGCATGCCCATATGTGCGGCAATCCCGATGCGTTGCGGCTTGGCGAGGAGACCTTTGCGTTCATCGACGCGCATCTCGAGGACGAACGCCTGACCGGCTTCCGCGAGACCTCGAGCGGCGAGGGCGAGCGCCGCTCCAACCCGCACATGCATCTGCTCGAGGCGTTCCTGGCCTGGCATCAGGCGACCGGCGAGCGCGCTCATCTCCGCCGCGCCGCGCGCATCGTCGATCTGTTCCGCAGCCATTTCTTCGACCCGGAAAGCTGGACCCTTGGCGAGTATTTCGACCATGAATGGCGGCCGGCCCCTGGCGAGAAGGGCACCTGGACCGAACCGGGCCATCATTTCGAATGGGCCTCGCTGCTGGTCGACTTCGCCGGTCGCAGCCGCCAGAGCGACTTGACCGGCCTCGCCAGGAAGCTCTACGCGTCGGCGATCGCCAATGGCCTGAATCGCGCCACGGGCCTCGCCTACGGCGCCGTCTCGCGGCAAGGACTGCCGCTCGACCGTGTCTCGCGCAGCTGGCCGCAGGCCGAAGCGATCAAGACGGCGATCGCGCTGGACGGTTCGGGGGGTCCCGACCTGAAGCCGGAAATCGAGGCGCGGGTCGGCCGGTTGTTCCGCTGGCACATCAATCCGGCACCGCTCGGCCTGTGGATCGACCGCATCGACGAGCGTGGCCGCTCGCTGGCAAACGAGGTGCCGGCCAGCATCTTCTATCATCTCGTCTGCGCGCTGACCCAGTATCTCGACGGCACGGCCCGCAAGGATCAGTACGGGCTGGCGACATCCCCGGTCTCGACATAGACCGACTTCAGCTGCGAATAGAGCGCTAGCGCCGCGAGCGAGTTCTCGCGGCCGATGCCGGACTGCTTGAAGCCGCCGAAGGGGATTTCGACCGGCGTCAGATTGTAGGCGTTGATCCAGCAGGTGCCGGCCTGCAGTTCGGCGATGACACGATGGGCGCGCGCCAGGTCGCGGGTGAACACGCCGGCGGCGAGGCCGAATTCGGTATCGTTGGCGCGCTCGATCACCTCGTCCTCGCTGTCGAACTTCAGCACGCTCATCACCGGCCCGAAAATCTCCTCGCGCGCTATGCGCATCGTGTCGGTGACACCGGTGAACACCGTCGGCTCGACGAAGAAGCCACCCTGGAAACCCTGCAGCGAAGGCACATTGCCGCCGCAGGCGAGCACCGCGCCATCCTGCTTGCCGGCCTCGATGTAAGAGACCACCTTGTCGTGCTGCGCCTTCGAGACCAGCGGCCCCATCTGCGTGTCCGGATCGAGCGGATCGCCGATGCGGATTTTCTTCGTCCGTTCGGTCAGCCTCTCGACGAAACGGTCATGGATGCCGCTCTGCACGAAGACCCGCGTGCCGTTGGAGCAGATCTGGCCGGTCGAATAGAAATTGCCGAGCATCGCGCCGCCGATGGCATTTTCGAGGTTGGCGTCTTCGAAGACGATCAGCGGCGACTTGCCGCCAAGCTCCATCGTCGCGTGCTTCATCTTCGAGCCGGCGAGCGACAGCACCTTGCGGCCGGTCGGCACCGAGCCGGTCACCGAGACCTTGGCGACGACGTCATGGCCGACAAGGCCAGCGCCGACATCGCCCAAACCCTGCACGACATTGAACAGCCCGTCCGGCAGGCCGGCCTCGGTGTAGATTTCGGCGAGCGCCAGCGCTGAAAGAGGCGTGTTCTCCGACGGCTTGAACACCATGGCATTGCCCATGGCGAGAGCCGGTGCGGATTTCCAGCCGGCGATCTGGATCGGGTAGTTCCAGGCGCCGATGCCGACGCAGACGCCGAGCGCCTCGCGCTTGGTATAGGCAAAGGGCCCGCCGAGATCGACGGCCTCGCCATTAAAGGCGGCAACGGCGCCGCCGAAATATTCCAGGCAGTCGGCCGCCGACGGGGCGTCAGCAACCAGCGTCTCCTGGATAGGCTTGCCGGTATCCAGCGTCTCGATGCGCGCCAGATCGGCATTGCGCCCGCGCAGAATGTCGGCGGCACGGCGCAGGATGCGGCCGCGTTCGACCGGCTTCAGCCGCGCCCAGGCCGGTTGTGCTGCACGCGCCGCCTCGATCGCTAGCTCCAGCACGTTCGGCGTCGCCGAGCGCAGCATGGCGATGGTCTCTCCGGTTGCCGGATAGATGACCGGCAGCGCTGCGCCGCGCTCGTCGTCGATATAGCGGCCGTTGACATAATGCGATGCCGTTGGCTGGGCGCGCATGACTGTTCTCCAAATCGTCTTGCCGCGGCATGCGGAATATGCGTCCGCCGGATCATGGCCTATCTGTCCGACACCTGCCAGCGCGGATTGATCCATGGTTCCTGGTTGGAAGGTGGCAGCGGCGTGCGCCCGAGAATGTGGTCGGCGGCCTTCTCGCCAGTCATGATCGACGGCGCGTTGAGATTGCCGTTGGTGACGCGCGGGAAGATCGAGGAATCGGCGACCCGCAGCCCTTCGATGCCGATGACGCGGCATTCGGGATCGACGACGCTCATCGCATCATCGGCACGGCCCATCTTGCAGGTGCCGCAAGGATGGTAGGCGCTTTCGGCGTGATCGCGAATGAAGGCGTCGAGTTCGTCATCCGATTGTATATGCGCGCCCGGCGACAGTTCCTTGCCGCGGTACGGATCGAAGGCCGCTTGCCCGAAAATCTCGCGGGTCAGCCGGATGCAGTGGCGGAACTCCTTCCAGTCGTCCGGATGCGACATGTAGTTGAAGCGGATCACCGGCTTCGATTTGGGATCGGGCGAGCGCAGCGTGACCGAACCGCGCGACTTCGACCGCATCGGCCCGACATGCGCCTGGAAACCATGCGCCTTGGCCGCCGCCTTGCCGTCATAGCGGACCGCGGCCGGGATGAAGTGATACTGGATATCGGGATAGTCGACGCCAGCGCGCGAGCGCACGAAGGCGGCTGCCTCGAAATGGTTGGTGGCGCCGAGGCCGGATTTGAAGAACAGCCATTGTGCCCCGATCATCGCCTTCGAAAACGGATTCAGCACCGAGTTCAGCGTGATCGGCTTTGTCGATTCCTGCTGGATGTAGAGCTCCATATGATCCTGCAGATTGCGGCCGACGCCCGGCCGGTCGGCGATCACGGGAATGCCGTTCTCCCTAAGGTGCTGGCCGGGGCCGATGCCGGACAGCATCAGGATCTTGGGCGAGTTGATCGAGGACGCGGCAACGATCACCTCGCGCCGCGCTCTGACTACCTGAATCCGTTTGCGCGCTTCGATCTCGACGCCGGTGGCGCGTTGATTCTCGATGATCACCCGCCGGGCGAAACCCTTGACCAGGATGACATTTTTCCGCCTCAGCGCCGGCCTCAGATAGGCGCTCGCCGCCGACCAGCGACGGCCGCCGCGGATGGTCTGCTCCATCGGCCCAAAGCCCTCCTGCTTCGCGCCATTATAGTCGTCGGTCAGCTCGAAGCCGGCCTGACGGCCTGCCTCGACGAAGGCGCCATAGAGTGGGTTCGTCCTCGAGCCGCGCTGCACAGTCAGCGGGCCGCCATGGCCGCGCCAGCCATCCTCGCCGCCTGCGCTGTCCTCCATGCGCTTGAAATAGGGGAGCACGTCGGCAAACCCCCAGCCGGCCGCGCCCTGTTCGGCCCAGTGGTCGAAGTCGCGGGCATGGCCGCGCACATAGACCATGCCGTTGATCGAGGACGAGCCGCCGATGACCTTGCCACGCGGCGTCGCCAGCACGCGGCCACCGAGGTGCGGCTCGGGCTCGCTGGCAAAGCCCCAGTCGTAGAGGCTCATATTGAGCGGGATCGACAGCGCCGACGGCATCTGGATCAGCGGCCCGATATCGCTGCCGCCATATTCGATGATGATCACCGAATGCTTGCCATCCTCCGACAGCCGGTAGGCCATGGCCGAGCCGGCCGAGCCGGAGCCGATAATGACGAAATCCGCTTCAAGCATGGTTCATGCGCGCCCGTGGTTCATATGCGCAATGAAATCGGCCAGCGAGACGTTGCCGCCGGTTGCCACTACGAGAACGGTCTTGCCGGTCGCGTCGACCTTGCCGCCGAGCAACGCCGCCAGCGAAGCAGCGCCGGATGGTTCGAGCACCAGCTTCAGCCGCTCGAAGGCGATGCGCATGGCGCGCCGCACCGAAGCATCGTCGACGGTGACGCCGCGAACGCCGGCCGCCTTCACCGCTGCGAACGGCGCGTCGCCCGGCCGCCGCGACATCAGCCCGTCGCAGATCGATTTCGGCCCGATCGGCATGGTTTCGATGGCGCCATGCGCCAGCGACGAGCCCATGCCGTCAAAACCTTCCGGCTCCACGCCGATGATCTTCGTGGACGGCGACAGGTAGTGGAAGCCCAGCGAAACACCGCCGATCAGGCCGCCGCCGCCGACTGAGCAGAACAAGAGATCGGCCTCCGCTTGCCTGGCGGCGAGCTGGTCGAATGCCTCCAGCCCGGCACCGGCCTGGCCGGCGACGATCTCCGGATCGTCGAACGGGTGCAGCAGCGCCAGGCCTTCGCCCGCAGCGATCTCGCGCGCCTTGGCGGCGGCGACTTCCTCACGCGCGCGCTCCCCATGGTCAGTCAGCACCACGCGAGCGCCGTAACCCGATGTGGCGTCGCGCTTAGCGGCCGGAGCGTCGATCGGCATGACGATGGTGACGGGAATGCCAAGCGCCTGGCCTGCCGCCGCCAGCCCCTGCGCAAAATTGCCGGAGGAGTAAGCGACGACGCCCTTTTTGGTTTCGTCAGGCGAGAGCTTCTTCAGCCGCCAGTAGGCGCCGCGCACCTTGAACGATCCGGCCCATTGCAGCGATTCGGCCTTAACGAAGACGCGGGCAGCGCCGGTCTCGCGGGCGAGTGCCGCCGATTCCAGCAGCGGCGTGACCTGCGTTGCCTTGGAGGTGACGGCATAGGCCTGCCTGAGATGGTCGAGCGAGGGGACGAGACGGTCTGCCATCATTTGCCTCGCGGAAAGCGCTTCTGCTCTTCGAGCAGGTCGAGGTTCATATGGTTGCGCATGTAGCGCTCCGATGCCTTCTGCAGCGGCTGGAATTCCCAGGGATAATGGGTGCCGTTGCGCAGCGCCGGGTAGACCACCCAGCGGCGTGCCTGGCTGGCACGCACCGCGGCATCGAACGCCGCCATGTCCCAACGCGCCCGCACCTTGTCGGTGAAAGCGGCCACCAAAGCCGCATTGGCCGGATCGGCGGCGAGATTGGTCAATTCCCGCGGATCCGATTCAAGATCAAACAGTTGCGGCGGATCGATCTCGCAATGGATGAATTTGTAGCGGCCCTCGCGCATCGCCACCATCGGCGCGTTGGAGCCTTCGGCGGCATATTCCATCAGCACCGGCGCGGAGCGTTTCTTTCCGTTCAGCAACGGCAGCAGCGACTGGCCGTCGGTCCACGGCGCAATCGCGCTGATGTCGATGCCGGCGAGATCGCAAAGCGTCGGCGTCACGTCGAGGTTGGAAACCGGCGTCTCGATCAGCCCGGCGTGTACGCCCTTGCCGGCGATCATCAGCGGCACCCGCGCCGAACCTTCGAAAAAGCACATCTTGAACCACAGGCCGCGCTCGCCGAGCATGTCGCCGTGATCCGAGCAGAAAAGGATGATCGTATCGTCGAGCATTCGCGTGCGCTCGAGTACCGACAGCAATTCGCCGACCTTGTCGTCGAGATAGGAGATGTTGGCGAAATAGCCGCGCCGTGCGCGGCGTATCTGCTCAGCGGTGATGTCGAACCTGTCATAGTCGCTGGCGCGGTAGAGCCGCTGCGAATGAGGGTCCTGCCTGTCGTAAGGAATGAAGCCGACCTCGGGCTCGAGCGCCGGGCAATCCTGGTAGAGGTCCCAGTAGCGCCGCCGTGCGACGTAGGGATCGTGCGGATGGGTGAAGGAAACCGTCAAGCACCAGGGCCGATGTGCGGCATCGTCGGAGACGCGGGCAAAATCGTAGAGCTTCTGCACCGCATGGAAGGCGACCTCGTCGTCATATTCCAGCTGGTTGGTGATCTCGGCGGTACCGGCGCCGCTGACGGAGCCGAGATTGTGATACCACCAGTCGATGCGCTCGCCGGGTTTGCGATAGTCGGGTGTCCAGCCGAAATCGGCCGGATAGATGTCGGTGGTCAGCCGCTCCTCGAAACCGTGCAACTGGTCCGGCCCGACGAAATGCATCTTGCCGGAGAGGCAGGTGTGATAACCTGCGGCGCGCAGATGATGGGCAAAGGTCGGGATCGAAGACGCGAATTCGGCGGCGTTGTCATAGACCCCGGTGCGTGACGGCAACTGGCCGCTCATGAATGCGGCGCGGCCCGGCGCGCAGAGCGGCGAGGCCGTGTAATTGTTGCAAAAACGCGCCGAACGCGCGGCGAGCGCCTTCAGATGCGGCGCGTGCAGGAAGTCCGCCGGCCCATCCGGAAACAGCGTTCCGTTGAGCTGATCGACCATGACGATCAGGATGTTGGGTCGCTTGGATGTCACTGCTTCTGCCGTCCGCTGAGCTTCGTTTCGAGATAGTCCTCGACCAGTGCAATCGCGGTCGCGGCATCGGGAACACCGTCCTTCAGCGCGCGCCTGATATAGAGCCCGTCGATCAGCGCCGCGGTCGCTTCGGCGACCCGATCGGCCTCGCTTCTCGGCAGGATGCCGGCCAGCCCGCTGAGCAGATTGGAATGCAGCCGGCGCGCATAGACCTTGAGCAGCCGGCGGAGTGCTGCCGATTTCTGCGCCTCGACATAGAAGGCGAGCCAGGCGGCGATCGTTTCGGGCTGGAACTGGATGTCGGAGAAATTGACCGCGACCACCGCCGAGACGCGCTGGCGCGCCGTGCCGGCCGCGCGAAGTGCGCGGCGCGTATCGGCGGTGAGTTCGCTGAGGATGTGCCGCATCGTCGCCAACAGCAATTCGTCCTTGACGCCGAAATAATGGTGGGCAAGCGCCGAGGACACGCCGGCGCGCCCGGCGATTTCCGACATCGTCACATCAAGCGAACCGCGCTCGCCGATCGCCGAGATCGTTGCGTCGATGAGCGCCCTGCGGCGCAACGGCTCCATTCCGAGTTTCGGCATTCCTGCTCCGGCCTGTTGGGACAAGATTATTTTTTATTGACGCATCAATCAACAAAAATCCAGCCTGATTTGCTGGCAAAAGCCAGGCACTATGACCAGATGATCAAGATCAAGCGATTGTGCGGTTCTGGCCCCTTCACGAAGCCGGCGGAACGGTTCATGCTTGAACAATGCTGAGGCGGGCCGCGACATACGTTGCCCGGCCCGCAGGATGGAGGTTGCCATGACAGCATGCATCGTCGGCTGGGCGCATTCGCGCTTCGGCAAGCTCGAAGGCGAGACGCTGGAGAGCCTGATCACCAAGGTGGCAGTCGAGGCGCTCGATCATGCCGGCATCGGTCCGGATGACGTCGACGAGATCGTGCTCGGCCACTTCAACGCCGGGTTTTCCGCCCAGGATTTCACCGCGAGCCTGGTCCTCCAGGCCGACGACCGGCTGCGCTTCAAGCCGGCGACCCGCGTCGAGAACGCCTGCGCCACCGGCTCGGCGGCGGTCAGGCAAGGCATCCGCGCCATCGACGCCAATGCCGCCCGTATCGTGCTGGTGGTCGGCGCCGAGCAGATGACGACGACGCCCGGTCCCGAGATCGGCAAGAACCTGCTCAAGGCCTCGTATCTGCCGGAGGACGGTGACACGCCGGCAGGCTTCGCTGGCGTCTTCGGCAAGATCGCCCAAGCCTATTTCCAGCGCTACGGCGACCAGTCGGATGCGCTGGCGATGATCGCCGCCAAGAACCACAAGAACGGCGTCGACAATCCCTACGCGCAGATGCGCAAGGATTTCGGCTACGAGTTCTGCCGGCAGGAAAGCGAAAAAAACCCCTTCGTCGCCGGTCCGCTGAAGCGCACAGACTGCTCGCTGGTGTCGGACGGTGCCGCCGCGCTTGTCCTTGCCGACACGGCCACGGCGCTGAAGATGCGCCGCGCCGTCGCCTTCCGCGCCAATGAGCATGTGCAGGATTTTCTGCCGATGTCGAAGCGCGACATTCTCGCCTTCGAAGGCTGCGAGCAGGCCTGGAACCAGGCGCTGAAGCAGGCGGGCGTGACGCTCGGCGACCTGTCCTTCGTCGAGACGCATGACTGTTTCACCATCGCCGAACTGATGGAGTATGAGGCGATGGGCCTGGCCAGGCCGGGCGAGGGCGCCAAGCTGGCCCTGGATGGCGAGACGGCGAAAGATGGAAGGCTGCCGGTCAATCCGTCTGGCGGGCTGAAGGCCAAGGGCCACCCGATCGGTGCCACCGGCGTATCGATGCATGTGCTGGGCGCGATGCAACTCGTCGGTGAGGCGGGCGGCATCCAGGTGCCGGGAGCAAAGCTCGGCGGCATCTTCAACATGGGTGGTGCCGCGGTCGCCAACTACGTTTCCATTCTCGACCGGATCAGATAAACCCGCCCGCATTTGCGGGAGGTGACATGACAAATCCGGTTCTGGTCGAGGTCTTGCGCGGCGCTCTCGTCGAGAGCGCCCATCGCGGCGCTGTTGCCGTCTTCGACGCCGACGGCAAGCCGGTCTGGGAGATCGGCGACACGGCACAGCCGGTGTTCCCGCGTTCGGCGGTCAAGGCGATCCAGGCGCTGCCGCTGGTCGAGAGCGGCGCTGCCGATGCCTACGGCTTCGGTGACCGGGAGCTGGCGCTGGCCTGCGCCTCCCATTCCGGCGAGCCGCCGCATGTCGAGCTGGCACGCGCCATGCTGGCGAAAGCCGGCCTCGACGAGACGGCACTCGAATGCGGCGCGCATTGGCCGTCGAGCCACGGGGCGACGCTGGCGCTTGCCCGCGCCGGCCGTGCGCCGAACACCTTGCACAATAATTGTTCCGGCAAGCACTCAGGCTTCCTATGCACCTGCGTTCACAGCGGCATCGCCCATCGTGGTTACGTCGAGGCTGGCCATGCCTCGCAGGAGATGGTGCGCGAAGCGATGCAGGCGGTGACCGGTGCTGCCCATGACGCCGATCACCGCGGCACCGACGGCTGCTCGATTCCGACCTATGCCGTGCCGCTGCGCAGCTTTGCCCTTGGCTTTGCCCGCATGGCGACAGGTGCCGGCTTCGAGCCGGTGCGCGCCCGGGCGGCGAAGCGGCTGCTTTCCGCCTGCATGGCCGAGCCGTTTTTCGTCGCCGGCACGGGCAGGTCCGACGTCGCGATGATGGAGGCCGCGCCGGGCCGGATTTTCGTCAAGGGAGGCGCCGAAGGTGTTTTTTGTGCAGCCGTTCCGGAGCTTGGCCTTGGCATCGCGCTGAAGTGCGACGATGGCGCCGGCCGCGCCGCTGAAGTGATGGTCGCAGCCGTGCTGGCTAAGCTTTTGCAAGCCGACCAGGCGCTCGCAGCGAAACTGACCGAACAGGCAAATCCGCCTATCGAAAGCCGGATCGGCGCCAAGGTCGGCGCGCTCCGGCCGACGGCCACCCTCAACTGACGTGGTTGCGCTCGACGGTCAAATGCGCGTAGCCGGCATTGCCTGATGCGGCGAGGTCACCGGTCACTCGCTCGGCCCAGCGTTGGCCGACGATCGCGCCGTTCTGGACTCGGTCGATGACATTGTCGGAGATGATTGCCGTTCCGGCACCTTCGACCACGGTCACGACGATGCCGGTCCCCGCCTTGCGGACGATGTTTCCCGTGGCGACCACATTGCGCATGAACGGTCCCCAGCCGATCTGCATGCCGTAGAGCGGCGCATTCTCGACGACATTGCCGGAAACGGTGGTGTCGGCCTCGACGCTGATGCCGACGCCGAAGCCGGGCGCGTCCGCAGGGTAGGGACCGCTGGTCGACAGATTGCGGACGATGTTGCCGGAGCACACGCCCATGCGGCCGCCTTCGTTGAAGTTGACGATCGAAATACCGTTCGCAGCACCATCGACGATGTTGTTGCCGATGACGGCGCCTTCGAACGAGAATTCGGAATACACGGCCGTCTCGCCCGAACGCGAGCAGGTGTTGCCGGTGATCTGCAAATTGCTGGAACTGTTGGCGCGGATCGCCGAGAACGCGCAATCCGAGACAATATTGCCGGAGATGATGACATTGCCGGCGCGGAACGCATTGATGCCGTTGCCGTTCTGGCCGGTTCCGCCGCTGCGCGCCTGGATGCGCTCGATCCGGTTGCCGCTGACGATGGTGCCGTCTTCCGCTGCCTGCCAGCGGTGCACGAGAATGCCGCCATTGGCGCAGTCGGAGACGCTATTGCCTGATATTTCCAGGCCATCGGCCTCGACCGAATAGATGCCGGCATCGGCCGCACCGGATATCTCCGAGCGCTCGATGCGGCCCGAGGCATGTTCGAGCGCCAGACTGTTCTTGCCGCTGCCGGTCATCTGGCAGTTGTCGACGACCAGATGGGCGATGCGGCGCAGATCGAGCAGGCCTTGCGTGTAGTCGCCCATCCAGCGGTTGCTGCCGTCGAACACCAGCCCGCTGAGTTCGATATGCTCGGCCCGTTCGGCCATAATGAGATGGCCATTGCCACCATAGACGATCCGCGATGCGCCCGGCACGCCGGACAGGCGCACCCGGCCGGGCAGCGACAGGTTGGAAACGATATAGATCCCCGGCGGCAGGAACACCGGCATGTCGCGGTCGTGCGCGTCGCGCAGCAGCTTGGCGAAAGCCTTGCTCTGGTCGTCAAGCGCGCCGGGCCGGACGCCGAGCTCGGTCGCGTTGATCGCCCCGCGCATCGCGGCTTTCTCGATGCCGGCCAGGTTTTTCGCCGCTGCTTTGCCGAGCGAAATCCCCATGACGGCAAAGCCGGCGGTCTGCGCAAGCAGCGTTCGTCTGTTCAACATCGGCACAGATCCTTGCGTCCAACGCTCACGCCGCAGGATTCGTGCCAGACTAGCCCGGTCGAACTCGTGGTGAAAATCTGACGCTTGGCCCCTATTCGATCCTCGTTGGCTCAGCGATCACCGCATTTACCCCGTTGAAGGCAAGTTGCAGGAATGTCTGGTCGATCTCCGCGGGGGACAGCTTCGTATCCCTCTCAAGCCACCAGTGCATCACTTCAAAGAACGCGCCAACGATGAAGCGTGTGGCGATCTCAAGTCTGGCCCCGCCTTGATCACCTTGGATATTCGCCAACTCATGGCGAACCTGCCTGCTTATCCAGCCGCGGATCTCTTCTGGCATTTCGCGCTTTTTCCCGCCCATCAGCGCACGGTGCATCTCCCGCGTGGCAAGAGCATGCTCGAACACCGGACCGCTGAAGGAAAAGCCCTTGGCGTTTCGCTGCGAATAGCGTTCGGCACCGTGCGCCTGCAAGGTCTTCAGATGGTCGTCGATCGTTGCTTTCCTCAAGCGGTCCTTGTCGGGATAGTGTGTGTAGAAAGTCGAGCGGCCGACATCGGCTTCCCTGCAGATATCCTCGACCGTGATCGCCGTATATCCCTTCTCGGCGGTCAGTCTGAAAAGCGCCTGCTGCAGTCGGCTGCGGGTCCTGGCGACCCGACGGTCGATCGGTCCGGCTGGCATCGGCAACATCCTTTTCCGGCCAAAGGACACCAAATCGTCCAGTATTGGGCGCGTCGGTGCGATGTGGCCAGTAAAACTGATACTGGACACACTGTCCAGTATCCTATGCTCTTGCGGAAGGCCCAGCGCGATGCCCGGCTGGCCGGAGATAAAGCAATGCACCAACGTCTTTTCGGAACAATAGTCGGAGGGCATGCGTTAGTCGCGCTCGTCAAAGTGGCCGTGGTGCTCGCGGCATTTTTCTCGTTGGGACAGGCAAATGCGGTCTTTTCCTTGGGAGTTCCCGTCCTCCTGCTTCATGCTGGTGCACTCGTCGTAGTCGCGAGCTTATTGATATGGCAAAGCGCTCACGGGCGGCTGTCCGGAAAGGACCGCAGACCGGCCGCCGGCGAGGAGAAGGCGCTGCATGTCGGCATCACGCTTCATTCCGCCGCCCTGTACGATATGCTGGCGTGGCTTCTGACCTTCGGTCGCGAACGTGCTTTTCGCGAAAGGATATTAAGCTTTGCGGAGCTGAAGCCGGGAGAAGTGGTCCTGGATGTCGGGTGCGGCACCGGCACCACCGCGCTCCTTGCCAGACAAAAGTGGCGCCGGAGGGGCGCGTGCACGGCGTCGACGCCTCCGCCGAAATGGTTGCGCGCGCGACGGCAAAGGCCCGGCGAGCCGGGCTACAAGTCGGGTTCTCGACCGCCACCGCTCAGGAACTGCCTTTCAAGGATGGGGAATTTGATGTCGTCCTCAGCACGCTGATGTTCCACCATCTTCCAAAGAAGGGCCGCGAGGAATTCGGCAGAGAGGCCTTCCGCGTCCTGAGGCCGGGCGGTCGTGTGCTTATCGTCGATTTTGCGAAACCGCCGCGCCAGAAGAGCACCTTTCGGCTCCACCGGCATGGTTACGTCGATTTGGACAAAGTTGCAGCGGATCTCGGCCGGCACGGCTTCAATATCGTTGAGCAAGGCGACGTCGGAACCAAGGGGCTCCGCTACCTAGTTGCGCAACCGGACCTTAGCCTTGCGGCCCTCGAAGCGCGATAGTGCGCCAAGTTGAGGCATTCGCATGGCCAGCTTTACACCCCAAGCAGCTGTCTAATCTCGGGTACTGAACCCCAGATCTTCACCATTAGCCTCTTCATCAGCAATGGCTTGTGGAGTCGCCATTCCAAGCCTAAGTTCGTCAGATGAGCAGGGCCTTCACCCGCGAGGAAGACAGCGAAAACGCCATCGCCGGCATCGGCGAGCGGCCGATCAGCCATCACCGCAATCTGGTCACGGAACGCGGCATGGCGCTGATCGATGCCGAGGTGGCCGCTCTGCGCGACGAACTGGGCAGAGCCGAGAAGAGGGCCGACCGCGAGCGCATCGCGCTGGTGTCGCGTGATCTCCGCTATTGGACGGCGCGGCGTGAAAGCGCCGAGCTTTCGGTGCCCGAACCGGGGAGCGACCTGGTTCGTTTCGGCATGGGTGTCACCCTGGAAAGCGACGACGGCAAGAAGGTGCACTGGAAGATCGTCGGCGAGGACGAAGCCAATCCGGGCAAAGGGACAATTTCCCATATGTCGCCGATGGCGATGGCGCTGTTCGGCAAGAAGGTCGGCGAAGTTGCCGTGGTCAACGGCAAGGAATGGGAGATCGTCAAGCTCTCCGACAGTTAGTCTTCGAGCTTGACGACATGATCGCGGAAGAACGCTGCGGCGCCGGCCTCGTCGATTTCGCCGGCGGCGACGCCCATGACGAATTCGTAAAGCATGCCGTCATTGGCCGACAGGGCATAACCATTCACAATCAGAAATGCGCCGGACGCGACAATGGCCGTGCGTTTGTTGCCGTCGACAAAGGCATGATTTCTGGCAATGCCGAAGACATAGGCGGCTGCGAGTTCCTCAACCGACGGGTCTCCGTAGTTGGCCTTGTTTTCGGCGCGAGCGAGCGCCGATTCGAGGGCATTTTCATCCCTCAAGCCTTGTGCTCCGCCGTGTCGGCGCAACTGCTCCGCGTGCATGGCTTCGACTGCACGCCGCGTTAGAAACTCCCAGCTCATTCGGCGAGCTTCTGAAGCGCGACCTTGTATTTGTCCATGACCTCGCGGGCAGCTTTCATTTGCCGCTCGAAGCTGTCGTCCACTGGCTTCAGCGCAAGACCGTCACCTGTTTCAACGATTTGAAGCTGGTCGCCGGCCTTCAGGTTCAGACGATCGAGAAGCTCCCTCGGCAGGATCACGCCTTCGGAATTGCCGATCTTGCGAATGGTCGTGTTCATGGTGAGGCATCCTGTTGCAACGCTGATTATAACTCAGCGTGTTTCTTGTTGCAACAGACATTATAACAAAGCGTCAGCCGGCCTGCAGCAGCCGGTCCATCAGCCGCTCCGCCGCTTCCGGGATAACCGTGCCGGGCGGGAAGATTTCAGTGGCGCCTGCCTGCCGGACTGCGTCGTAATCCTGCGGCGGGATGACGCCGCCGGCGACGATCAGCATGTCGTCGCGGCCGAGCTTCTTCAGCGCATGCTTGAGTTCGGGAATAAGCGTCAAATGGCCCGCAGCCAGCGACGAGGCGCCGACGATGTGCACGTCATGCTCGACCGCCAGCCTGGCGATCTCGTCCGGCGTCTGGAACATCGGCCCGACGGTGACGTCGAAGCCTAGGTCGGCAAAGGCGGTGGCGATCACTTTCTGGCCGCGATCATGGCCGTCTTGCCCCATCTTGGCGACCAGAATGCGCGGCTTGCCGCCGGACTTCTCCTCGAACGCGATGATCTTGTCCTGCAGCCGGTCGACCACCGGATTGTGGCCGAGCGCGTTGCGATAGACGCCGGAGATCGTCTGCACCGAGGCGACATGGCGGCCGAAAACCTTTTCCAGCGCCAGCGAAATCTCGCCGACCGTGGCGTTGGCGCGTGCGGCCCGGATGGCGAATTCCAGCAGGTTTGCGTTACTCCCGGCAGCACGGGTAAGCGCATCGAGCGCGCTCTCGACGGCGGCGACGTCACGCGTGCCTTTCAGCCGCTGCAGCTTCGACAATTGCCGCGCCCTGACTTCGGCATTGTCGATCTTCAGCACGTCGACTTCGATGTCCGTGCCGGGACGGTGAGCATTGACACCGACCACGATCTGTTCGCCTGAATCGATGCGCGCCTGGGTGCGCGCGGCAGCCTCTTCAATGCGCAGCTTCGGTAGGCCCTTTTCGATCGCCGCGGCCATGCCGCCGAGGCTCTCGACCTCCTCGATATGCGCAAGCGCACGCGCCGCCAGATCATGCGTCAGCCGTTCGACATAGGCGGAGCCGCCCCACGGGTCGATAATGCGCGTCGTGCCGGACTCCTTCTGCAGGATGAGCTGTGCGTTGCGGGCGATGCGGGCCGAATGGTCGGTCGGCAGCGCCATTGCCTCGTCGAAGGAATTGGTGTGCAGCGACTGCGTATGCCCTTGAGTCGCCGCCATCGCCTCGATCATGGTGCGGATGATGTTGTTGTAGGGATCCTGCGCCGTCAGCGACCAGCCCGAAGTCTGGCAATGGGTGCGCAGCGACAGCGAGCGCTCGCCCTTCGGCGAAAAGTTCTTCAGCATCAGGCTGGCCCACAAAAGGCGCGCTGCTCTCAGCTTGGCGACTTCCATGAAGAAATTCATGCCGATCGCCCAGAAGAAGGAAAGGCGCGGCGCGAAACGGTCGATGTCGAGGCCGGCCGCGACGCCGGCGCGGGCATATTCGATACCGTCTGCAATCGTGTAGGCGAGCTCGAGATCCGCCGTCGCTCCTGCCTCCTGCATGTGGTAGCCGGAGATCGAGATCGAATTGAACTTCGGCATGTGCTTCGACGTGTAGGAAAAAATGTCCGACACGATCCGCATCGAAGGTTTTGGCGGATAGATGTAGGTGTTGCGCACCATGAACTCTTTCAGGATGTCGTTCTGAATGGTCCCAGTGAGATCCTTCTGCGCGACGCCCTGTTCCTCCGCCGCCACAATATAGAGCGCCATGATCGGCAGCACCGCGCCGTTCATCGTCATCGATACCGTCATCTCGTTAAGCGGGATGCCGTCGAACAACTGGCGCATGTCGAGAATGGAATCGATGGCGACGCCGGCCATGCCGACATCGCCGGCGACGCGCGGATGGTCGCTGTCGTAGCCGCGATGCGTGGCGAGATCGAAGGCGACCGACAGGCCCTTCTGGCCGGCGGCAAGGTTGCGACGGTAGAAGGCATTGGACTCTTCGGCAGTCGAGAAGCCGGCATATTGCCGGATCGTCCAGGGTTGCTGGACATACATCGTCGGATAGGGGCCGCGCACGAAGGGCGGCAGGCCTGGATAGGTATCGAGATGTGGCAAGCCCTTGAGATCGCCCTGGTTGTAGAGATGCTTGACGGCAATGCCTTCCGGCGTCACCCGCTGGCCTTTGACCTCGACCGGCACCCGCCGTGGCGGCGACCAGCCGATCTGGCTGAAATCCGGGATCATGGCACGGCTCCGATCGACTGATCGATGCGGATCGGAAATAGCGGCTCGCACACCGCAACGCCTTCGGTGAAGGCAGGCCGCCGCTCCGCCGCCAGCGTCTCGACCGGACGCTCGGTCTTCGACGGGTGCAGCGTCGTGCCGACGATCGCCCGTTCGCCCGCCTGGTAGGCTGTGTTGCGGCGGGCGGAAGCTGCCTGGACGCGCCTCTGGATGTGGCCTTGCTCAAGGCTGGTCAGCACGCCGCCTTCTGCCTCGATCTGCTGGAACTCCTGCCAGGCCGCCGCGCAGAGCTCCGCAGTCAGCGCTTCGACGGCGCCCGAACCGCAAACCGGATCGGCGACGTGGTCGATGTGGCTTTCATTGGCCATGATCAGTTGCGCGTTGCGGGCAACGCGGCGAGCAAAACCCGCGGGTAGGCCGTGCGCGATCGTGTGCGGCAGGATGGCGATCGAATCCGCGCCGCCGACGGCAGCCGCGAAAGCGGCGATGGTGGTGCGCAGGATGTTGGTTTCCGGGTCGGCCGCCGTCATCATCCGGAAGGAGGTTTCGGCATGGATGCTGGCGGTGGAGGGCGGTATCGAGCAGGCCTCCTGGACACGCGCCCACAGCCTGCGCAACGTCCTGACCTTGGCCGTCGAAACGAATTGGTCGTGGTCGACGCTCAGCGCAAAACCAATATGCGGCGCCGCGTAGACGAGCGGCTGGCGCGCCTTCTCGAACAGCCTCAAATAGGAGACGGCCGAGGCGAGCATGGTGCCAAGCTCCTGCGCCTCGGTGGCGCCGGCATTGTGGAATACCCGCCCGTCGGCCTCCAGCAGCACGCCGGGCACACCCATCGAAAAGAAATGCGCCAGCGATTGCGGCATCGAAGCCTGTAAAGCCTCGATCGACATGCGCAGCCTGCCGGTCCCGGCAAAGATCGCCGCCGGATCGATGCCGAAGGAGAGGTTGAGCTTTGCCGGGTCGGAGCGGCGCTTGGTCAAGAACGCCACCAGCCAGTCGGCCACGGCACGGCTCCAGGGATGGGCGTCGATGCGGATCTGGATGCGGTTGAGCGGCACGCCGTCGAGTACGCCCTCCAGCGCCTCCGCCGTCCTCGGCAAGCCGTAGCCGAAGGCGTTCGGCGCACCTTCGAAGACAAGCGACAGTCCGGTAGCACCCTGCGCGACGTCTTCCAGCGCCTGCGCACTGGCGCGGCCTATATCCGGATCGTCGATACGCTGGCTGACGATCCACGGTGATCCCGGGTTGGCGCGCACGACAGGCTCGGCGGTTACCGAACGCTCGTAGAGCGGCTCGATGCGGATGGCGTCGTCCGTATGCGAGACGAGCTTTTCCTCGAAGGACCCGCCGCCCAGCGCCTTCTCCGCCAGCGCCAGCCATCGTTGCCGGTCGACGTTTGGAAGTTCGGCATCCTGGGTCAAGGCACCGGCGCCCATCGGTTCTCCTCGTTCTAGCGGCCGCGGCGGCCGACTATGTCAGTCTACGGTCCCCGGCCCGATATCACAATGCAGCACACTTGCCGTGCAACACGCCTTCCGTGATGCCGACCGTCAACCGATTGCCAAACATGGGCAGGTTCCGCAAGCTCCAAAAGCCATTTTCGACGGTGCCCATTGTCGCTGCGCAATGGCCTCACTATACCTGCGGCGGGGCTCCCTTTTCTTCAAGGGATCAGGGCATTCAATCCTATAGGTTTGCGGAGACCGGACACATGGCCGACGATACCAGTATCTTCATAGGGGCCAGCCGCAAGCCGGACGACAGCTATCAGCGGCCCGAACAGCTTTTGCTGCAGTATGGCAATCGTCACGGCCTGGTCACCGGCGCGACCGGCACCGGCAAGACGGTGACCCTGCAGATTTTGGCCGAGGGTTTCTCCAATGCCGGCGTGCCGGTATTCTGCGCCGACATCAAGGGCGACCTGTCGGGTATCGCCATGATGGGCACAGCGCAGGATTTCCTGGTCAAGCGGGCCGAGCAGGTCAAGCTCGATCCTTATGAATTCCAGGAATTCCCGGTCATCTTCTGGGATCTGTTCGGCGAGCAGGGCCACCCGATCCGCGCCACCATCTCGGAGATGGGGCCGCTGCTTCTGTCGCGGCTGATGAACCTTTCCGAGGCGCAGGAAGGCATCATGAACATCGCCTTCCGCATCGCCGACGAGGAAGGCCTTTTGCTGCTCGACTTGAAGGACCTGCAGTCACTGCTTGCCAACATCGCCGACCGCGCCGAAGAGATCGGCGCCCGCTACGGCAATGTGACGAAACCTTCGGTCGGCGCCATCCAGCGCACGCTGCTGGTCCTGGAGCAGCAGGGCGCTGCCAATTTCTTCGGCGAGCCGGCATTGCGGATCGCCGACATCATGCGCACCACGCGCGATGGACGCGGCGCCATCAGCGTGCTCGCCGCCGACAAGCTGATGATGAATCCGCGGCTCTATGCGACGTTCCTTCTGTGGCTGATGTCGGAACTGTTCGAGGAACTGCCGGAAGTCGGCGACCCGGACAAGCCGAAGCTGGTCTTCTTCTTCGACGAGGCGCACCTTCTGTTCGACGACGCCCCGAAGGTGCTGGTCGACCGCGTCGAGCAGGTGGTCCGGCTGATCCGTTCGAAGGGCGTCGGCGTTTATTTTGTCACGCAAAATCCGCTGGATATCCCTGAAACCGTGCTGGCCCAGTTGGGCAACCGCGTGCAGCACGCACTTCGTGCCTATACGCCGCGCGAACAGAAGGCCGTCAAGACGGCGGCCGAGACGTTCAGGCCCAATCCCGATTTCGACTGCGCAACCGTGATCACGCAGCTCGGCACCGGCGAGGCGCTTGTCTCGACGCTGGAAGCCAAGGGCGTGCCGTCCATGGTGCAGCGGACGCTGATCCGCCCGCCATCGTCGCGCCTTGGCCCGATCACGCCCGAAGAGCGCCGCAAGCTGATCAATGAGAGCCGGTCGCGGGACAGTACGACCAGACCGTCGATCGCGAATCGGCCTTCGAGATCCTGCAGAAAAAGGCTAAGGACGCCCAGGAGGCACAGGCGCAGCAACAGGACGCAGGCCGTTCGCGCTGGACCATTCCCGGCTTTGGCAACGACGATCCCCAGCCGACCGGCGGCCGCGGCGCGCCGCGGCCCTCCAACCGCCAGACGGTGGCGGAGGCTGCGATCAAATCCGTGGTGCGCTCGGTCGGCTCGTCGGTCGGACGAGCGATCGTGCGGGGTATTCTGGGGAGCCTGTCCAGGGGCAGGTGAGGGGCATCGGACCCGAAGGCGGGCATCGGTGTTGGCAATTCTGTCCTGGAATCAAGCGCCAGTATCCAGATCTGGAGGACAGCGGACGGCGGCTATGCGGTCATGAGCTGTCACTGGTGGCGTCTGCCCACAGCACGGCAAAATCCGCTGCTCGGCGTAAGCATCGGACCTAAAGGCCGGCACCGGTACAGGCACGCCGACGCGCAGCAAAACCAGCGGGAGCGAGGAAGATCCCGCCCGCGCTTTCGACCAGCTCAGAAGATCGAATTTGTGATCGATTTTATCGGACCGAGCAGGATCGATCCTTCCGGCACGCCGGCGTCGATCGGAATGGCTCTGCGGTTTGCTGTTGCCACCACCGGCTGGCCGACATCGGCTGTCACCACGACCGGGGTCTTGTTCGGCACACGATCGTAGAGATCGATAATGTCCTGGTTCATCAGGCGCACGCAGCCCGACGACACCGACTTGCCGATCGACCGCCATTCCGGCGAGCCGTGCAACCGGTACAGCGTGTCCTGGTTACCCTGGAACAGGTAAAGCGCACGCGCGCCAAGCGGGTTGTCCAGCCCGCCGGGCATGCCGCCATTATCGGCGCTGTATTTTGCGAGCTCGGGCTGGCGGGCTATCATGTCCTCCGGTGGCGTCCATTTCGGCCATTTCTGCTTCCATTGGACCACCGCATCGCCCGACCATTCGAAGCCGGCGCGGCCGAGGCCGACGCCGTAGCGGATCGCCTGGCCGCCGGGGCGCACCAGGTAGAGGAAGTGGTTGGTCGTGTCGACGACGATGGTGCCGGGCTGCTGCCCGGTCGGATCGTCAACGATCTGGCGCAGGAACTGCGGGTCGATCTTGTCGACAGGTATGGCCGGCAGCTCGAAGCCGCCATCCGACATCGGCCCATACATCGTCACGTAGTCGCCGAGCGCCGGCTCGACATAGGTCGGCGGCGGTGGCTCGACTGGCTGCTGCGACAGCGTGGTGCAACTGGAAACCGCGACCGAGGCGGCGCCAAAGGCGGCCGCGTTGAGGAAACCGCGACGGCTCAGGCGAAGAGAGGACGATTGGGGTGTGAACATGATTGCCTTTTTTAAGTCTCAAATCGCAACAAAGCATAAATGCGTCCTGTTGCGCAGGTGCCGAGCAATGCCCGGCGCGATAGGCGGTTCCAATTCTGGCCGCAGGGTGGACAAACAAAGGCAAAGCTGTGACTGGACCGTACTGTTGCGTCGAGGCAACATGTCCGGCCGTCAAACCCCGGAGATCAGACCATCGAGGGACGGCAGGATCAGGGCCGGTGGAAAATCCCGGTATTCCTCTGGCTGATTGGCGCGGTTGATCCACACCGTCCTGAAGCCGAACTTGGTGGCGCCGGCGACGTCCCAGCGGTTGGATGACTGGAAAGAGACGGCGCCCGGATAGAGGCGCCAGCCCGTGGTGACCATGTCGTAGACCGACGGATCGGTCTTGAAGCGCCTGACGCTGTCGACGGAAAAGACGTCGTCGAGGACCTGGTCGAGCGCGGCGGATTTGACCGCCGCTTCCAACATCTCAGGCGAACCGTTTGACAGGATCGCCAGCCTTGCCCCCGATGCCTTGAGCGCCTTGAGCACGGCCGGTACCTCCGGATAGCAGTCCAGCCGCCAATAGGCCTCGAGCAGCTTCGCCCTCAGCCCGGCATCCGCGGATGGAACCTTGCGCAGGGCGAAGTCGAGGGCCTGCTCGGTGAGCTGCCAGAAATCGGCATAGGCCCCCATCAGCGTCCTGACCCAGGAATATTCCAGCTGCTTGGCGCGCCAGATATCCGACAGCAACTGGCCGTCCGGCCCGATCTGGTCGGCGTGACGGCGCACGGCCGCATGCACGTCGAACAGCGTGCCATAAGCGTCGAAAACGTAAGCCGCGAACTGCATTCGACAGTTTTGAGGCCGCGTAAGGCAAGGCGCAAGCGCTGATTGCAGTCCGCCAGCCCGCTGGCCTCAACAAATCTCAGCCAAGCCGGTTGACGGCGGCCGCCAAAGCATCTTCCAATGCGCCGCAACAAGCATCGAACGGAACCTGGCAATGACACTGGCGACTGCGGCGCAATCGGCGACATGGACCTTCGTCGACGGCGACTGGTACGAGGGCAATGTTGCCATTCTAGGGCCGCGCAGCCACGCCATGTGGCTCGGCACCAGCGTGTTCGACGGCGCCCGCTGGTTCGAGGGCGTCGCTCCCGATCTCGATCGCCATGCAGCGCGGGTAAATGCCTCGGCGATCGCGCTCGGCCTGAAGCCGACGATGAGCACCGACAAGATCGTCGGCCTGACCTGGGACGGACTGAAGAAGTTCGACGGCAAGACGGCAGTCTACATCAGGCCGATGTATTGGGCCGAGCATGGCGGCTATATGGGCGTGCCGGCCGACCCGGCCTCGACGCGTTTCTGCCTTTGCCTCTACGAATCGCCGATGATCTCGCCGGCGGGGTTTTCGGTGACGGTGTCGCCGTTCCGGCGCCCGACCATCGAAACCATGCCGACCAATGCCAAGGCCGGCTGCCTTTATCCCAACAATGGCCGGGCTATCCTCGAAGCCAAGATGCGCGGCTTCGACAATGCGCTGGTGCTCGACATGCTGGGCAATGTCGCCGAGACCGGCACCTCGAATATTTTTCTGGTCAAGGACGGCCATGTCATGACGCCGGCGCCGAACGGCACCTTCCTGTCCGGCATTACCCGCGCGCGCACCATGGCCCTGCTGGGCGAATACGGCTTCACGACGACGGAAAAGACGCTGTCGATCCGCGATTTTCTCGAGGCTGACGAAATCTTCTCGACCGGAAACCACTCGAAAGTCGTGCCGGTCACCCGTATCGAGGAGCGCAATCTGCAGCCCGGACCGGTGGCCAAGAAGGCGCGCGAACTCTATTGGGAATGGGCGCATTCGACTTCGCCCGGCTGACCCGCTAAAAAGCGGCCGGCGCTTCGTTTCCGGAGTTGTTCCAGACCAATCCAGTCCTATGTTAGTCCGGTATCGACACCGGATTTTTCCACGAGGGAGTACGACCGATGGCTTTTGAATTGCCCGCCTTGCCCTATGATTACGAGGCCTTGCAGCCTTATATGTCAAAGGAAACGCTGGAATATCACCACGACAAGCACCACAAGGCCTATGTCGACAACGGCAACAAGCTGGCCGCCGAGGCGGGCATGGGCGATTTGTCGGTCGAAGAGGCCGTCAAACAGTCCTTCGGCAAGAATGCGGGCCTCTTCAACAATGCCGCCCAGCACTACAATCACATCCATTTCTGGAAATGGATGAAGAAGGGCGGCGGTGGCAACAAGCTGCCGGGCGCATTGCAGAAGGCGGTCGACAGCGATCTTGGTGGCTACGACAAGTTCAAGGCCGACTTCATCGCCGCCGGCACCACCCAGTTCGGTTCGGGCTGGGCCTGGGTCTCGGTCAAGGACGGCAAGCTGGCGATCTCGAAGACGCCGAATGGCGAGAACCCGCTCGTCCATGGCGCGACGCCGATCCTCGGCGTCGATGTGTGGGAACATTCCTATTACATCGATTATCGCAACGCCCGGCCGAAATATCTCGAAGCCTTCGTCGACAGTCTCATTAACTGGGACTATGTGCTCGAACTCTACGAAAAGGCCTGATCCGTTCCAGAAAGCCCCGGCAAAACCGGGGCTTTTCTTTTTCACCATCAGAACGACAGTTGCAAAATTTCACGCAAGCGTGAGGCGAAGCGTCGGAATTTTTAAGCCATCCTTGCCGTTTGTCATCGGGGTGGGACCGCATCCTGAATTGCCTTCAACATGGAGCCAAGTGAATGAGAAAGCTTATCCTCGCCATCTCGATGCTCGCCTTCGCCGGTTCGGCGGCATTTGCCGACCCGGTTGCTGACCGGCAGGCGCTGATGAAGGAACGTGGCAAGATCGCCGCCGGCTTGTCGAAAGTGGTCAAGGGCGAGACGCCCTACGACGCAGCTTCGGTGCTGACCGCGTTGCAGGCACTGCAGGCCAATGCCGAGAAATTCCATGCCGGCGTCGACACGCTTTTCCCGGCGGGCAGCGACACCGGCGACACCACGGCGTCTCCCAAGATCTGGCAGGACATGGCCGGCTTCAAGACGGCTGAAGGCAAGTACCTCGCAGACGTCAAGGCAGCGGTCGCCGCAGCACCTGCGGACGCCGAGGCGTTGAAGGCACAGTTCAACACCATCGGCGGCGGCTGCGGCAACTGTCATCAAAACTACAGGGTGAAAAAAGGCTGATGGCGGGCAATGCGCTTGCTGAAGAAACTTGTCGGCGCCGCCCTCGTTCTGGGCGGCGCGGCCGCGATTGCCGGCTGGTTCCTGTCGGCTCCGGTCAGGCTCGATGCCGCAACGCTGGCTGAGCTTGGTCCCGGCGACGCCGCCAGGGGCAAGCGCATCTTCTACGCCGGCGGCTGCACGTCCTGTCATGCCAAGCCCGGCTCGCAAGGCGACGCCCGCCTTCAGCTGGTCGGCGGCCTCGAGCTCAAGACGCCGTTCGGCACCTTCGTGCCGCCGAACATATCGCAGGATGCCAGGGACGGCATCGGCGCCTGGTCCGTCGAGGACTTTGCCAACGCCATGCTGAAGGGCGTATCACCGCCGGCCGAGCATCTTTATCCGGCATTTCCCTATACTTCGTACGCGCGCATGAAGCCGGCCGACATTGCCGATCTCTATGCATTCCTCAAGACCTTGCCCGCGGTCGCCGGCAAGGCGCCCGCCAATTCGCTGGCATTTCCCTTCAATGTCCGACGCGGTCTTGGCTTGTGGAAGCTGCTCTATTTGAGTGACCAGCCGGTCGTTTCCTTTCCCGACGGCACGCCCGACCCGGTGCTGGCCGGCCGCTATCTGGTGGAAGGCCCCGGTCATTGCGGCGAATGCCACACGCCGCGGGACCTCGCCGGCGGCACCAGGAAGGGCCAGTGGCTGGCAGGTGCGGCCGCCGCCGAAGGCAGCGGTATCGTGCCGAACATCACGTCGGGCGAGGGCGGCATCGCCGATTGGTCCGAAGCTGACATCGCCAACTATCTCGAAACCGGCTTCACGCCGGACTTCGATACGGTCGGCGGCGCGATGGTCGACGTGCAACGGAACATGGCCGTGCTGACCCCGGAGGACCGCGCGGCGATCGCCGCCTATCTGAAAGCCGTGCCGCCGCATCCCAACGGCTATCCGGCTCGCAAGAAGCCGGCGAGCTGACGGCCGTTGCGTCAGCGGTCGCCGAGAAAGTCGAAGCCGGTTTCGAAGAAGTGATTGTAGTCGCAGGTCATTTCCTCGCCAGGCGCAATGTCGCGCAAGGCATAGGTCTCCTCCGGCTGCGAGACGTCGCAATTCGGGTCGTCGGCATGGTTCATGTAGCGCGCATCGTCGGCTTCGAAGACGATGTAGTTCGGGTCGCACCGGTCCGGGTAGGCGTAGCGGTCAAGATAGGTTTTCACCGGCCCGGTTTCCCGCTCATAGGTCGTCACCTCGATGCGGCGGTCGTATTTCGGGTCGAGCTTCCAGACCAGCGTGCCGCGGCGAATGTGGTTCTTGGCAAAGACGCCGATGCCCTGGATGGGCGATTTGTCGAGATAGACATCGACGAGCAACATGGCAGATCCCTGGGTGATTGAGTGTTGGCGGCGACCGTGAAAAGGCCGCGCACTGGGTAGCGCGCGACCTTTGCAATTGCGAGCGGAAAATCAACTGTGCCTGCCCAGTATCCGAAGCCTCATAGGCGTCGCATGTCGAGACCCTAGCGCTGTTGCAGCGCCAGCCGGATGCCCAAGGCGCAATAGATGCAGCCGACAGCCTTGCCCTGCCATCTCAGCACCGTCGGGTTTCGGCGCAGGAAAGCGCCGAGGCCGCCCGCACCCACGGCGAAAACCACCGTGCTGACGAGGCCCAACAGAACAAAGATCACGCCCAATGTCGCCAGTTGAAGCATCACCGATCCGTTTTCAGGCCGCACAAACTGCGGAAGAAATGCAAGGAAGAAAAGCGCGGTCTTGGGGTTGAGAATCTCGGTCAAAACAGCCTGCCGAAATGCTTTGGCAGCGGGGATCGCAAGTGCGCCGGCGGCCGGATAGGCAGGCGTTTTCTCGATAATCGCGCGAACGCCGAGATAAATGAGGTAGGCTGCGCCGATGTACTTCACTATGCTGAAAAGCGCCGCCGACGTGGCAATGATCGCCGAAATGCCGACGATCGCCATGAAGGTGTGAACCACGTCGCCGGCCGCGATCCCCGCGCCGGTCGCGATGCCCACCCTGGTTCCAGA
The DNA here is from genome assembly GCF_040318565.1 of Mesorhizobium sp. M1142. Lineage (NCBI taxonomy): Bacteria > Pseudomonadati > Pseudomonadota > Alphaproteobacteria > Hyphomicrobiales > Phyllobacteriaceae > Mesorhizobium > Mesorhizobium sp. M1142. The sequence continues at coordinate 28,902 of NZ_JAMYMK010000021.1, forward strand.
GCTGGTTGCTCGCGCCACGGTCAAAAGGGTGGCAGGACCCGGGATGAAGACAAAGCCAAGCACAACCGCGACATACGCAATCAATGTGGCAAGATCGATCATTGGTGGGCTTCTTCGCAACTTCCATCCTCAATGAAGGCATGTAGCGGAACAGCAAGCAATACCTGCCTATCCGCGGTGTTCACGCGGCAAGCTCGGCCTTGCCTGTGACCTTGAGCGCAAAGGCATAGGTGAAGGCGATTTCCTCCAGCCTCGAAAACCGGCCGGAGGCGCCGGCATGGCCTGAATCCATGTTGATCTTGAACAGCACCGCATTCTCACCTGTCTTGCGGTCGCGCAACCGCGCTACCCATTTGGCCGGCTCCCAATAAGTGACGCGCGGGTCGGTCAGGCCGGCCAGCGCCAGAATCGGCGGATAGTCGAGTGCGGCGACATTGTCGTAGGGTGAATAGGCGGCGATGGTCCGGTAATCCTCCGCCGAAGCGATCGGATTGCCCCATTCCGGCCATTCCGGCGGCGTCAGCGGCAGGCTGGCGTCGAGCATGGTGGAGAGCACGTCGACGAAGGGAACCTCGGCGACGACGGCGCCGAAGCATTGCGGCGCCATGTTGGCGACCGCCCCCATCAGCATGCCGCCGGCCGAACCGCCTTGCGCGACGATGCGGTCATGCTGCGTATAGCGTTCGGCGACGAGGTGCTGAGCGACCGCGATGAAATCGGTGAACGTGTTCATCTTGTTCGCCCGCTTGCCGTCGTCGTACCAGCCATAGCCCTTGTCCTTGCCGCCGCGAACATGGGCTATCGCGTAGACAAAGCCGCGGTCGACCAGCGAAAACAGATTGGTATTGAACGCGGCCGGCACGGTGATGCCGTAGGAGCCGTAGCCGTAAAGCAGGCACGGCGCCGACCCGTCGAGCGGCGTGTCGCGGTGATGGAGGAGCGAGATCGGCACCAGTTCGCCGTCGGCGGCAGGCGCCATCAGCCGGCGCGTGACATAGTGCTCCGGGTCGTGGCCGGACGGCACTTCCTGGGTCTTGAGCAGCACCCGCTCGCGGGTGCGCATGTTGTAATCGAAGACCTGCGCCGGGGTCGTCATCGACGAATAGGAAAAGCGCATGATCTCGGTGTCGTATTCGTAGGAGCCGGACAGGCCGAGCGAGAAGGCCTCCTCGTCGAAGGAGATCAGGTGCTCCTCGCCGCTCTTGCGGTCGTGCACGACGATGCGCGGCAGGCCTTCCTTGCGCTCGAGCCGGACCAAGTGATCCTTGAAGCCGATCACCGAAAGGATCAGTCGGCCCGCTTCGTGCGGCACCAGTTCCTGCCAGTTGGCGCGCACCGGATCATGCGCCGGCGCCGTCATGATCTTGAAGTCCTTGGCACCGTCGGCATTGGTGAGGATGAAGAAGATGTCGCCGCCTTCCTCGAGCTCGTACTGCAGGCCGGTCTGGCGCGCCGCAACCAGCTTCGGCTCTGCGAACGGATCGTTGGCGCTCATGATGCGGTATTCCGAGGTCTCATGGTCGTTTATGCCGATCATGATCCACTCGTTGGAGCGCGTGCCGCCGACATCCATGAAGAAGCCGGGATCAGTCTCCTCGTAGATCAGCCGGTCGTTTTCAGGACTGTCACCAAGCGCATGGAACAGCACTTTGGAAGGACGGTGGTTGGGGTCGAGGCGGGTGTAGAAAAAACCGTCATTGCCGGCATCCCAAACACCGCCACCGCCGGTGTTCGGAACCCTGTCCGCCAGGTCATTGCCGCCGGCCAGATCGCGGACGCGCAGCGTGTAGAATTCGGAACCCTTTTCGTCGAAGGCCCACAGCAGCTTGCTGTGGTCGTCGGAATGATCGACGCCGCCCAGCCGGAAATAGGGCTTACCCTCGGCCTCGGCATCGCCGTCGAGCAATATCTGCTTGTCGCCGCCGTGACGCGCCGTGCGGAAGTAACGCGGCTGCTGGCCGCCAAGCTTGAAGGAGGAGCCGTAGGCATAGGGCCCATCCTTCATAGGCACAGAGGAATCGTCTTCCTTGATACGCCCCTTCATTTCCGCGAAAAGCTGCTTCTGCAGCTGAGCCGTATCGGCCATCAGCGCCGTCTGGTAAGCATTCTCGGCTTCGAGGTGGGCGCGGATTTGGCCGTCGAGCAGAGACGGATCCCTGAACATCTCTTGCCAATTGGCGGCCCTCAGCCAAGCATAGTCGTCCGTCCGCGTCATGCCGTGATGCGTGTCGAAGATCGGCCGTTTCTCCGGCTGCGGTGGGGTGGCGGTCGGAAACACTGGGGTTCTGGTCATTGCGTCTCGCTATGGAAGTTACTTGAATAGCGAATGAACACGCCGATCAGCGCGGGTTCAACGGCTATGATCTATTGTCGTGGTGACTCGAGGGGACGGGCTGGAGGAGAGGACAATGAACATTTTTTCTCGGACTGTCGCGGCCCTCGCCGTCGCTGCGACGACCCTGGCCAATGCCGGTCATTCTCATGCAACTGCTTTTGCGGCTTGGCAAGTGGCCAATGTGCCGTTCGGCGACACACTCAATGTGCGCAAATATCCTTCGGGAACTTCGCAGAAGCAGGCCGCCTATCCCAACGCGACGGTTCTGCAGATGACCGGCAAATGCACCGGTGGGATAAATCTGCTCAATCTCGCCAACCATTCGTACTGGCAGCAGAAACAGAAGATCCGCAATCACTGGTGCCAAGTCTGGCATGATCCGGCACAGAACGGCCAGTTCGTCACCGGCTGGGTCTACGGAAAATACATCACTCCGTTTCAGTGACGCGGCACGCCGCTCCCGGCCGACGGCTCACGAGCAACAGTAATGCTTCGCAACCTATGATTTTACTGAATCCGCCGATTGGCCAGGCTGTAATGCTGCCGGCTGGATCAAGCATTGAGCTCTATTTACCTGCTGCAGTCTGTGTAATGGCTGCTTGCCGCCGCGTCAGTCGATGCTGGTCTGACCAGAAAAAACGGCAAGTTTACACTCTGCACGAAAGAGTGAAGCTGAATATGAAAGATTTGACTTGCATCGCTGAATAGAGCGCAAGAAGCGAATTGACTTACTTGACGCCAAGGCCCATTAAGGTGCCGCGACGCGAATCGCGGAGGCTTTTTCCTGCACAAGTTCGCGCGATGCCCAACTATCGAAACGGGCGCAAACAGAAACAATTCTCGTTGGGGCCTGAACGCCATGGATATTACCGAAACACCTTCCAGAAACAGTGACGCGCTGATCGAGCTCACCGCCGACGTGGTGGCCGCCTATGTCAGTAACAATCCCGTGCCGGTCGGCGAATTGCCGAACCTCATTGCCGATGTCCATGCCGCTTTGGGGCGCGTCGGCGGGGCCGCCGAGCAGCCGCCTGCCGACAAGCAGAAGCCGGCGGTAAATCCGAAGCGTTCGGTGCATGACGACTACATCATCTGTCTCGAAGACGGCAAGAAGTTCAAGTCGCTCAAGCGTCACTTGATGACCCACTATGATCTCACGCCCGACCAGTATCGCGAAAAGTGGAACCTGGACCCGAGCTATCCGATGGTTGCGCCCAATTATGCGGCCGCCCGTTCGCAGCTCGCCAAGAAGATGGGTCTCGGCCGCAAGCGCAAGGGACGCTGATAACCGGCTCTTCCGGTTTGACACTCAAACGGCGCCTGCGGGCGCCGTTTTGTATTATGGGGTCAAAGGTCGAACCCGCCATGCTGCCGGCAACTGCCGTCCGGTCAGGCGGTCTGCTTCAACGCTGCTTCGGCGTCACGCTTGATGCGCTTGACCATCGAGCGAAGACCATTGGCGCGCTGCGGCGACAGGTGCTCGTCAAGTCCGAGCGCCTTCAATGTGGCCTCCGCGTCGGTCCTCTGTATTTCGCTGGCCGGCTGTCCCGAAAACAGCGCCAGCATGATGGCGACCAGACCGCGCACGATATGGGCGTCGGAATCGCCCTTGAAGGTGATAACGGGGTCGGGACCACCGCCCTGTTCGGTGGTCAACCAGACCTGGCTGACGCAGCCGGGCACCTTGTTGGCCGGTATGCGTTGCTCGTCAGGAAACGGCGGCAGCGCTTCACCCAGTTCAATCACATAGCGATAGCGGTCTTCCCACTCGTCGAGCAGGGAAAAGTCGTCGCGGATGGTCTGGATCGTCGTAGTCATCACCCCGGATATAGTCATCCGGCGCTGCCACGTCACGGAAAAAGAGGAGAAACGCCGCAGGCGCCGAGCGTGGGGAGCCTTGCGGTCTGGCGACGAATTCGGCCGAAACCGTCTCAGTTCTTCGCCGGCAAGTGCAGTTTCGCCGGCAGATCGACTTTCGCGGGCAAGACGATTTCCTCGGGCAGGCTGCCGGTGGTCGTCACCGCATCTGGTTCAGGGGTCTTGTCGTCCAGCATGGCGGCCGCGATCTTGGCGGTTTCCCTGGCCCGGGCGGTGATGGTGTGCATTGCCGATTTACCGGTCTCGCACACGTCCGGCTTGCGCTCGCAGATGCCGGCGATGTCGCCGACGGCTTCGCGTGCCGCAAACAGCGCCTGGAGCGGCCCGACGCTTTCGCGGCCCGCATCATCGGCGCCGACACCCAGCGGCAGCGCCAGAAGCACCAGGGAAAACCAGAAAGCAGCTCTTATCAGAAAGCCCATCTGTCTGTCCTTTATGACGGTCATGCCTCCGAACCACACGACCCTTGTACCGCGATACTGGCACGGAGGCGCAAAGGACGGCTTGTCCCGAAAGCAACAGTTTTCCTCAAATTTTAGGCAGATTCGAAACGAAGCGCTTTGAAGTTCATTTGCCTCGAATGGGTCATATTTCATTCAGCAAATGGTAACCATCCAACCTGTTGTTTCTCCTCGTTATTTTTTGCATTGGTGACAGTTTGGTGCGATTGGCCGCAAGCTTAGGCGCGGGTGGTCCGGATAACGCTCCGTTTACTATGGCGGCAAGTGCCCCCGTTTTTCCCCACCGGGATCCCGATATTTGCTGCCTGCCGGGGGACGATCGGCCCAGCCTTATCCATTCCTTAAACGCTGGATGCGAGTTTCGGATCGACAAAAGCCGCCTGCCAAGCAGGGCCGTTCACGACCGGGTGCGTTGAGTTGAGTGCGATCAAGGCCAGATACGCCGAGTTGCCAGGCGCGATAGCCGCCGGTTGCGAACGGATGGTTCATCCGTCCGTCCTCGGCCAGGACGACCGCCGCCGTGAGAGCCGGTTCATTGGCGTCATGCTGGCGGCTCCCTTCTTCAGCGCGGGTGCAGCGGTGACGCTGGTCACGTCGGGCATGGGCGCGGCCGTGACTGTGGCTGCGATCTTTGCGGCGTTCGGCCTTTGCTGGTTCGCCACCCTGCTGGTGGCTGCATCGGGCAAGATGACCCTGGCCGGCCAACTAGCCTTGGTCGTCGGCAGTGTTGCCCTGGGTGCCCTTATCGCTGCCGCCGGCGGTGTGGCCTCGCCGGTTGCCTTGCTCGCGGTGGCGCTGCCGTTTGAAGCCTGGTGGATCGGCCAGTCGCGGCGTGCCGTGATCTGGGGCGCCATCTCGGCCCTTGTCGCAGTCTTGCTGCAGCCTTTAGCCGGTTCCGTCTTGCCGCTCGGCCAGACCGAAATCGCCGCATGGCACTGGCTGGTGCCGTTGGCCTGGGCGCTCACGCTCATTCCGCGTGTCGCTTCACTTCGTGCCACCGCCAGCGCTCAGCTCGATCCGGCCGGCAGCCACCGGCTCGAAGACCTGATCGACGCCGTCGTGCTGCGAATCGCTGCCCATGGCGAGGTTCTGGACGCCTCGGCTAAGGCACGCACGATGCTGAGGCTGCCACCGGAGCTGCTTTTCGGCACCGGACTTTTCGATCGCATCCATCTGTCCGACCGCGTCCCATATCTCAGTGCGCTGGCCGATATGCGCGATGGCGCCGTGTCGCGCCGGCTCGACCTTCGCGTCCGGCTGCCGCAGAGCAGCGGCGTGACAGCCGACAATTACCGGCCGTTCTCGCTCGAGATGATGCGCGCGCCTGGGCAGGGGACTGTCTTCACGCTTCTTCTGCGCGAAAACGATGAAGTGGCCGGACTGCGCCAGGAGCTTGCCGCTGCCAACGAGGCGGCTGCTTCGGCCGAGGTGGCGAAAGGACGCTTCCTTGCCGTCGTCAGCCATGAGTTGCGCACCCCGCTCAATGCCATCATTGGCTTTTCCGACATGCTGCTGCACGAGATGTTCGGCAGCTTCAAGGATCCGCGCCAGAAGGAATATGTCGGCTTGGTCAGGGATTCGGGCCAGCACTTGCTTGCCGTCGTCACCTCGATACTCGACGTATCGCGGATCGAATCGGGCGCCTACGCGACCGAACCGGAACCGTTCCGCTTCCGCGAAGCGGTCGAGATGTGCCAGTCGATGATGCGCCTGCAAGCCGAGGCAAAGGCCATCGATCTGCAGGCCCAGATCGCGCCGGACGCAGGCGAAATAAATGCCGACCGTCGCGCCGTGCAGCAGATCCTGATCAATCTCGTCTCTAACGCGATCAAGTTCACGCCTGAAGGCGGCAATGTCGTCATCGGCGCCAAGCGCATCGGCTCGCGGCTGCATTTCTGGGTCCGGGACACCGGCATCGGCATCGCCGAGGAAGATTTCGCCAATCTCGGCAAGCCGTTCATGCAGATCCAGAACGACTATACCCGCCGTTTCGAAGGCACAGGGCTCGGGCTTTCGCTGGTGAAGGGGCTGGTGGCGCTGCACGAGGGCACAATGTCGATCGAAAGCATGCCGGGCGAGGGCACCACGGTGACGATCAGCCTTCCCGTGAGCGGCCCGACGGGCCGCTCGGCGGAGAAGACCGGCGTGGTGCCGATGTCCGCGGTCAAAGCCAAGGCGGACGGTGGCAAAGGGGAGAGCAATGGGTCGCTCCGCAAAACAGCCTAAGGCGGTCAAACGCCGCGGCAATGCCTTCGAGCACGGAGCGATGGCGCTGGGCAGCCTGATCTCGCGCAATCCTGTTGTAGTCGGCGGCTCCACCGCGTTCCTGGTGACGCTGTTCTACGTCTCGGCGAACGCGCTTTGGTACCAGCCCTTTCCGCATGCCGGAGCGTTTTTCGCTACCAGAAGCATCGAACGCTTTCCGCGGGCGGATAGCGATGAGCCCGAAACCACCATCAATATCGTGCGTCCGGCCGCTGCGCCGATCAAGAGCGACCCGGTCGTCGAGCAGGTCCAGGGCATCTTGAAGGATCTCGATTTCTATTCCGGCACCATCGACGGTATTCCCGGACCGAATACGCGCAAGGCCATCCAAGCCTATCAGCAGAAAGTCGGATTGAATGCCTCCGGCGAGATCGACGGCGTCCTGCTGGATCAACTGGGCGCCACGCCAAAGACCGCGGCCGTGGTTCCGCATCCCGTGCCGCGGCCGGTCGAAACGGCCGCTGCTCCGGCCGCCATTCCGGTATCCGCACCGGCAAATGCAGCAGCGCAAACGCCTGATCCCCGCATCGTCAAGATCCAGGCCGGACTGAAAGCGTTCGGCAATGAGGACATGCAATTGGATGGCGTCGTAGGCGCGCGCACCAAGGCCGCGATCAAGGAATTCCAGGCGCTGTTCGGCTTGCCGGAGACCGGCGAGCCAGACGAGATCGTCTACGTCAAGATGCGCGAGATCGGCCTGACCAACTGAGGGCCGAAACCTAGTCTCCCGGCCTATTTAAGCCATTGCTCCGGGTCACGCATTCCATGGACTATCGCCACGGCTAACACGCCGTAGGGCATGGGCTCGTAAATCACGATGTAGCGCCCCTCGACCAGAATTGCGGGCGGTGGCGCTCAATTCCGGTCGAGCTGCGCCCATTTTGGCGTGCTCGCAAGCCAATTCCAGCCTGTCGAAAATGCGTCCGATCAGCTTGTCAGCCGCCTTCTCGTTATCGACGGCAATGTGATGCCAAATATCTCGCAAATCCTGAGAAGCTCGCGGGGTGAGCCGGTATTCAGCCACGGACTGCGCGTTCGGCCTTCAGAGCGCGTAAGAAAGCCGTACGATTTACGTGTTGACCTTCGCCACTTGCCATCCCTTCGTCATAGGCCCTTTTGAGGCGTTCCAGTTCAAGAGTGCGGAATTCCTCGCGCTGCTCCCATAGACGTAGTGCTTCCCTGACGATTTCACTGTTGGAAGCATAGTCTCCGCTGTTCACGGCGTCTTGTAGACGGGCGGCCTGCTTGGGGGTAAGCGACACAGTAAGAGTGCGCATGGGCTGGGCTTTCATACCGGGCACTATAGCATTTTTCACAGAGGCCAACAAGTTTTGTTAGACTTTGTTGGTAAATCGTCGCATTCCGGGACTTGCTTTGATGGCCAACCGTTGCTCGCGAATAAGTGAGAATCTCGACACCACAAACCCGAAATCGTACAGGGTCCCGCCATGCGGGTAACCACCGATCTGTGGGTGTCGGCCCTGTTGCGCCGGGTTTTTAGCGCCGGCGGCTTTGCCGCCGTGGTCAAGCGCGGCGCCACGGAAGCCGGCGCAGTTTTCGTGTTGGCGCGTGGCCGGCTAGGAGAGATGGCGCTGTTCGGGCCGGCGCCGCAGACGAGCTACGATTCGGCCAGGCCGGACGACCGTTTTTTCAGTCTGCTTGGCGAAGGCGACGATGCCGCCATTTTCGACGCGCAGCTGGAGCGCGAGAAGAAATTCGATCCGGATATCTGGGTGATCGAGATCGAGGCGGGCGTCGTTCCCGTCGAGGAGCTTATCTCGGTCAAGGCGTCGTAACGGCAAGCCTTCAGATGCGAAGCGCCTTTGGGGTGGCGGTTACATCGGCGCTGTTCGGCTTGCGCAGGTCGGCATTTGCCGCGACGCGCCCGGGCTTGCGAACGATTTTCGACACGGTGTCGGCCTTCCAGCCGCGGAGCCTGTCCAACGCAGCGTCGCGGTGCAGCAGGCGGTAGCGGTCGAGGAAGATGCGGATCGCCTGCGGGTGCGGAAACTCGGTCGGATAGATGGCAGCCGTGATCAGGAACGCCTTGTCTTCGCTGAGGTCGAGCGCGCGCAAGGCGAAAAGTAGCGGTGTGTAATTTTGGCTCGCGGTGAGCGTCCGCGCCGTTGAAAAATCGACTTCGAGCGCATCGGCGAGCGCTGTCTGAAAGAATGCCGCATTGCCGGTCAGCGCGGTTTCGCGCAGCTTGACGTAGGTTTGTGGCTCGACGAACGGTCTGATGGCGGTGCCGCGCTCGGAGCGCATCATGGATCGCAACCGGCGGCGTACGGTTTCGGCGGCGTCGGCCGCCTCTTGTCTGTTTGCGTCGCTCGCGACCATTTCCGCGTTTTCGGACGGGGCAATGGCAGTTGCTTCCGGCTGCTGCTGCGACCGCACCAGCGTCGGCCTTTCAAGCACTTTGATGAGATCGGCGATGGTTTGGTTGAGATCCTTGCGGCGGGCAATGGCACGGGCATGCGGCAGGCCGTGACGCCCGATCAGCGCGATCAGGTCGATGTCGCTGAGGGCACGCGAGCGGATGAGTAGCGGAGCGGCGATGTCGACCCGCTCCTGGCAAAGCCGCCGCACCAGCGCGGCGGGTGCATATTCGCATTCGGAAAGGGCCGCTGCGACGTAGCGGCGCGATTCGACCGAGACATTCTCGAAAAGCGGCAGCGTCAGGTCTTCGAGCTGCGCGATCTCCCGGCGCGAAGGGCGGGTGAGCGAACAGAATGCCGATACCGCGGCGCGAAACAGCCTTTCGGCCTTTCCCGATTCAGCTCCTGCTGCGATTTGCCCGAAATCCGAAGCTGACACGAAGGATACGCCTGACACTCGACACGATCTGGAGGGCGCTCTGCCGGGCTGTACCGGTTTCGCGTTTCCCAAGAACAAAGATCAATTTAGCGGCGATCCGTTAGCGCTCCGTTAACCTACTGCCTTCTTAATCGACTATGGAGGCGTTGCGTTGTGCTCCGGGGCAACCGAGAGGAATACGCGAACCATGGGCATGGTACTGTCTTTCGTGCCGCGAACGGCGGCAACCAATCGAGCACAACAAGCCTCGCCGGCGGCAGTGATCATATTTCCCGGGGTGCGCTACGAGCAGCGGCCGCTGACGGCCGAAACGCGGCCGACCGGCCCCGACAAGCCGGGACCGTCGGGAACATTGCCGGTACCGCACCACTGAGCATCGGAACCGGCCTAAAAATCCTGCAGTTCGCAGGAACTCTGTTCGAGAAAGCGCGAGACAATCGGCTTCCAGCTGTCGTCGGGCACGAACGAACGGATGACGAACACGCCTTCCTCTATCGGCGCCTCGACGAAGATGGCCCCTTGCAGTTCCTCGGGAAGATCCTTGCGGACCTCGATCATCTGGGCCGGCGTCAGCACAACGGTGTCGAGCACGCCTGCGGTCGCGCTGTGGTCGTTGAACGAGTAGATGTTGTGGCCGCCGCGGTCATAGACCGATATCGACCAGAATGGCACCTTGCCCGGCGCCTTGACCCGCACCATCCCCTCGGCAAGGTCGAAGCGGCAAGCCGCCGCATAAAACAGCGGATCGACCGATTTCACCACCGGCGCGCCGCCGGCTTCCGCGTCGAGCCTGGTCATCTTGTAGAGATCCGAGGCCATGGCCAATCGCGACCAGGCGTCGCGTTCGGAGAACTCGGGGACGAGCAGCAGCACGACGATGTGCACGATGCCGGCGCCGAGCAGGCCGAGCAGCACGGCATGCAGCAGGCTACGCATTGCAGCCGACCTTCTGGATTTGTGGTAGCGTGACGTCCGACAGACCGGTGCTGCTGGCGATCGGTGTGTCGTAGAACGTGAGCACCAAATACATCTTGCCGGCGCCGCTGGTCAGCAGCCAGTTGCCGGGCGCAGGGCGGCTGCCGACGGAAATGACCACCGAATTGTCGGCCTGGCGCAGCACTTGATAGGACTGCAGCGCAGCCGGCCTCGGCGTGCCGGTCTCGACCACCCCAAGCGACTGGTCGGCGGCATAAAGCGTCCAGAACCGGGCGGTGGGAAAACCGCCCGCAATCTTGTAGGCGCATTGCCGCTTGAGCTGTTCGCCGCCGGAATCGCGTTCGGCTATGAAGGACAGTCCTTCCGCCTGTCCAAGCGCCAGCACGCCTTCGCGAGCCACGCGGGCCTTGGAATAGGGATCCGCCGTCGGCGTGCCGATATCCGGGAAGGCGGTCCATTGGCCGATCCTGATGGCGCCGACGCCATCCTGCAGCTTCAGCGCGTACCAGACGCTGGCGCCACCGCCACCGATGGCGATGGCAAGCGAAAGCAGCGTCAGGAAGGCGTTCTTGAGCATGAGGAGCCGAGAGAACCGAAGGCCGGGGACAGAAAGATTGCGGCCCGGGATATCTCGGCGCAGGGGCTTATGGCAAGCGGCCCCGCGGAATTGGCCGTCACAGCGCCGACAGGGTCTCCGGTGCAGCGGGCGCGTCGAGCACGGGTGCCGCCTGGAAAAGCCTGGTCAGTTCTTTCAGGGTCCGGGTGGTCCGGCTGGACAGCACCGGCGGACGCTCGGCGTCGGCGTCGGCTGCTGCCTGTTCGGCGTTCTTCTTTTCCGCTTCCTCGGCCTTGGCGGCAATTTCGGCATCGACGAAGGGGTGATCGATACCGGGGATCGGTTTCAGGTCTATATTCTGGTGCGCATAGAGCATCAGCCGCTGCCACACCATTGCCGGCAGCGTGCCGCCGGTCATCTTGTTGGTCGCGGTGAAGTCGTCGTTACCGAGCCAGACGGCGGCTGTGTAGTTGCCGGTAAAGCCGACGAACCAGGCATCGCGGTAGGACTGCGTCGTGCCGGTCTTGCCGGCGACAACGATGTTTGGAAGGGCCGCGCGCCGGGCCGTGCCGATCACCGGCACCGCCGCCAGCATGGTGTTCATGTATTTGAGCGCCTGCTCCGACAGCACCCGGTGCGGCGGCGGCGCGTCCTTGGCGAAGTCGTAGACCACCTCGCCGGTACGGTTGAAGAGTTGGCTTATGCCGTGCCGGGTTCCGGCAAAGCCGTTCTGGGCGAACACGCTGTAGCCCGTCGCCTGGTCCATCACAGTCATGCCCGATGTACCGAGCACCATGGTCTTGTGCGATTCCAGCGGCGACTCGACGCCCATGGCTTCGGCCATCGCCTTGATCGGCTTGATGCCGAGATAATCCTTGGCCAGCCGCACCGGCACGGTGTTGATCGATTTGGCCATCGCCGTGATCAGCGTCACCTTGCCGGCCGACCCGCCATTGTAATTGTGGGGCGACCAGCTGCCCCAGGAGATGGGTCCGCCGGACACCACCGAATCCGGCGTGAAGCCATGCTCCATCGCCGTCGCATAGACATAGGGCTTGAACGAGGAGCCGGTCTGGCGAAGTGCCTTGGTGGCGCGGTTGAACTGGCTGGCGCCGTAGTCGCGGCCGCCGACGATCGCCCGGACGGCGCCGTTGGTCTCGATGACGACGATGGCGCCCTCGGTGACGTTGTATTCCTTGCCGAACTGGCGGAGGTGGAACTCCATCGATTCTTCGGCCGCCTTCTGGATGTTGGCGTCGAAAGTGGTGTGGGCGACAAGCGAGTGCGGGCCGCCTTTGGCGGCGATCTTCTTGACCTCGTCGAAGGCCCAGTCGAGGTAATAATCGGGGCTCTTCTGCTCGCCGCGGTCGACGATTTCGGCCGGGTGTAATCTTGCCTGCAGCACCTGGCCTTCGGTCATGAAGCCGGAATCGACCAGATTGGACAGTACCACATTGGCCCGCGCACGGGCGGCGGGCAGGTTTATGTGCGGCGCGTATTTGGTCGGCGCCTTGAACAGGCCGGCCAGCATCGCCGCCTCGGCAAGGTTCAGGTCCTTGACGCTCTTGCCGAAATAGAAATCGGCTGCTGCCTCGATGCCGAAAGTGCCGCCGCCCATGTAGGCGCGGTCGAGGTAAAGCTGCAGGATTTCCTTCTTCGACAGATTGGCTTCGAGCCACAGCGACAGGAAGGCTTCCTTGATCTTGCGCTCGAAGGTCCGTTCGTTGGTCAGGAACAGGTTCTTGGCCAGCTGCTGGGTGATGCTCGAGCCGCCCTGGACGACGGAATTTGCCCGTACGTTCTCGAAGATGGCGCGCGACAGGCCGAGCACATCGATGCCGTAATGGTCGAAGAAACGGCGGTCCTCGGTGGCCAGCACCGCCTTGATGACATGGTCGGGCATCTCGTCGACCGGCACCGAATCGCGCTGGATGATGCCCCGCTGGCCGATCTCGTTGCCGTAGCGGTCTAGGAAGGTGACGGCGAAGTCGCCTTGCGTGCGCCAGTCGCCGGCGGTTATCTGGAAGGCCGGCAAAGCCAGCGCCAAAAGGACGACGATGCCGCCGGCACCGAGCGTAAAGCCTTCACTCAACAGTTCGATCAGGCCGCGGCGCCAGCCGCCGACGCGGAAACGCCGCGAGAAGATGGTGGCCGCCTCCCAGAACTGGCGCGCCCTGAAGCCGATTTCGTAGGCAGAGGAATCGATCCACGCATCCACCGCCAGCAGCCTTGCGGCGATCGGACCTCTTCTCTTGCGTGGTTCCAAAGGACTGGCCATTCCAGGATCCGGCTGCGGGGACGCCGCCAACTGAGAAACCGCATGCCGGCAATTTCACGGCGGCGCGCCTTTCAAGACTATTCGTCCATTTTGGTGCTGCCTACAAGGGCGATGAAGGTTCCGCGCTTGCGTGGGTGCTGAGGATCGGCAGCGTCACATGGGACGCTTGTCCGCGATCTTTTTCGGGTCGCGGCCTATCATACCGGCGTTGGCTTTCCTGTGCTTGTCGGCAAGCCTGCGAATGCGATCGAAGCGGCTTTCCTCGGCCACTTCGATTTTCGCCGCTGCATTTGGCTTCGGGACGAATGCGATCATTGATCGATCTCCTTGCCGATGGTGCGCGCCGGGGATACCCGGCGGCTGTCTTTCAGGCTTGTTTCCGGCAGTGGCTGGTCAATAGCCCATGCCGCCGGGCGAAGCAGCGGCTTCCTTCGCCGGAACGTCGGTGATCATGGCTTCCGCCGTGATCAGAAGCGCCGCAATGGAGCCCGCGTCCTGCAGCGCCGTCCGTACCACCTTCGCCGGGTCGACGATGCCGGCCTTGATCATGTCGACATAGACCTCGTTCTGGGCATCGAAGCCCTGATTGTGATCCTTGCCGTCGGCGAGCTTGCCGACGACGATCGAACCTTCGACGCCGGAATTCTCGGCGATCTGCCGGATCGGCGCTTCGAGCGCTCTCGACACGATCGAAATGCCCGCCGTCACATCGGCATTGGCTCCGGTCATCCCGTTCAGCACAGCCTTGGCGCGCAGCAACGCGACACCGCCGCCCGGAACGATGCCTTCTTCAACGGCCGCGCGCGTGGCGTTCAGCGCATCGTCGATGCGGTCCTTCTTTTCCTTGACCTCGGATTCGGTGGCGCCGCCGACGCGGATGACGGCAACGCCGCCCGCCAGCTTGGCGAGACGTTCCTGCAGCTTCTCCTTGTCATAGTCGGACGTGGTTTCCTCGATCTGCGCCTTGATCTGCTGGACGCGCGCCTGGATGGTGGTCTTCTCGCCGGCGCCGTCGATGATCGTGGTGGTGTCCTTCTCGATCAGCACGCGCTTGGCGCGGCCGAGCATGTCTATGGTAATGTTCTCCAGCTTGATGCCGAGATCCTCGGAAATCATCTGTCCGGCGGTGAGCACGGCGATGTCTTCCAGCATCGCCTTGCGGCGGTCACCGAAGCCAGGCGCCTTGACGGCCGCTACCTTGAGGCCGCCGCGCAGCTTGTTGACGACCAGCGTTGCCAGCGCTTCGCCCTCGACGTCCTCGGAGATGATCAACAGCGGCCTCCCGCTTTGCACCACGGCTTCGAGGATGGGCAGCAGGGCCTGCAGATTTCCGAGCTTCTTTTCGTGGATGAGGACGTAAGGGTCTTCCAGCTCGGCGCGCATCTTCTCGGCATTGGTGACGAAATAGGGCGAGAGATAGCCGCGGTCGAACTGCATGCCTTCGACGACGTCTAGCTCGGTTTCGGCGGTCTTGGCCTCCTCGACGGTAATGACGCCGTCATTGCCGACCTTGTCCATCGCCTTGGCGATCATGGCGCCGACACTGGTGTCGCCATTGGCGGCAATGGTGCCGACCTGCGCGATCTCGCCTGAGGACTTGACCTTCTTGGCTCGGGCCTGGATTTCCTTTACGACGGCGCTGATGGCAAGGTCGATGCCGCGCTTGAGGTCCATCGGGTTCATGCCGGCGGCAACGAATTTGGCGCCCTCGCGCAGGATGGAAGCGGCAAGCACCGTGGCGGTGGTGGTGCCGTCGCCGGCGAGGTCGTTGGTTTTCGAGGCCACTTCGCGCACCATCTGTGCGCCCATGTTTTCGAACTTGTCGGAAAGCTCGATTTCCTTTGCCACGGCCACCCCGTCCTTGGTGATGCGCGGCGCGCCGTAGGCCTTGTCGATGATGACGTTGCGGCCTTTGGGGCCGAGCGTCACCTTGACGGCGTTGTTGAGGATTTCGACGCCGCGCAGCATGCGGTCACGCGCGTCGGTGGAGAATCTGATTTCCTTGGCAGACATGATCTTTTCCAGTTCGGTTGTCGTGGCAAGGCGCTTGCAGCGCCTGAATCAAAGCTCGGAGCGTCCTTTGCGCGCGCGGGAGGGCGCGCGGCCTTCCAATCAGGCGGCCTTCTTGGCAGCCACGGTCTTGTCGATGATGCCCGTCTCGCTTTTTTCGATGATGCCCATGACGTCGGCCTCCTTCATGATCAGAAGGTCCTCGCCGTCTATCTTGACCTCGGTGCCGGACCATTTGCCGAACAGAATGAGATCGCCGGCCTCGACGTCGAGCGGGATCAGCGCGCCGCTTTCGTCCCGCGCGCCCGGCCCGACAGCGATCACTTCGCCTTCCTGCGGTTTTTCTTTGGCATTGTCGGGGATGATGATGCCGCCCTTGGATTTGGTGTCGCTTTCGGCGCGCCGAATGACGACGCGATCGTGGAGTGGCCGGAATTTCATGGGGACTCTTTCTGGGGCCGGCTTAGGCGGCCGCCCCCTCTCTATAGGCGCCTTGGCACTCGATTGATAGGAGTGCCAAAAAATATTCATAGGGCATATAAAATATTGAACGTATTATCTTGCCTGGTCATCCCTTGGTGTTCGGGTCCTGCCGAATATTAATGAAATTGAATTTCTGTCTTTGAACACCTATTTTACGATGAAGTTCACAGTCATGACTTTCGCTGCAAGGGAGATTTTACCGATGGCCGAAGGCAATCAGAACATCATGGAAAAAGCTCAGGCTCGCTTCATGGAAAACCAGAAGAAGACGGCGGAACGGAACAAAGCAACTGCCGAATATCTCTCGGAGGCCAAGGCCAGGAGCATCAAAACGGCAAGGCTGAGGGAATTGCGACTGGCCAAGGAAGAGGCGGACCGCGCGGCGGAAGCTCTGAATCCGGTCGCCGCAAAGAAGAAGCGGGCGTCACGGGCAGTCAAGAAGGCCGTATCCGCATCGATGGAGGCGAAACCATGAGCCTGACATTTCCCAATCCCAGCCGCAGCTACGACGAGGCAAGCAAACGCATCCGCTTCGTCGGCCATGACGGCATGTTCCAGATTTCCTTCTCTGTCGCTACCGATGCCATCTCCAAGATGCAGCCGGGAACGGCGGCCTCAGAAGCTACCTACCTGGCAGCCTTCGACACGGCTTCCAACTCGATCCACGATGTCGCCAGGAATGCCTATGCCCGCACCCGCAGGAGCATATATGTGCTGACTGCGGCCGATTTTCGCTAGATCCGTCGCAATCCGTCCACAAGACGCTTTCTCAGGGCTTCCGGTCCGCCTTCGCTCGCCGCTTGACGTCGCGACCGTTCAGCCGGTCAAGGGGTCCGTGACGCAGAGGGCTGCGGCGTCGCGCATTCCAGGAGCAGGGCTTATTCCCGAGGTCATGAAGGTTCATAATCCGTATGAGACGCGCTGATTCGCGCTTTTGCCGGGATGCCGTCATGCAACGCAGCTACGCAGCCGGGAGGTCGACGCGACGGGCGAGGGCAAAGACAATGACCGCGCCGGCCGTCGAATTGCAGAGGGCAATATTCGAGGCAGTGAACGGCGATCCCGACCTGTCGGCGGCACTGGGCGATGCAAGACTGTTCGACCATGCCCCGGAAAATGTTGCGTTCCCCCACATGACCTTCGGCCGCACCAGCGTCTACGACTGGGCAACGGGGACGGAGAACAACGCCGAGCAGTTGCTGACGCTGCATGTCTGGTCGAAGTCCGAGGCCAGCAAGGAAACCACCGACATCATGGACCTGGTCAGCGCCCGCCTGCGAGATGCGGCGCTCTCGCTTGGTGAACATCGTCGCGCCCATCTCAAGCTCGAATTCGCCGAAGCCCGCTACGACGAGGACCTTTCGGCCCATCACGGGCTGCTGCGCTTCCGCGCCGTGATCGAGGAAGACGGCTGAGCGTCGGGCACTTTCCGTAAAATCGGGCAATTTTGTTCTTGCTTTGTGCCGGCAGCTATGCTACTAATTTGGCTATGGTGCTGATTGGCGCCAATGACCCGTCGCAGAGCGGGTTTTTTTATTTCCGGTCGGTTCGGCTGAATCTGCCTTCGGTTGCCGGATCGATTGTCGAAGTCGGGGCAAACCTAAAGCGATTGCCTTTCACCGCCAAACGATGCCCGGTTGTCGGCGGAGGATCGGAGGGCTAGGTTAAACTTGGCAATTTCGCGGGATGGGCGGCGAAATGGCAATCCGGTAATCTCGCGCTTCAGGGGTGTGGCGGGCATGCATTCGAGCGTTCACCGTTCATATCACGTTCAGCACCGGCGCGTTAGAACGCTGGCCATGAAAACCCTTCGCTCCCACTTCCGGACCGCGGCACTGGCGCTCTCAGCCGCCGGCCTGCTTGCGTCGCAAGCGATGGCGATCCCCGCTGTCACCCCCGAGCAGCCCCAGCCGGTCGTCCTCGCCGCGTCCGACTGCTACGCGATCGGCCAGCAGGTGGCGGAGCAGAATGGCGGCACCTTGGCCAAGGCCTCGCAGTCGACACGCGGCGGCCAGCCGGTCTGCGTCATCGTCGTGCTCCTTCCGGGCAAGGACGGGCAGCGTCCCCGTCGCTCAGAGATCGTCGTTCCGCTGAACTGAACCGTGCCGTTTCCCAGTCTGCCGGAATCGGCCTATATCTGAACAGCTTCAACAGGCCTTCCGCATGCGCGTACTCGTCGTCGAAGATGACAAGGATCTCAACCGGCAGATCGGCGACGCGCTGGTCGATGCCGGCTATGTCGTCGACCGCGCTTTCGACGGCGAGGAAGGGCACTTTCTCGGCGACACCGAGCCCTACGATGCCGTGGTGCTCGACATCGGCCTGCCGCAGATGGACGGCATCAGCGTGGTCGAGCGCTGGCGGCGCGGCGGCCGCAAGATGCCGGTGCTGATCCTGACGGCACGCGACCGCTGGAGCGACAAGGTTGCCGGCATCGACGCCGGCGCCGACGACTACGTCACCAAACCCTTCCACATCGAGGAAATTCTGGCCAGGGTGCGCGCTCTGATCCGGCGCGCTGCCGGGCATGCCTCGTCCGAGCTGACCTGCGGGCCGCTGCGTCTCGACACCAAAGCCTCCAAAGCCGACGTCGACGGCGTACCGCTGAAGCTGACCTCGCACGAATTCCGCTTGCTTGCTTACCTCATGCACCATATGGGCGACGTGGTGTCCCGGACCGAACTGGTCGAGCATCTCTACGACCAGGATTTCGACCGCGATTCCAACACGATCGAGGTCTTTGTCGGACGGCTTCGCAAGAAGATGGGCATCGACATGATCGAAACCGTTCGCGGCATGGGCTACCGCATGCGTAAGCCGGAGGCGTAACGCGGAACCGCTGACTACAAAACCCGCCGTCTCGAACACGCCGTCGCTGCGGTCATGGCCGCGTTCGCTGGCGTTTCGCGTCATCGCCTTTTCCACGGTCTGGGCGATCCTCACTCTGGTCGTCATCTTCACCTTGATCACCACGCTCTATCGCCAGGCCAGCGAGCGCGGTTTCGACAGCCTGCTTTCGGCGCATCTGTTCAACCTGATCGGCTCGGTGGGCGTTTCCGAAGGCGGCCAGTTGACGGGCGCCCCCGACCTCGGCGATTTGAGGTTCTCGGAGCCGAATTCCGGCTGGTACTGGTCGGTCGAGCCCGCCTCGGAAGGCGTGCACGGCGATCTCCATTCGTCGTCGATGACCAAGGCGATCCCGTCGCCAAGCGTTGCCGAGGTGCCCTTCAATGCCAGCTTCCAGCGCAGCTATTCAGCGGATGGCATCGAAGGCGAGCAGTTGGAGGTGTTCGAGAGCGAGTTCGTCCTCGATGCGAAAAATCGCGCCGCGCGCTTCCGTGTCATGGGCAACCAGACCGAGCTCGAGCAGGAAATCGCTACCTTCCAGCGGCGCCTGTTGACCTATCTGTCGCTGTTCGGCGTCGGCATGATCGCCATCAACGCGATTGCGATCCTGCTCGGCCTGCAGCCGCTGCGCCGGGTCAGGAATGCGCTTGCGATGGTGCGCGAAGGAACCGCGCAACGCCTCGACGGCCGTTTCCCGGCCGAGATCGAGCCGCTCGCCAACGAGACCAATGCGCTGATCGAGAACAACAGGCGTATCGTCGAGCGGTCGCGCACGCAGGTCGGCAACCTGGCGCACTCGCTGAAGACGCCGCTTGCCGTGCTGCTCAACGAGGCGCGGGCGCTGGGTGGCGCCAAGGGGCAGCTGATCGCCGAGCAGGCTGCTTCCATGCAGAAGCAAGTGGACCATTATCTGCAACGTGCCCGCGTCGCCGCGCAGCGCGACAGCGTCGTCTACCGAACGCCGGTGATACCGCTGGTCCAGCGCATGGTGCGGGTGCTGCAGAAGCTTAACCCGCAGACGGCGCTGTCGCTGTCATTGCCGGCCACCGACATCGTCTTTGCCGGCGAACGCGAGGACCTGGAGGAGTTGCTCGGCAATCTGCTCGACAATGCGATGAAATGGGCAAGGAGCGCGGTCGCCGTTTCCGTGAAGCCAATCTCCAGCAAGGGTGGCGCCAGCAAGGAGGGCGCGGCCAATCTATTCGAGATAGCCATCGAGGATGACGGCCCCGGCATTCCCGACGACAAGGCGCGCGAGGTATTGCAGCGCGGCCGGCGTCTCGACGAGACAAAACCGGGCAGCGGGCTCGGACTTGCCATTGTCGCCGACCTTGTCAACGAGTATGGAGGCTCTCTGGCGCTGGAACGATCCGTCATGGGTGGATTGAAGGCGATGGTTCGATTGCGGAGCCTTCAGTAATGCTTTTCCAGGTGGCCGGCTGCGGCCAAATTTCCGACAAACATCGACATTATCGCCGCGCCAGCCTGCTGACAGCGCGGCGGTCCAGCTCAAGAAAGCCGGTATTGGCATGAAGATTCGCGTCGCGCTCGTTTCCGCCCTGCTCGCCGTCTCCGGCTGCACAACGCTCAGCAAGGGCCCGGCCGTTACGGTAACGCCGGCCGCCACGCCCCCCAGCGGCGCCAAGGTGGCGACGACGATCATCTCCGCCATGGGCGGCGGCCTCGTCGGCGGCTCTATCGGCGCCGGCCTGAGCGAGACCGAGAAACGCAGCGCGCTCGAGGCGGAATACAAGGCGCTTGAATACACGGCGAGCGGCCAGAAAGTGGCTTGGAAGAGCGACAGTTCGGCCCATCGCGGCGAAGTGGTTGCCGCCCAGCCCTATCGCGTCGGATCGCAGGACTGCCGGCAATACACCCATACGGTGTTTACCGGCACCGCCGGCGCCACCGCGCGCGGAACCGCCTGCCGCAATGCCGACGGCAGCTGGACGCCGCTGACGTAGCTGGTCCGGCCGTTTCCGCCAAAGCGTCGCAGCACGCTTGTGTTGGCAGGGCAGGGGTCTCGTTCTATTGGAAGAGCCATGCTGTTCTGGGTCATAGCCGCAATCCTGACGCTGGGCGCAAGCCTGGCGGTGCTGCTGCCGTTGGCCGGTGGATCGAAGAACGCGTCCGCTGCCGGCGATCACGACCTTGAAGTCTATCGCGACCAGCTGGCCGAGCTTGACCGCGATATGGCGCGTGGCCTGATCCAGCCGATGGAGGCCGAAGAGGCTCGCGCCGAAATCGCCCGCCGCATCCTTCGCCTGAGCAATGCCGGCCAGGCCGGCGAGACGGCGACGCAGCCGTCGCGGTCGACAAGACTGGTGGCGACGGCTGCCGTGCTGGTGGTTCCGCTGCTCAGCTGGGGCCTCTATGGCCAGCTCGGCTCACCCGACCTGCCATCGCAGCCACTCAGCGAACGCCTGGCCAAGAACCCCGCCGACAGCTCGGTCGACGAGCTGATAGCCCGCGCCGAGGCGCACCTGGCGGCCAACCCATCCGATGGCCGTGGCTGGGACGTTCTGGCGCCGGTCTATCTGCGCATGCAGCGATACGCCGATGCGGTGACCGCCTATCGCAACGCCATCCGCCTCGACGGCGACAGCGCTGCCCGTCAGGCGGGTCTTGGCGAGGCGATAGCCAATGCGGCCGGCGGCATTGTCTCGGCCGAAGCGCAGGCGGCGTTCGAGGCGGCGTTGAAGCTCGATCCGGCCAATCCGAAGGCCGCGTTCTATCTCGCCATGGGCATGGCACAGGAGGGCCGCATAGCTGAAGCCACGGCGGCCTGGCAAAAGATGCTGGCCGCCTTGCCGCAGGGCTCGCCGTGGCGCGGCGCCGTCGAGCAGGCGCTGGCCGAATCCGCCGCCCGCAGCGTCGCTTCCGGAGCGCCCGCGAAAGGACCGAGCGCCGAGGATATCGATGCTGCCTCCTCGATGTCGCCGCAGGACCGGCAAGCCATGATCAGCACTATGGTTGCCAGCCTCGATGAAAAGCTTCGGCAAAATCCGCGCGACGAGGAAGGGTGGATGCAGCTCGTTCGTTCTTATGTCGTGCTGGGCAAGACAGATCAGGCGCGTGACGCGCTCAATCGCGGTATCGCCGTCTTTGGCGCGGACAGTGACCAGGCCAGGAAATTCACCGCCTTTGCTGCCTCGCTCGGCGTGACGGCGACGGAGTAGACGATGACGCGCAAGCAGAAACGACTGTCGGTGATCGCCGCAGGGCTGGGGTTTCTCGGTGTTGCCACCGGGCTGACCTTCTGTGCGCTTGGCCAGAAGGCCTCCTATTTCTACATGCCGGCTGATCTGGCCACCGCCAGCCTTCAGCCGGGCCAGCGCATCAGGCTCGGCGGCCTCGTCGAAAAAGGCACAGTAGAGCGTAGCCAAGGCGCCACCGTCGCCTTTTCGGTGACCGACAACCAGAAGGACGTCAAGGTCACCTATACCGGCATTCTTCCCGACCTTTTCCGGGAAGGGCAGGGCGTGATCACCGAAGGCTCGTTTGGCCCCGACGGCATCTTTGTCGCCGACAGCGTGCTCGCCAAGCATGACGAGACCTATATGCCCAAGGAGGTGGCCGACGGCCTCAAGGCCAAGGGCGTGTGGCAGGAGAGCAAGAGTGAGTAGCGGGTGCGGCGACAATGGTTGAAACCGGACATTTCGCCCTGGTCCTGGCGTTTGCGCTGGCCCTGGTGCAGACGGTGGTGCCGATGTTCGGCGCGCGCACCGGCAACCACAAGATGATGGCCGTCGGCGCACCCGCCGCGCTGACCGGCTTTGCCTTGACGGCGCTGTCCTTCGTAGCGCTGGCGACCGCCTATGCAGGGTCCGATTTTTCGGTTGAGAGCGTCTGGGAGAACTCGCATTCGCTGCAGCCGCTGATCTACAAGATCACCGGAACCTGGGGCAATCACGAAGGTTCGATGCTGCTCTGGGTGCTGATCCTGACCTTCTTCGGCGCGCTTGTCGCCGTTTTCGGCGGCAATCTTCCGGCGACGCTCCGGGCCAATGTGCTTGCCGTGCAGGGAGCGATCGGCGCCACGTTCTTGCTGTTCATCCTGACGACGTCGAACCCGTTCGTCAGGCTCAATCCGGCGCCTATCGAGGGACGCGATCTCAACCCGATCCTGCAGGATCTCGGCCTCGCCATCCATCCGCCGCTGCTCTATCTCGGCTATGTCGGTTTCTCGATCTGCTTTTCCTTCTCGGTCGCCGCCCTCATCGAGGGCCGCATCGACGCTTCGTGGGCGCGCTGGGTAAGGCCATGGACGCTGGTCGCCTGGATGTTCCTCACCGGCGGCATCGCCATGGGCTCCTACTGGGCCTATTACGAACTCGGCTGGGGCGGCTTCTGGTTCTGGGACCCGGTCGAGAACGCATCCTTCATGCCGTGGCTGGCGGGCACGGCGCTGCTGCATTCGGCGATCGTCATGGAAAAGCGCTCGGCGCTGAAGATCTGGACGCTGCTTCTGGCGATCCTGACCTTCTCACTGTCGCTGCTCGGCACCTTCCTGGTGCGTTCCGGCGTGCTGACCTCGGTGCACGCATTCGCCAACGATCCGACGCGTGGCGTTTTCATCCTCTGCATCCTGACGCTGTTCATCGGCGGCTCGCTGGCGCTGTTTGCCTTGCGCGCCTCCCGGCTGACGGCCGGCGGCCTGTTTCACCCGATCTCGCGCGAAGGCGCGCTGGTCCTGAACAATCTGTTCCTGACCACCGCCACCGCCACCGTGCTGGTCGGCACGCTCTACCCGCTCGCCGTCGAGGCGCTTTCGGCCGACAAGATTTCGGTCGGCGCGCCGTTCTTCAACCTGACATTCGGCCCGCTGATGGTGCCGCTCTTGGTCGTCGTGCCGTTCGGGCCGCTGCTCGCCTGGAAGCGCGGCGACATTTTCGCGGTCGCCCAGCGCCTGATGGCGGCTTTCGCGGCGGCGCTGCTCGCCGTACTGGTGACGGCCTTGTTCATCGATGGCGCATCGGTATTCGCAGCGCTCGGTGTCGGCCTTGCCTTCTGGCTAATCTGCGGTGCGCTCACCGATCTCGGCGTCAAATCCGGCTTCGGCACCGTCGCGCTCGCCACCATGCTCAGGCGCTTCGCCGGCCTGCCGCGCTCGGTCTTCGGCACAGCGCTTGCGCATCTCGGTCTCGGGCTGACGACGCTTGGCATTGTCGGCACGCTTTGCTTCGGCACCGAAAAAATCCTGTCGATGCATGCCGGCGAGACCGTCGAACTGTCCGGTCACAGGCTGCGCTTCGAGGGGCTCTACCCGGCCCAGGGCCCTAACTACAGTGAGGATCGCGGCCGCTTCGCCCTGCTTGGCGCCGACGGCAGCGTCGCAGGCGAGATCACCTCGGCCAAGCGCTCGTATCCGGTGCGCCAGATGACCACAACCGAATCCGGCATCAGGACGATCGGCTTCAGCCAGCTCTATCTTTCGCTTGGCGACGAGGGCAGCGATGGCTCGGTGGTCGTTCGTCTGTGGTGGAAGCCGCTGGTGACGCTGATCTGGGGCGGCGGATTGGTGATGATGGCGGGCGCGGCGATGTCGCTGCTTGACCGCCGCCTGCGCGTCGGCGCACCGTCGCGCCGCAAGCCTGCAGGCGCCATGCCATCGGCGAGCCCGCAATGAGAAGGAGCACGCTGGCCTCGCTGGTCCTGCTGCTGGCGCTGTTGTTCGCCGGCGCCGCGCAGGCGGTCAAGCCCGACGAGGTGCTCGCCGACCCGGCACTCGAGGCGAGGGCGCGCGCTTTGTCGGAAGGCCTGCGCTGCATGGTCTGCCAGAACCAGTCGATCGACGAGTCCGATGCCGATCTCGCCCGTGACCTGCGCATCCTTGTGCGCCAGCGTCTGGTCGCCGGCGATACCGATCAGCAGGTGATGGACTATGTCGTTTCGCGCTACGGCGAGTTCGTGCTGCTGAAGCCACGCTTCAATCTGCGCAATGTCTTGCTCTGGGGGACGCCAGTTCTTCTGCTGCTCGTTGGCGGGACGTTTATCCTGCTGGCCGCCCGCTCGCGCCGCTCGACGGCGACCAATGCCCTGACCGCGGACGAGCAGGCGGCGTTGGACGCAATGCTCCGCCGCGATTGATCGATACATTACGAAAGTTTCATGTACCGGAAATGGCGCCGTAATGTGCGGCTCTCTATTTCCTTTGTCGAGGATGCCAAACAAGGGGCGTCCCTTGAAAAGAGGATACGAGAACCATGAATGTTGCCCCCAATTCATCTCTTCGCACTCGCAAACGCCTGCTGGCCGCAGCCGCATCCCTGGCCATTGCCGGCGCGATCGGCTTCGGCGCCGTTGCCACCGGGACAGCCCCGGTGCTGGCCGACGCCGTGCGTGTCGAGGCACCGCAGGTCCCAAGCTTCGCCGATGTGGTCGAGCGTGTTTCGCCGGCGGTTGTCAGCGTGCGCGTCAAGGCCAAGATCCAGCCGACGGCCGATGACGGTTCCGACCAGATGGACGACGAAGACGGCTTAGGCAATCTTCCCGATAACCCGCAGCTGCGGCGTTTCTTCCGCGAATTCCGCGGCTTTGGCGATCAGGGCCCGAACGGAATGCGCCGTTTTGGACATCGTGACCGCAACAACGACCAGCCGCGGCCGGTGGCGCAAGGGTCCGGCTTCTTCATCTCCGATGACGGCTATCTCGTCACCAACAACCATGTCGTCGAGGAGGGCACCGCCTTCACCGTGGTGACCAATGACGGCAAGGAGCTTGACGCCAAGCTGATCGGCACGGATCCGCGCACCGATCTTGCCGTGCTCAAGGTCGATGATGGCAACAGGTTCACCTATGTCGACTTCGCCGATGATTCCAAGGTTCGCGTCGGCGACTGGGTGGTGGCTGTCGGCAATCCGTTCGGCCTCGGCGGCACGGTTACCGCAGGCATCGTTTCGGCCCGCGGCCGCGATATCGGCGCCGGTCCCTATGACGACTTCATCCAGATCGACGCCTCGGTGAACCGCGGCAATTCGGGCGGCCCGACCTTCAACCTCAACGGCCAGGTTGTCGGCATCAACACCGCGATCTTCTCGCCGTCGGGCGGCAGCGTCGGCATTGCCTTCGACATTCCCGCTTCGACCGCCAAGCAGGTCGTGCAGGACCTGATGAGGAACGGTACCGTCCAGCGCGGCTGGCTCGGCGTCGAAATCCAGCCGGTCACGCCCGAAATCGCCGAGTCGCTTGGCCTTGGGTCCGGCAAGGGCGCGCTCGTTGCCAGCGCGCAGGACAACGGTCCCGGCAAGAAGGCCGGCATCACGGCCGGTGACGTGATCACCCAGGTGGACGGCAAGGACGTTGCTTCGCCGAAGGAACTCGCCCGCCTGATTGGCGCTTACCCGCCCGGCAAATCGGTCGATGTCACGTTGTGGCGCAACGGCAAGAGCGAGGCGGTCAAGGTCGACCTTGGCAAGCTGCCGTCGAGCGACAAGCAGGCCTCGGCCGACCAGCAGCCTGCTCCGGCACCGAAGACCGACACGCTCGCCGATCTCGGCCTGACCGTTACCAAGTCCGAAAATGGCAAGGGACTTGTGGTGACCGACGTCGACCCCGACAGCGATGCCGCCGATCGCGGCATCCAGCCCGGCGACGTCATCACCTCCGTCAATTCGACGGAAGTGAGCGGCACCGCCGACGTCGACAAGGCGATGGCCGACGCGGTGAAGTCCGGCCGCAAGGCGGTGTTGATGCAGATCACCCGCGACGACAGCAACCGCTTCGTCGCACTGCCTGTCGCCAAGGGCTGACTTTTCCGGTGCGGCGGTTTTCAACACCCCCGAGCCGCCGCACGGGAAAGCACGGGGCCTGAATACGTTAGTCAGTCATCGTGTTCCGCCCCAGCGGCAGCGGGCTTCCCATCGCCCGCTGCCGCTCGAACATGTCGCTCAAAGCGTGAAGCGGTTTTAGGCTACGACATGCTAAAACAAAGACTTACCGCGTATCCCTGAATCACTTTGTTCGCGATACGCCATGGAGAAGGCCACGATGCGTATGCCGGCCACTCAATCTTCCAGCGAAATCGCGTATAACGGTTCTATGAAGATTCTCGTCATAGAAGACGATCGCGAGGCAGCCGACTACCTGCAGAAGGCGTTCGCCGAGGCCGGCCATACCGCCCATGTCGCCGGCGACGGCGAAACCGGCTTCGCGCTCGCCGATTCCGGCGACTATGACGTCATGGTCGTTGACCGCATGATGCCGCGCCGCGACGGCCTGTCCGTCATTGCCGGGCTCAGGTCCCGAGGCAATACGACGCCCGTGCTCATCTTGTCGGCGCTCGGCGAAGTCGACGACCGGGTCACCGGTCTGCGCGCCGGCGGTGACGACTACCTGACCAAACCCTACGCCTTTTCCGAACTGCTCGCCCGCGTCGAGGTGCTGAACCGCCGCGCCAGCGCCAGGGAAGCCGAAACCGTCTACCGGGTCGGTGATCTCGAACTCGACCGGCTGTCGCATTCGGTGCGCCGCGCCGGGCGCGAGATAACGCTGCAGCCGCGCGAGTTCCGCCTGCTCGAATATCTGATGCGCCATGCCGGCCAGGTGGTGACGCGCACCATGCTGCTCGAGAACGTCTGGGACTACCATTTCGATCCGCAGACCAACGTCATCGACGTTCATATCTCGCGGCTGCGGGGCAAGATCGAGAAGGGCTTCGACAAGCCGATCCTGCACACGGTTCGCGGCGCCGGCTACATGCTGAAAAGCGGCTAGAACCCCATGGCTCTTTCCGTGCCGGCCATCATGAAGACGACGGCAGCGCGGCTTTCGGCGCTTTATCTTCTGCTTTTTGCGCTGTGTGCGGTGTTGCTGGTCTTGTACATGACCTCGCTCTCGGTGCGCATGCTGACCGCCCAGACGCAGGAGACGATCAACGACGAGGTGCTCGGCCTCGCCCGCGCCTATCAGCGCGGCGGCCTCCCGCTGCTGGTCCGCGTCGTCGAGCAGCGCTCCCGCCAGCCCGGCGCCAATCTCTATCTGATCGCCGATGCCAACGGCCAGATCCTGACCGGCAACGTGCAGAGCCTGGAGCCGGGCGTGATCGAGGCCGAGGGCTGGACCACCGAACCGTTCTCCTACCGCCGCTTCGGTGAGGGCGAGCTCGAGCGGCAGCGCAACCCGGTTTCCGACCCGAACGAGCCCGCCCAGAGCGAAGTCCAGACCGAAGGCGAGAAAGGCCACAACGCCGTTGCCCTGGTGCTGCGCCTGCCCAACCAGATGATCATGCTGGTCGGCCGCGACCTCGGCGAGCCGGAGCGCTTCCGCGCCGTCATTCGCCGCGCCTTGATGCTGGCGCTCGGCATGATGGGCGTCGGCGGGCTGCTGATCTGGTTCTTCGTCGGGCGCGCGGCGCTGAAGCGCATCGACAGCGTGTCGGAGGCGAGCCGCCGCATCATGGGCGGCGATCTTTCCGGCCGGCTGCCGGTCACCGGCGCCGGTGACGAGTTCGACCGGCTGTCGGAAAACCTCAATTCCATGCTGGCCCGGATCGCTACGCTGAACGAGGGCCTGAAGCAGGTCTCCGACAACATCGCCCACGACCTGAAGACGCCGCTGACCAGGCTGCGCAATCGCGCCGAGGCGACGCTTTCGGGCAAGCACAACACCAGTGACTACCGGCAGGCGCTGGAAGGAACGATCGCCGAATCCGATCAGCTGATAAAGACCTTCAACGCTATCCTGATGATCTCGCGGCTGGAGGCCGGCTATTCCTCGGAAAGCACCACCAGGGTCGATCTGGCCGCTGCCGTGCACGACGTCGTCGAACTCTACGAGCCGGTAGCGGAGGAGGCGGGCGTGACGCTCGAAACTTCGGTGCAAGGTTCTTTCGTCGTCGACGGCAATCGCGAGCTGATCGGCCAAGCGCTGTCCAACATCGTCGACAACGCGATCAAATATTCGACCGACTCGACCTCCAGGCCTACGGTTCGCGTGACGCTGGAGCGTATCGGTAGCGAGATCAGACTCGCCGTCTCCGACAACGGCCAGGGCATTCCCGACGATGTCGACCGCGCCAGGGTGACCGAGCGTTTCGTGCGGCTGGAAAAGAGCCGCTCGCAGCCGGGTTCCGGCCTTGGCTTGAGTCTCGCCAAGGCGATCATGACATTCCACAATGGACGGCTTGAGCTGCTGCCCGGCAATCCCGGATTGTCGGTCGTCATGAGTTTTCCCGGGCGGGAGGATCGCTGATGGTTGCGAGGATGGCAGTGCGACGCCTGGAAACGGACTGGCTGTTGAAGCCGGCGGTAAGGCTCGTTCCGCTGGACGCAAGCCGCGCCAGGCAGGAATTGTCGGAGGTCGCCGACGCCGCGCGGCAAAAGGAACTGCCGCGACTGGCGAAATTTCTCGCCGGCAAGGGGGTCGTCCAGGATTTCCTCGCCGCGGTGTTCGACATGTCGCCGTTCCTGCGCGATACGGCGCGCCGCCGGCCGCGGATACTCGATGCGCTTTTCGACGGGAGGGTCGAGGCGCGGCTGTCATCGATCGGCGCCGCGGTCGACAAGGCAGCACGCGCGGAGGCCGTCTCCGAAACCAGCCTGATGATGGAGCTGCGCCAATGCAAGGCGGAGGCACATTTCCTGATCGCCTTGGCCGATCTGGCCGGCGAGGCCGAGACCTCGTTGACAGTGCGGCGACTGAGCGACCTTGCCGACGCCTGCACGCGTGCGGCCGTCGATTTCCTGCTCCGCGACGCGCATGAGCAGGGCAAGCTCCGATTGCCGGATCCCAAAAATCCGGCACGACGCTCGGGCTGGATTCTGCTCGGCATGGGCAAGCTCGGCGCGCATGAGCTGAACTTCTCCTCCGACATCGACCTCGTCGTCTTCTTCGACCCCGATGCGCCTGCCGTCGTCGATCCGCTCGATGCCACAGAGCTGTTTTCGCGCCTGACCCGCCGGCTGGTCCGTATCCTCCAGGACCGCACCGAGCACGGTTACGTCTTCCGCACCGATCTCAGGCTTCGTCCCGACCCCGGCTCGACGCCGCTGGCGATCCCGGTCGAGGCAGCGCTGCGCTACTATGAGGCGCGCGGCCAGAACTGGGAGCGCGCCGCCATGATCAAGGCTCGCCCGGTGGCCGGCGATGTTGCCGCCGGCGCCGCGTTCCTGAAGGAACTGCAGCCCTATATCTGGCGCAAATACATGGACTATGCGGCGATTGCCGACGTCCATTCGATCAAGCGCCAGATCCACGCCCACAAGGGCCATGGCGAGGTCGCGGTCAAGGGCCACAACGTCAAGCTCGGCCGCGGCGGCATCCGCGAGATCGAGTTCTTCGTCCAGACCCAGCAGCTTATCGCCGGCGGCCGCTTTCCCGAACTGCGCGGCCGCGAGACCGTGCCGATGCTCGGCGAACTCGCCGCACGCGGCTGGATCACCGCCGACGCGCGCGATGCACTCACCAGGCAATACTGGTTCCTGCGCCGCGTCGAACATGCCATCCAGATGGTTGCCGACCAGCAGACGCATATTCTGCCGGAGGACGAAGAGGGGCTGGAACGCGTCGCCCGCATGCTGGGCTTTGCCGATGCGGCAGGCTTTGCCGAAACGTTCCGCGCGGCGCTGCATCAGGTCGAGCGCCACTATGCAGCGCTGTTCGAGACCGCGCCGGAGCTTTCGGCCGGCATCGGCAATCTGGTCTTTACCGGCGACGTCGACGATCCCGATACCTTGCAGACCCTGCGGCGGCTCGGCTTCCAGCGGCCGAGCGACATCTGCCGGGTTATCCGCGGCTGGCACTTCGGCCGCTACCGCGTCACCCGGTCGGCGGAGGCGCGCGAGCGGCTGACCGAACTGACGCCGGCGCTGCTGCAAGCCTTCGGCCAGACGCGGCGAGCGGACGAGGCGGTGATCCGCTTCGACGAATTCCTTGCCGGCCTGCCTGCCGGCATCCAGCTGTTTTCGCTGCTGCAGTCGAATCCGGCGTTGCTGAAGCTGATGGCGACGATCATGGGCGCAGCACCGCGGCTAGCCGCCATCATCACGCGCCGGCCGCATGTCTTCGATGGCCTGCTCGATCCGGCGCTGCTGAGCGAACTGCCCAACCGCGCCTATCTGTCGGCGCGCCTCGCTGCCTTCCTCGAAGGCGACAGGGCTTACGAGGACGTGCTCGACCGGCTGCGCATCTTTGCTTCGGAGCAAAAATTCCTGATCGGCGTCAGGCTGCTTGCCGGGTCGATCGATCCGCCGCGCGCCGGCCGCGCTTTTTCCGATCTCGCCGACCTGACCATCGAGGCGGCGTTGCAGGCGGTGACAGCGGAATTCGCGTTGCGTCATGGCTATATTGCCGGCGGCAGGGTCGCACTGCTCGGCATGGGTAAGCTCGGCAGCCGCGAACTGACGGCGGGTTCCGACGTCGACCTCATCCTGCTCTACGATCACGACGCCGATGCCGAGGAGTCCGACGGCCACAAGCCGCTTGCCCCGTCGCATTACTACAGCCGGCTGACGCAGCGGCTGATCGCCGCCGTTTCCGCGCCGACCGCCGAGGGCGTGCTCTACGAGCTCGACCTTCGCCTGCGACCGTCCGGCAACAAGGGGCCGGTGGCCACGCACGTCGATGCCTTCAAGAAGTACCAGCGCCACGACGCCTGGACATGGGAGCATATGGCGCTGGCGCGGGCCCGCACGATCGGTGGCGATGCCGAGCTCTGCCGCGAGGTTGAGGAGGAAGTTGCCACAGTGCTCGCTCTGCCGCGCGATCCAGCCAAGGTGATGGCCGAGGCATCCGAGATGCGCGCCATGGTCGACAAGGAGAAGCCGCCGCGCGATCCCTGGGACATCAAGCTGATCCCGGGCGGCCTCATAGATCTCGAATTCATTGCCCAGGTTGCGCTGATCACGGGAAAGATCGAAGCCGGCCGCAGGGCCACCGGCACGGCTGAGGTCCTGTCGCGCCTGGCGCCGGATTTCGCCGACGCCCCGGTCAGGCAGGAACTGGTGGATGCCTATTCGCTCTATCTGGCGCTGACTCAGATGATACGGCTTTGCCTCACCGGCGCGTTCGAACGCGACGACGTTCCGCCAGGGCTTTCCGATCTGCTTCTTGCGGTCACCGACCTGCCTGATTTCGGTGTGCTTGAAGCGCATCTCAAGGAGACGTCGCAGAAGGTCAGAAAGGATTTCGACCTTCTGCTTCGTGCGAAACAATCGTGACGGCAACCAGCCGTACGGGCGAGAGCATCGGACCCAAAACTGTGACCTTTTTTGGGAGGTTCCGAGGTTCAATCAAAGAGATAGAGCGGGGGATGAAGGTCCGCCGCTCTAGCATCGGGGGTGACGATGCAACAGGAGAAGACTATGAGAAAGACAACCAGACTTGCACTCGTTTTCGCAGCCCTGGCCGGCGCCGTCGGCACCGCAGCCTATGCAGACGAGCACTCCGGCGCCGGGCCGCGCGGCGGCATGATGATGCGCCTGGGCAAAGTCATGAAGGACAATGACGGCACCATCACCTTCGACCAGTTCTCCGACGCCATGAACGCTCGACTGAAGAAGATGGTCGCTGACAATGGCGGCAAGCTGACCGTGGCACAGCTCGCCGACGCGCTGGAGAAGGCACGCTTCGAGCAGATGGCCAGGCGCATCATCGCCCGCTACGACACCAAGGGCGACGGCACGCTGACCGCCGACGATATCACCAGCCGCCAGAAGAAGGTGTTCGCCATGCTCGACCGTGACAATGACGGCAAGATCGAGAAGAACGAACTGCCGAAGGGTCCCGGCCGTCACCGCCAATGGGACGGCGAGGGCAATGATGGCGCTGACGGCATGCAGTGAGAATTGACAACCGCTCCGGCGGCGCGAGCCGCCGGAGACTTATCTGGTCATTCACGCAGCTGCCCTGATCGCCTGCGCGACTTTCTTCATCGGGATGCGTACCGAGACGATCGTGCCGATGCTTTCGGTCGAACGGATCTTCAAGGCGCCACCCTGAAGCTCGGCCAGCGAGCGCGAGATGGCGAGGCCGAGGCCGGAGCCGGTATGGCTCTTGGAGAACTGGTTTTGCACCTGTTCGAATGGCCGTCCGAGCTTGCTCAGCGCCGCTTTCGGGATGCCACAGCCATTGTCCTCGATCGTCAGGATCAGCGCGCTGGAAATGCTGCGGGCTCTGACCGAAATGTGGCCGCCTTGCCCGGTGAACTTCACCGCATTGGACAGAAGGTTGATGAGGATCTGCTTGATCGCCCTGCGGTCGGCGAACAGCGTCAGCGAATCGGCGATGCGGGTTTCGACGGTGATCGACTTTTCCGCCGCCTGCAGCGAGACGACGCGAACTGTCTCCCTGATGAGCGGGCAGAGATCGATTTCTTCCTGATCCAGGGCGAACTGGCCGGCCTCGATCTTCGACATGTCGAGGATGTCGTTGATCACGCCGAGAAGATATTTGCCGCTGCCATTGATGTCGGTGGCATACTCTTCGTAGCGCGACGACCCCAGCGGCCCGAACAGCCGCCGTTCCATCAGTTCCGAGAAGCCGATGATCGCGTTGAGCGGCGTCCGCAACTCGTGCGACATGTTGGCCAGGAATTCGGATTTGGCCCGGTTTGCCGCTTCAGCCCGCTCGGTTTCCTTCATGTATTTGCGATTGAGCTCGACGAGCTCACGAGCCCGTTCTTCTTCCGCGCGGCGGGCAAGGCTGAGGTCGTGGATTGTCGCCATCAGCCGGCGCTCGCTGTCGACCAGCTTCTCCTGGTGCAGCTTGATCTGGGTGATGTCGGAGCCGACGGAGACGGTGCCGCCGTCCCTTGTCCGCAACTCGTTCACTTGCAGCCAGCGGCCGTCGGCAAGCTGGCGCTCGAAGGTCACGCCCCCCTGCGGTCCATTGGTATTGGCAAGCCGCCGCTCCGAGGCAAAGGCCAGCATGCGTTCCTCCAGAACGGCGCGCGGAGCGCCCGGCATCACGTCGCGATCCGACAGGCCGTTGTCCTGCTGGTATTTGGAATTGCACATGATCAGGCGCTCGGACGAATCCCACAGCACGAAGGATTCGTTGATGTTTTCGATGGCCGTCCTCAGGCGCAGGTCCGCCGCTTCGGAGCGCAGCGCCAGGTGCCGCTGCTCGGTGACGTCGACGGCGATGCCGATCAGCTGGATCTCCGGCGCTTCCGGGTCGATAACCTGCGCTCTTGCGCGCATCCAAACCCATTGCCCGTCGGCATGGCGCATCCGGAACACCTGGTCGATATAGTCGATCTCGCGTGCGACGATCCTGTTGGCGAGTTCGAACAAATCGCCGTCCTCGGGATGAATGATTTCGTCGACTTCGCCGAACGACAGCATCGTGTCGCAAGGCTCGTAGCCCAGCATGTCGTACATCGAGCGCGACCAGTACATCTTGCCGCGCACCATGTCCCAATCCCACAGGCCGCAGCGGCCGCGTACCAACGCCATGTCGATGCGTTGGTGGGCTTCGAGATAGATGCGGTCGGCGGCCTGGGCACGCGCCGCCTGGCCGAAATAGGCATAAAGGATGACGATCAGCACGCCGGCCGTCAGCACGAACAGCGTGACATTGAGTGAGACCGTCTTGCGCCAGGCGTCAAAAACTGCCTCCTGCGGCACGAACGCTGCCGCGGCACCCTTTCGGCCATTCGCCAGGCTCACTGCTGCGTACCAGTCCTGTCCGCCGATGCTGACCTCCATCACTCCGGCGCGATCGCCGAACATGAACAGCGGCTGCCCGCCCTGCACGACGCCATCGAGCGATCGGCCCTCCCAGTGCATCGACTGCGGCGATACGGCAATGATCTTGAAGGCGCTGTCGGTGATCGCCAGTACGTGGCTTCGGCCCATCGCGCCCTGACGACCGGTGCTCTCCAGCAGGTCCTGGATCGCACCTGGCGTGGAAACCATGGTCGCGTCGGCGATCGAACTGGCCAGTTGGCCGGCGGCCAGCGCAAGGATCGCCTTGGCGCCGCGCTCGATCTCGTCGCGCTCGTTCATCAGTGACAGAAAGCGCAGTACTGCGATGATCAACAGAAACATGATAATGAGGGCCGGTATCGATCGCCGCAACAGCGGTTCGGCTGCCAGCAGCCGTCGGTAGGCAGGTTCGGCGATGAGCCGCGTATTGCCCGCGAGACCGTCGTTTCGCGCCTCGCGACGCTCAAACGCCGTCCCACCGGGCGCGCCCCACGCGTCCGCCTTCGCCATAAATGGCACTCCCCGATCTTCTGTCCCGCTTGACGATCCGGCAACGCCGCACTTCCGAATCGTCACTAAAGAATCAAAGGGGATTCGCCTTGTCCAGAGGTGCGGCGAAAAAAGATTAAAAATCGACTAAAATAATGGGTTTTCGGATGGTCTTCCCTTCTCCCACGACAAGGGGAGAAGGGGAGGTCGCTTACGCCAGGGTGCGCTCGACGATGTCTCGCAAATCGGCCGACAG
The DNA here is from genome assembly GCF_040318565.1 of Mesorhizobium sp. M1142. Classification (NCBI taxonomy): domain Bacteria; kingdom Pseudomonadati; phylum Pseudomonadota; class Alphaproteobacteria; order Hyphomicrobiales; family Phyllobacteriaceae; genus Mesorhizobium; species Mesorhizobium sp. M1142. The sequence goes on from NZ_JAMYMK010000021.1 coordinate 64,160, forward strand.
CTTCTCGGTATTGGCGATTGAAAGCAACGCCTCCCTTGCCTTGGCCTGCCGCACGGGTTCGAGCGAGCGCCACGATCTGAGCGCCGTCGCCAGCCTGGCGGCCACCTGCGGGTTGCGTTTTTCGACCTGCAGCACCGTTTCGACGAAAAGCCGGTAGCCCTCGCCGTCGGCGCGATGAAAGCCGGTCTGGTTGGCGCTGGAAAACGTACCGATGAGCGAGCGTACCCGGTTCGGGTTGACCATCGAGAACGCTGGGTGGCTGGTCAAGGCGCGCACCGCGTCGACGGTTTGCGGACCGGGCACGCTGGCCTGGATCTGGAACCATTTGTCCATGACCAGCGGATCGGTTGCATATTTCGCCTCGAAATCGGCCAGTGCCTTGGTTGCCTCAGGTGAGCCGTGGTGACGGTGCGCAAGCACGGTCAACGCCGCGGCACGATCCGTCATGTTGGTCGCCGATTGGAAGTGCCGGGCAGCGAGTTCCGCACCTGCCGGCAGCAAGGAGAGATAGTCCAGCAGGACATTGCGCAGCGCCCGCCGCCCGGCACTGGCCGCGTCCGGGCTGAACGGACCATTGTCGGCGAGCCGATCATAGAAGTTGGGGAATATCTCGCGGTTGGCCTCGGCGATCGCAACTGCCAGCGCCCCGCGCGCCGCGAAAATGGCATCGGGGTCGATGTTCTTGCCGATGTCGCGGGCGATATCGGCCTCGCCGGGCAGCGCCAGCGTCAGTGCCCGATAGGCGGGTTCGAGCGCGTCGTCGCCGGCTATTTTGCCGGCAAGCCCGGTCAGCCGGGAGCTGAACTCGGGTTGCCTGTGGTCCAGGATCTGGCGGAAAGCTGCAATCAGCGCATCGGTCAAAAGCGTGTTGAATGCCTGCCAGCGCGAGAAGGCGTCGCTGTCGTGGCCAGCCAGAAAAAACTGGTCGTCGGGCCGCTGCTCGACCGAAAGCGTCACTGGCGCCGAAAAGCCGCGGTTGAGCGACATGGCCGGCCGCTCGGCAATCCCGGAAAACCTGACGACATGGCGGCGTTTGCGGATATGGATGACGCCGTCCTCGACATTCGCCCCCTCCACGCCGCTATAGGCTGTCGCCTCTCCGCCGGCGCCGACCAGGCCGAAGGCAAGCGGAATGTGCATCAGCCGTTTGCGGCTTTCCGACGGCGTTGGCGGCACCGACTGCTCGATTTCGAGCGTGAATTCCTGCGCCGCAGGATTATACGCTGAACTGACGGTCAGGTTCGGCGTACCGGCCTGATGATACCAGAGCGAAAACTGCGACAGGTCGCGACCGGAAACGTCTTCGAACACCTTGATGAAGTCTTCGATCGTCGCCGCCTGGCCGTCGTGACGTTCGAAGTAGAGGTCCATGCCGGCGCGGAACGTCTCTGCGCCGAGGATAGTGTGGATCATGCGCACGACTTCCGAGCCCTTTTCATAGACCGTCGCCGTATAGAAATTGTTGATCTCGCGATAGCGGCGCGGCCGCACCGGATGCGCCAGCGGCCCCTGGTCCTCGGGAAACTGATGGGCGCGCAGTGTACGCACCTCGGCGATGCGCTTGACGGCGCGCGAGCGCTGATCTGCCGAGAATTCGTGGTCGCGGAAAACGGTCAGGCCTTCCTTCAGGCAAAGCTGGAACCAGTCACGGCAAGTGATTCTGTTACCTGTCCAATTGTGGAAATACTCATGCGCAATGATGGCTTCGATATTGGCGAAATCGGCGTCGGTCGCGGTTTCCTGGTCGGCCAGCACATATTTGTCGTTGAAGATGTTGAGGCCCTTGTTCTCCATCGCGCCCATATTGAAGTCGGACACGGCGACGATGTTGAAGACATCGAGGTCGTATTCGCGGCCGAATGCCTCCTCGTCCCATTTCATCGACCGTTTCAAAGCGTCCATGGCGTAGCCGGCGAGCCTCTCTTTACCCGGTTCGACATAGATTCCGAGCTCGACCTTGCGGCCAGACAGGGTGACGAAACTGTCCGAGATCTTGCCGAGGTCGCCGGCCACCAGCGCAAACAAATAGGACGGCTTGGGGAAGGGGTCGTGCCAGACCGCATAGTGCCAGCCGCCGGCAAGCTCGCCGCTGCCGGCCGGGTTGCCGTTGGACAAAAGCAGCGGCGCCTCCTTGCGCTCAGCTTCGATACGCACCGTATAGACCGACAGGATGTCGGGACGGTCGAGGAAATAAGTGATGCGGCGAAAGCCTTCGGCCTCGCATTGCGTGCAATAGACGTCGCTGGAGCGATAGAGGCCCATCAGCGCTTCGTTCTGCGCCGGCGCCAACACGGTTTCAATTCTCAGCTGGAAGCGCCTTGTGGCAGGGGGGCTGATGATTGTCAGTTGATCGGGCGTGACGAGAAAATCCGCAGGCCTCGGTTCCTGGCCGTCGATGGCGATACTGCGGAGCGTCAGCCCGTCGCCATCCAGCACCAGTGGCACCGACACGGCAATCTCGTCGCGACGTTCGACCGTCAGCACGGCGGTGACATGCGTTGCTTCAGGCGAAAGGCGGAAAGTCAGGCTGGTTTCCGGAATCAGATAATCACTAGGGCGATAGTCTTCGAGTTTGAAGACCTGGCCGGTATCCGTGCGCATTCCTTGATTTTTCCTGTCGATCCGGGAGCGGCGGGCGGGTCCGCTGGTCCAAATAATTTGAAGTCTGCGCTCTTTACACGAAACACTCCCTCGACAAAACTGCAGCGACGTCTATTTCCGGCGATCATTTCCCGAGCATCATCGCGAGGCTTCCATGACCATCGTCACGCCGAAATTCGGGATGAGCGCCTCTGTGTTGCGTCGCGACGATCGGGCCTTCATCAAAGGCGCCGGGGCGGATACGATCGTATCGACGCCTGCCGCGCTCAATGCGGTGACCGACGCGTTCTACCGCGCCTACGGCATCAGGCATATCGACATGCCGGCAACGCCGGCGCGCATCTGGGCGATCGAGGAAGCAAAAAGGGCGTGACAGCCAGACCGGATTTGCCAGTGCTTGCAGCCGGCGATCTTGCCGGCGAGCACAGCACACTGACCGGGATCTTGCTCAAGATCGTATCGGTGGCGGTCTTCGTCGGCATGTCGTCCTGCATCAAGGCGGCGGGCACCGTGCCGGCGGGCCAGATCGTCTTCTTCCGCTCCTTCTTTGCCATTTTTCCGATCATCGCCTTCCTCGCCTTCCAGGGAAAACTCGGAACCGCCTTTTCGACAAAGCGCCCGCTCAACCATATTGCGCGTGGCGTCGTCGGTGTCTGTGCCATGGGGCTCGGCTTCTTCGCGCTGACGCGGCTGCCGCTGCCGGAGGCGATCACGCTGAACTACGCGCAGCCGCTGCTGGTCGTGGTGTTCAGTTCGATCTTCCTCGGCGAAGCCATCCGCATCTATCGCTGGAGTGCGGTTGCCGTCGGCCTGGTCGGGGTGCTGATCATCTCGTGGCCGGAACTGACGCTGCTCAGTTCGGGCGCTGCCCTCGGCGATCAGGAGGTGCTCGGCGTCATTGCCGCCCTCATAGCCGCGGCGATCTCCGCCATCGCCATGCTCCTGGTTCGCAACCTCGTCCAGAGCGAGCGGACGGCGACCATCGTGCTGTGGTTTTCGGTTACCGCGAGCCTCATGGCGCTGCTTTCGCTGCCATTCGGCTGGCAGGCGCTGACGCCAGCGCAGGCGGGGCTTCTGATTGCCGCGGGTTTTTGCGGCGGGCTTGGCCAGATCCTGATGACCTCGGCCTATCGCCATGCCGAGGCTTCCGTCGTGGCACCCTTCGAATACACTTCGATGATCCTCGGCGTCGTCGTCGGCTATCTGGTCTTTGGCGACGTCGCCACGATCAATATGCTGGTCGGCGGCATGATCGTGGTTGCGGCGGGGATTTTCATCATCTGGCGCGAGCGCCAGCTTGGTCTCGAACGCACCCGCACCCGCAAGGCCGTCGCGCCGGAAGGGTGATCACGGCTTCGCAGCGTCAGTCCGCTCTGTCGCCAGCCGCACCAGCACCGCCCGCGTCTGTTCGTCGGCGGGGAAAAAAGATTCGATCGCCAGCTCCGACAGCGTCACGTCGAGCGGCGTGCCGAACACGGTGATGGTGCTGATGAACGACAGCACCGCGTCGCCATGGGCAAGCTTGAGCGGATGGGCAATCGCGTTCGGTTCGACCGGCGCCGGCCGGCTGCCTCTAAGGCCGGACGGATAGGCCCGAAGCTCGCGCTCGAGCTCGACAAGAGCCGGATCGGCGGTAGCGTCGTTCTGCCGCTTCAGCCGCTCCAGAAGATGTGTCCGCCATTCCGCTAGGTTGACGATACATGGCGCGATGCCGCCGGGATGCAGGCTGAGGCGCAAAACGTTGACCGGTGGCTTCAGCAGGGAGGCATCGGCGACATTGGCGAGGAACGGGCCGATGGCGGCGTTCGCCGACACCAGGTTCCAATGCCGGTCGACGGCAAGCGCCGGGAACGGCTCGTGCGCCTTGAGCACGGTCTCGACCGCCGCCATCGCCGGTGCCATCGAGGCATCGTCAAGTGGTCGTTCGCCGAAGCTCGGGGCAAAGCCGGCAGCCAGCAGCAGCTGGTTGCGCTGCCTGAGCGGGATCGAAAGCTGCTCCGCCAGATGCAGCACCATGTCACGCGAGGGTGCGGCGCGGCCGCTTTCAACGAAACTCAGATGCCGCTGCGAGATCTCGGCCTCCATAGCGAGGTCGAGCTGGCTCATGCGCCGGCGTGTACGCCATTCGCGAATGAGACTGCCGGCGGAAATCTGGGCTGCTGTCATAACGAGATGACTAGGCCGGCAGTGGGCGCATTTCAATTACCTGCGAAGTCATGATGCCGCCCTTCCTTTCTCGCAAGGGGAGAACTGAAGACGCGCTCTGCACCATTACCCGAGCGCCCGCAACTTCGCCTTCACTTCGAGGAAATCCCGCCACGCCAGCTTCTTGTGCGCCGGCGTTCTCAGCAAATAGGCCGGATGCAGGGTCGGCATGGCAGGAATGGCGACGCCGGACGGGGTCGTGTGGACGCGCCAGTTGCCGCGCAGCCGCAATATGCCTTCGGAGGTGTTGAGCAGGGTCTTTGCCGACGGGCCGCCGAGATTGACCAGCACCTTCGGATTGACCAACTCGATCTGCCGCTCGATGAACGGCCGGCAGATCTCGGTCTCGTGCGGGGTCGGCGTGCGGTTGCCCGGCGGCCGCCAGGGAATGACATTGGCGATGTAGACGGACGTCCGGTCAAGACCGATCGCGGCCAGCATGCGGTCGAGCAGCCGGCCGGAGCGGCCAACGAACGGCAAGCCCTCTATGTCTTCATCGCGACCCGGCGCTTCGCCGACCAGCATCACCTCGGCAGTTGGATTGCCGTCGGCGAACACAAGGTTCTTGGCGGTGAATTTGAGATTGCAGCCGTCGAATGCCGCCATGTGCTGGCGAAGCTCGTCGAGGCTTGCCGCCGATCTCGCCAGTTGCCGCGCCAATGCCGCTTGCGCCTCGTCGGGCACCGTTGACATGGCCGGGGACGCTCGCACTGCCGGTGCTGTACTCGGTCTCTCGCCCATTTCGGCGCGCGATACGCTCGTCGAGCGTTGTGGCGTCGCATTTTCACTGAGCGGCACAGCGGCCGCCGCGGGCACCCGCTCCGGTGGCCTGGCTTCTGCAAACCTGTTTACCGGCTGTTCTTCAAGTGCCTCGTCGACGCCGGCGCTGGCGTAGAAGGCCAGCAGCTCGGCGAGATCGGCTCGGCTATTGTGGGGGGCGGCAGTCATGGTTTCACATTCGGCCGCGAAGCTTGAATTTGCAAGTTCAGCTCGACGGTATGCGCGGATCCTGCACCAGATAGAACGTCCAGCGCGGCGTGTAGTCGGTGATCAGGAAATAGAAGCTGGCGGTCTTCAGCGGGTCGATCTTGCCGTTCTTGAACAGCAGGCGGTCATACGGTTCGAAATTGCGGTCGAAATCGGCGTAGCTGCTCGACCAGATATTTTCGGGCGTTTTGTTGCGCTGGTCGAACGACAGGCCGTCGCCGAACACGCTCGGCTGGTCGAGGATCTCCTGGAGTTCGAACTGGAACTCGACCCAGGCTTGGCCGCTATTGTTGAGCACGTCGATGCGCATATACATCAGACCATTGGCGAAGTCTCCCGCCTTGCCGAACGGCTGGATCGGCCTTGTTGTGCGAATGGCCAGCGTTACCGGCGTCGCTGAATTCAGCTCTTCGGTGATGACCAGCGGATCCTCCTTCGTGCCGATGCCGGAAGCCCCGGTGATGCGGAAACCGCCGCGCTCGTCGGAAAAGGAATAGGCGCCGGTCGCCCAGACCAGTTGCTGCTCGGCACGGGCATCGAGGGCCGTCAGTGGCAGAAGCGCCAAGAGCGCCGCACGGCAAAACCGGCCGGGCGTGAAAAAAAAGCGCGTCGATGAAAAGCCAGCCGGCCCGAATATGCGCATGGCGGGAAGTATGGCCGATAAGCAAGCCGTCGAACAATTAAAAACATCAGTGCGACATATCTGTGCAAACCGAATAGGATTGAAGATTGATGCTCGTCACCGCGAATTTGTGCGGCAGGACGCGACTTTTTGACGAAATCGGTATTGTCACGTCCGCGCCGGTTTCCCGTCGCTATTTGATGCGCTATGCAGCGCGTGAGCCAGCAAGATGCCGGGAATAGCGAGCCAGTGAGGGATCGATGAGCGATATCGAACGCGAAAGCATGGAATTCGACGTGGTCATCGTCGGCGCCGGCCCGGCCGGCCTCGCCGCCGCGATCCGTCTCAAGCAGGTCAATCCCGAGCTTTCCGTCGTCGTGCTGGAAAAGGGCGGCGAAGTCGGCGCGCACATCCTGTCCGGCGCCGTCGTCGATCCGATCGGCATCGACCGGCTGCTGCCCGGCTGGCGCGAAGAGGAGGGTCATCCCTTCAGGACACCGGTCACCGACGACCATTTCCTGGTTCTCGGCCCCGCCGGTTCGTTCCGTCTGCCCAATATCCTGATGCCGCCGCTGATGAACAATCACGGCAACTATATCGTCTCGCTCGGCAATGTCTGCCGCTGGCTGGCGACCAAGGCCGAGGCGCTGGGCGTCGAGATCTATCCGGGCTTTGCCGCGGTCGGCCTGCTCTACAACGAGGCCGGTGCGGTCACCGGCGTCGTCACCGGCGACATGGGCGTCGAGAAGGACGGCACGCACGGTCCGGGCTTTGCGCCGGGCATGGCGCTGATGGGCAAATATGTCTTGATCGGCGAGGGCGCGCGCGGCTCGCTGGCCAAGCAACTGATCGCCAAACACCACCTTTCCGACGGTCGTGAGCCCGGAAAATACGGCATCGGCCTCAAGGAACTCTGGCAGATCAAACCGGAAAACCACCGGCCGGGCCTTGTCCAGCATTCCTTCGGCTGGCCGCTCGATATGAAGACCGGCGGCGGCTCCTTCCTCTACCATCTCGAGGACAACCAGGTGGCAGTCGGCTTCGTCGTTCACCTGAACTACAAGAACCCCTATCTGTCGCCCTTTGACGAGTTTCAGCGCTTCAAGACCCATCCGGCGATCCGCGGCACCTTCGAGGGTGCCAAGCGGCTGGGCTATGGTGCCCGCGCCATCACCGAAGGCGGCTGGCAGTCGGTGCCGAAACTGTCCTTCCCCGGCGGTGCGCTGATCGGCTGCGCGGCCGGCTTCGTCAACGTGCCGCGCATCAAGGGCTCGCACAATGCCGTGCTCTCCGGAATGCTGGCGGCCGAGCATGTCTGTGATGCGATAGCCGCCGGCCGCGCCAATGACGAGCTGGCCTCCTATGAGGCCACCTGGCGCGCCACCGATATCGGCAAGGACTTGAAGAAAGTGCGCAACGTCAAGCCGCTATGGTCGCGCTTCGGCACCATTGTCGGTGTTGGCCTTGGCGGGCTCGACATGTGGCTGAACACGCTGTTCGGCTTCTCGCCCTTCGGCACGATGAAGCACGGCAAGGCCGACTACGCCACGCTGGAACCGGCCGCCGCGCACCAGAAGATCGCCTACCCGAAGCCGGACGGGGTGCTGACCTTCGACCGGCTGTCGTCGGTGTTCCTGTCCAACACCAACCACGAGGAGAACGAGCCGGTCCATCTGCTCGTCGCCGACATGGACCTGCAAAAGCGCTCCGAGCATGACGTCTATGCCGGGCCCTCGACGCGTTACTGCCCGGCCAGCGTCTACGAATGGGTCGACAAGGACGGCAATGCCGCCGCCGATCCTGCGGCAAAGGATGTGCGCTTCGTCATCAACGCGCAGAACTGCGTGCACTGCAAGACTTGCGATATCAAGGACCCGAACCAGAATATAAATTGGGTGCCGCCACAGGGCGGCGAGGGCCCGGTCTACCAGAACATGTAAGTCACAAGGTTTGTTCCGGACTAAACAAGATGAGGAGCAGCGCAACCGTAGGATTGTTGAATAAACCGCCTGCCTGTGTTTCCTTTCTGCCGCGACAGGGAGGAAGGAAAAATGCGCCTGGCAGTTCTGACGAGCGTTGTGGCGATCGGGGCATTGTGCGCCCCTGCAGCCTTGGCCGGCACTAAGGTGCTGGTCAAGACACGAACTTACAACATTGCCGGAACCACCGGCGCGGCCCTGATCGAGGCCATGGATCGCAGTGGGCCGAAGCACGGCTTCATGACCCACGCCATCGCGCAAACCGGCTACAGCGTCGGTGATTGGACCTTCGACGCCCATCAGGAAAACGGCGTCTGCCGCCTGCGCCAGGCCAACGGGACGCTCAATCTCTTCTATACCTATCCCAAACTGGTCTCAGCCCCATCGCCTGCGCTGCAGAAGCGCTGGAAGCGGTTCTTCGCTGGCGTCCGCGCCCATGAAGAGACCCATGGCCGCATCGCCAGACAGATGATGCGGGCCACCGAAAAGTCGGTTCGAGGGCTGACAGTCGCTGATGACCCGCACTGTTTCGAGGCACGTCGCGAGGCAAAGCGCCGGATCAATGCCATCTATGCCGAATACGAGGCAAAGCAGATCGCCTTCGATGCGCACGAGCATCGCGACGGCGGCCCTGTCGAGCACCTCATCCGCGCTTTTGTGGGCCAGTAATAAGCCAGGTCGAGACTGGACTGCGGATTTTCAGCTTCGCGTCCCGCCAGGCAGCGCTGCAAGCGCGGTCGCCGTCTGGTGCTCGTCGAGCGACCGTAGCGAAAACTCCACCAGCACCGGCAGATGGTCTGAGCCGGTGTCCTCAAGGGTCGACGCCGAACGGATAAGGATGGCGCCCTTGCTGAAAACCTGGTCGATCGGCAGTCCGGCGAAGCGCAGGAAATCCGGCAGCTTTCTGTAGAGCCAGGTCGGCCCGACCGACGGCATTACAGTCAGCTTGCCAAGCGATGCGACGCGCCGGACAGCGGCGCTCCATGGCGCTGCGTTGCAGTCGCCCGCCAGGATCGACGTCTCGCCAAGCGAGGCGATTTCGTCAGACAACCCTCCAATCTGCCGTGATTGGTTGTGCGGCCATGGCCAGGTGAGGTGGATGGCGCCGACATCGACGTCGGTTCCGCCAAAATCGACCGTGGCGATCGCCATCGCGCCGCGGCTGTCGCAGTGCGGCGCCGTGCCTATGGCAAACGGTCGTCTGGACAGCAGCGCAACGCCGAACACGCCATTGGGATACGGGCAGAGGATCCGGTAGGGATAAGCGCCGGACAGCAGCCCAAGCTTTGCCTTCGACATCTCGGACACCTCGTCGAGGGTGATCACATCGGGCTGGGTCCGGCCGATCAGCGACAGCACCTTCTCGGGTGTTGGATTGTTGAACCTGAGGTTCATCTGCAACAGGCGGTAGACTGGCTCGTCACCGGGTTTGGCTTCGTAGGCGGCCTGCACCTGCCATAGCCGCGAAAGCGGCAAGGCATTCGACGTGGTGGCAAAGGAGGCTATCGCAAACAGCAAGGCGGCCGCGGCCTGCAGGCGAAACGAGGTGGCAAGCAGGGGCAGCGCGCAAAGCGCCATCAGCACCGAAAAATGGACGCGGAAATGAGCAAAGGAATCGAGGGCCGGATGCAGCGATCCGAAAAACCCGGCCACCAGCGCGGCCGAGAGTGCAAGCATTGCGACGAATGCCAGCGCAACCGTCATGTCCCGAATACGTGCCATCGCTTTGTCTATCGGCAGAAGTGCGGCTCAATCAAGATGACGAAATGTCCTGACCCGGACCGACACATGCGATTCGGCATTTACTGGAAGGCCGTTTCCGAAAAGCTCCTGAGCTTGCGCGAATGCAGTCGCTCCATCGGCATTTCAGCCAGCTTCTCCATCGCCCTGATGCCGATGGTCAGGTGCTGCGCCACTTGCCGCTTGTAGAACTCGGTCGCCATGCCGGGCAGCTTCAATTCGCCATGCAGCGGCTTGTCGGATACGCAAAGCAGCGTGCCATAGGGAACCCGGAAGCGGAAGCCGTTGGCGGCGATCGTGGCCGATTCCATATCGAGCGCGATCGCCCGCGACTGCGACAGCCGCTGCACCGGCCCGCGCTGGTCGCGCAGCTCCCAGTTGCGGTTGTCGATGGTGGCGACGGTGCCGGTGCGCATGATGCGCTTGAGGTCGTAGCCGGAAAGCCCGGTGACCTCGGCGACCGCTTCCTGCAGCGCCACTTGGATTTCAGCCAGCGGCGGGATCGGCACCCAGACCGGAAGATCGTCGTCGAGGACATGGTCTTCCCGAACGTAGGCGTGTGCCAGCACATAATCGCCCAGTGCCTGCGTGTTGCGCAGGCCGGCGCAGTGGCCGAGCATCACCCAGGCATGCGGCCGGAGCACCGCAATATGGTCGGTGATGGTCTTGGCGTTGGAAGGTCCAACGCCGATATTGACCATGGTGATGCCGCCATGATTCGGCTTCTTCAGATGATAGGCCGGCATCTGCGGCAGGCGAGGGGGCGCAGCACCCTCACCAGGCGCGCTGTCGCCCACTTTGGTCACGATATTGCCCGGCTCGACGAACTCTACATATCCGTCACCGCCATTGGCCATCAATTCGCGTGCACGGGCGACGAATTCGTCGATGTAGAACTGGTAGTTGGTGAACAGCACGAAGTTCTGGAAATGCTGGGGACTGGTCGCCGTATAGTGCGACATCCGATGCAGCGAATAGTCGATCCGTTGTGCCGTGAACGGCGCCAGCGGCCGTGCCTCGCCCAATCCCACTTCAAATGTACCGTTGGCGATCTGGTCGTCGGTGCCGTCGAGATCCGGCACGTCGAACAGGTCACGGATCGGCCGTTTGATGCGTTCCGCAGCGGAACCGTCGACATGCGTGCCTTCGAGAAAGGCGAAATGCAGGGGGATGGGAGTGGTCGATTCTGAAACCGTGACCGGAACGCCGTGGTTGCGCATGATCAGCCGAAGCTGTTCGGTGAGATAGCTCTCGAAAAGAGCAGGCTGGGTGATTGTGGTTGAGAAATGCCCCGGCGTCGGCATGTGACCATAGGCCTGCCTCGAGTCGATTTGGGTGAACGAACTCGTGGTGACGCCGATCTCCGGATAGAAGGCCCGGTAGCGTTTGTTGTTGTCGCCGCCCGCGGCGAGCGCGGCAAATGAATCGCGCAGGAACTTGGTGTTGCGGTCGTAAAGCACCTGCAGGGCCGCGACCGCCTTCTTGGCGTCGTTAAAGCTCTGTCGGCCGAACGGCTCCGGCGTGACGACCGATTCAATGGCTTGAGGATAGATTCGCTTTTCCATGACCCAATATAGAGAGTTGGGCGCGCAGTTGGGAGGGGGTAAGGCGGTCTCAAAACGCCCTGTCGGCGGTTTTCTTTCCGGCGACCTAGCCTCGCCGCAGGCTGACCAGCAGCACAAAGCCGACGCCGGACTTTCTCAGCGCAGGCGCCTCGATGGTCGAACCGGCATCGGCGCGCATCGTCGGCACGGCCAGGACCGGGGCCGCCAGAAGCGTCAGGATGAGTGCCGTCCGCGGCAGAAGCCGAAGGATCTTGACGACATTGGCGGTGAGGCGGGTCATGGCGTGGGTTTCAATATCTCGCTGTCGGGTTCAGTGGCGAAGCTGGTTCGGGCAACCGAGCCGGCAGGAAATGGCCACGTCCCAGGCGCGGGCCGGCCGGCCGGCTTCGGCGACAAGGACGGCGAACAACATGCCGAACAGGCTCATCAGCAGGCAGACGATGGTGAAGCGGCGGGCAAGCATCGCGCGGTGTCTCCTTCAACACGCATGACAATGCCTTGCCCAGGCTGAACCGGCTCTGATGGCGGCGTTCATCTGGGGTTCAAAATGGTTGATGATCTCTGGGCGGGCCGCCTTGAAAGCAGTGACCTATGGCGAGCCGCGGCTGCGAGACCGATATATGAAAACGGGGCCGACTGGCCCCGCGCACCCCGGCAGGAATGGCACGATCAGAGCTTGTGCCAGGTCTGGCTCTTGCAGATCAGCCCGCCGAACACGCAGCCGCTCATCTTGAGCGAACTGCCGGAAAGCGAAGCCTTGCCCGAATAGGTCTTGTCGGTTTCGGGGTCGGTTATGGTGCCGGCATATTTGTTGTCGCCGGCCACCTTCAGTGAACCGATGTTCTTGCCGGCAAATTTGCCGGATTTGAGCGTAATCGAAAATGCCCCGCCGCCACCCGAAATGGCGGCAGTCGCTCCGGCTTGCGTTTTCCAATTGCCTTCGATCGGATCGGCCCATGCCGCGCCGGTCATCATTATTGCGGCCGCGAGGGCCAGGCTCACGTGTCGAAACATGTCTTTCCTCCCTCAGGCAAGTCCAATCGGGCTCCGTCCCGGCCGTCTGCCCTTACGCAAACGTAAGCTAGTCCAGCTCCCGGAAAAACAAAAGCGGTGCCGCGACGGAAGGGTTGCGGGCTTTTGCCCGCTCCCGAACGGCCGCGCCGGCGAAAAATGAAACGGGCCGCACACGTCTTTGTCTTCTGTGGTTAGCGGAGTCTTGATCCGCGCCTCGCAAGTTTTCTTCAAATTTTGTGCAAACTGGCGCAGTTGCTGGCTTTGTATCCTTAACGAATTTTTCGCGTTTACCTCTTGTTTTAGCTTTGTTTTCCTCAAATTAAGCACGCCATTTAACGACGGATTCAAGCCTCCGCGGCATTCTCGAAAGCATCGAAAGAGCGGCCGCCCCCGAAGGTAATCAAGGACACCGAGGGACAGACGGAGACAGCTCTCGGGAGCCAGAACAGGGGATTTGAAATGGCACGTTTTGAAATGCTTGAAGCCGGCTTCGGCGCCATGGGGGCAACTGCCCAGGCCGATATTCTTTTCGAGTTGGGCATGATGTATGCGACCGGCCGCGATTGCGAGACCGATGTCGTCGCCGCCCACAAATGGTTCAACATCGCCGCGATCAAGGGTTCGGCCCGCGCCGCGGAACTGCGTTCTGAATTGTCGGCCGCCATGTCGAAAGTCGAGATCGCCAGGGCGCTGCGCGAAGCCCGCGAATGGATGACGATGCACTGAATTCGCCGGCACTGAGTTCACTGACAGGGACGCTTCGGGTCAAGGTCGCGCAGACGGCTGGCCCGAAAAAAAGAGGCCGCGCAAGATGGCCGACCAAGTCAAAACCAAGAGCACGGCAGGCTGATCAGGCCGAGCCGTGCAACAGACAGGGAAAGCCAGCGGGTTCCGGCGCTGATGCGCCGGCAAGCTCAACGGCAAAAGCCGCGACCGGCCGGAACAGGGCTGGCGCGGCTTTGTCTTTGGGACCGCATGTTACAGGCCCAATCGAGCGCCGACGATGCGTCTAGACAGCTCCGGCGAAGGATGAAATTCTCCCGCCACTCTGGAAGAGGCGCGGCCGGGCGGCTGCGCGAGAGTGGAGGAGTTATGTCACCATGAAGAAATTCAGTATTTTGAGCGCAGCCATATTTGGCCTGATGATGACCGCGCCGGTCGCCTTCGCCGACGACATCACCTTTTCGGTGGTCGGACCGATGACCGGGCAGCTTGCCACCATCGGCGATCAGTTCAAGCAAGGCGCGCAAGCCGCCGCCGACGCGATCAACGCGGCTGGCGGCGTCGACGGTCGCCAGATCAAGCTCGACATCGAGGATGATCAGTGCGATCCGAAGCAGGCGGTTTCGGTCGCCAACCGCATCATCGCCAATGGTGTCAAGTTCATCGATGGTCACGCCTGCTCGGGCTCCAGCATCCCGGCCTCCGCTGTCTACGCAGAAGCCGGTGCGCTGATGATGAGTCCGGCTTCCTCAAACCCGGTGTTGACCGACGCAGCGGCGAAGGCCGGCTGGCCGACGATCATGCGCCTCTATACGCGCGACGATGCGCAGGGCGCTTTTATTGGTCCCTGGATCGCCAAGAAATATGCCGGCAAGAAAGTCGTCATCCTGCACGACAAGAGCGCCTATGGGCAGGGCGTGGCCGATGCCGTCAAGGCAACGATGAACCAGAACGGTCTCAATGAAATCCTCTACGAGGGCATCAACGCCGGCGAGAAGGACTATTCCGCGCTCGTTACCAAGCTCAAGGAGCTGAAGGCTGATGTGGTCTATTTCGGCGGCTATCACCCCGAAGCCGGCCTCATCCTGCGCCAGTCCGCGGAGCAGAACCTCAAGTTCCAGTTGATCATGCCGGACTCGATCGCTTCGCCGGAATTCTGGCAGGTTGCCGGTCCGGCCGGCGAAGGCACCATGTTCGTCTTCCCATCGGATCCGCAGTCGAAGCCCGAAGCCAAGGAAGCCATCGCCAAGATCAAGGCCGGCGGCTTTGTGCCGGAGGGCTTCACGCTGTTTTCCTATGCCGTGATCCAGGCATTCGCCGAGGGCATCAAACGCGCCGGCAGCGACGACCCGGCCAAGGTCGCCGAGGCGTTGAAGAACGGCCAGCCGATCAGCACGGTTGTCGGGCCGGTCACCTTCGACGAGAAGGGCGACCTCAAGAACGCCAGCTACGACATCAACCAGTGGCATGACGGCAAATACGCGCCGATCCAGCCCTGATAGAACTATGTTGTAATTGAAAATGGCCGGCTCAAACCCGGCCATTTTCATCTTTGCGGTGCCTTTTGTGACGCGCTCGGGGTCACTTCGTGGATAATGAAACTGCGGTCAGCTGTGGTTCCTCGGCAAAGCGAACCAGCACGGTTCCGTCTGTGACCTGCGCGCCTTCGGCGGCGATCTCGGCGATAAGCCCGTCATGGGGCGCAGCAATGGTGTGCTCCATCTTCATCGCCTCCAGGATCAGCAGCGGCTGGCCCTTGATCACCGCGTCGCCTTTTGCCGCACGCACCAATTTGACCAGGCCCGGCATCGGCGCGCGCAGGCTGCCGGAAGCGGCGGCTTCGTCGGCTCGCGCCAACGGGTCCGGCACGGCAAAATCGTAGCCGATAGCGCCCTCGAAGACGGTGACGTGGCCCGGCCAGCGGGCGAGGCGAGGGGCGGTACGGAGATCATGCGAATTGACGCTGTCATAGGGCGCTTCCAGCGCCACCTCGAACCGTCTGTCCGGCCGCACCGACACGCGCGCGACGATCTCCTGCTCCCCAAACTTCAGCAGCATGCGCCGCACTACAGCGTGGAAATGCGCATAGCCGGCCAGCGACAACCAGGGATCGTCCGAGGACGGCAAGTCGCGCGCACCGGACGCGGCAAGTGCCGCGGCGGCAATCGTCTCACCGCTCGGCGGCGCAACCGCCGTCAACGCCTGCTGATGCCTGGAGATCAGGCCGGTATCGACATCGCCCGCCGCAAAAGCTGCATCAGCGGCCAGCGCGGCAAGAAAGCCAGTGTTGACGGTCGAGCCGGCGATTTCGGTCTGCGACAGCGCCTCGCCAAGTGCCGTGAGCGCCGCCCGTCTGTCCCTGCCATGGACGATCAGCTTGGCGATCATCGGGTCGTAAAACGGCGAAATCGCATCGCCGGCGCGCACGCCGGTTTCGATGCGCATGGTCGCACCTTCCGGTGCTGGCTGCGGAAATTTCAAATGGTGCAAGGTGCCGGTCGCCGGTAAAAACCCTCTTGCCGCGTCCTCGGCATAGATGCGCGCCTCGAAGGCGTGGCCGGAGAGCGCGATCTCGCTCTGCGTCTTCGGCAGTTTTTCGCCGGAGGCTACCCGGAACTGCCACTCGACCAAGTCGATGCCGGTGACCATTTCGGTGACGGGGTGCTCGACCTGCAGGCGGGTGTTCATTTCCATGAACCAGAAACGGTCGGCCTTCAGACCTTGCGAGGCATCGACGATGAACTCGATGGTACCGGCGCCGGAATAGTGGATTGCCTTGGCGGCTTTCACCGCCGCCTCGGTCATCGCCTTGCGCAGTGCCGGCGTCATGCCGGGGGCAGGCGCCTCCTCGATCACCTTCTGATGGCGGCGCTGCGCCGAGCAGTCACGTTCGTGAAGATGTACGGCGTTGCCGAAATTGTCACCAAACACCTGCACTTCGATGTGGCGCGGCTTATCGACATATTTTTCCACCAAGACGCGGTCGTCACCGAACGCGGCTTTCGCCTCGCGCCGCGCGCCCGACAGTGCTTCCGAAAAATCATCGGGATGCTCGACACGCCGCATGCCCTTGCCGCCGCCGCCGGCGCGCGCCTTGATCAATACGGGGTAGCCGATCTCGCGCGCCTTGGAGGCGAGCAACACGATCTCCTGCGCTTCGCCATGATAGCCCGGAACGACAGGCACGCCGGACTTTTCCATCAGCCGCTTGGCCGCGTCCTTCAGTCCCATGGCACGGATCGAGGCCGCCGACGGCCCAATGAAGATCAGCCCAGCGGCCGCGACCTGGTCGACGAATTCGGGGTTTTCCGAAAGAAAGCCGTAGCCCGGATGGATGGCCTCGGCACCTGTGGCCAAGGCCGCTGCAATGATCTTGTCGCCGCGCAGATAGCTTTCGTTGGCGGGAGAGGCGCCGATATGCACCGCTTCGTCGGCCATTTCGACATGCAAGGCGTGAGCGTCGGCATCGGAATAGACGGCGACGCTGCGCACACCCATCCTGCGTGCCGTGCGGACCACCCGGCAGGCGATCTCGCCACGGTTGGCGATCAGGATCTTGGCGAACATCGGGCCTCCCGGATTTGGCGCGGGCAATCCCGGATCGGCGTTTGCCCGTCTACTTCGAAGCCGCGATCTGACAGTTGCCGCTGGCCGCCACCTTGTAGTACGCCCGTGCGCTCTGGCAGGATTTCATCGCCATGGCCTCTGCCGCCTTTTGCGACGAGGCGTTGTAGTGGGCGCCACACAGGACGTAACCGTCCCTGACCCGCACGAAAGACGTCGTGGCGTATGCCGAATGGCCGCTTGCAGCGACATAGGCCTTGTAGGCCTTGGTGCACTCGTCCTTGGCGCTGCCAGGCAGAAGTGGTGAAAAGCGCTTGTCGCCTTCGCTTCCGGCCAACGATCCCGCCGCGCCAGTGCCTGGTGCAGCCAATATAAGTAACCCCGAAAGTATTGCGGCAGTAGTTTTCTGGAAAAGTTGCTGTTTCACCTTCGCCCAAGCCCCATTGACGTTGAAAAACAGCAATAGCCGCAATTTTTCTGTATGGCCAGTTGGATGATTGAAAATGGGTCTGCAGATTTCTCATGGCTGTGGATCACGCTTTGCCGAGTGCAGCAACGACCCGCTGATACAATTCGGCCGTCGGCTCGTCGAAGCAGCAGAAAATGACGGTTTCCGGAACGATGTTCTGGCCGATGAAGGCGCTCACGGTCCCGACAGCAATTTGCGTCGCCTGATCCTTTGGGTAGCGGTAGGCCCCGGTCGAGATCGCTGGAAACGCCACCGTCCGGCAGTCCTTTGCGGCGGCGATTTCGAGCGACCGGCGATAGCAGGAGGCGAGCAGTTCGGCTTCTCCTTTGCTGCCACCTTGCCAGACCGGCCCGACCGTATGAATGACGTAGCGCGCGGGCAGTCTGTAGCCCTTGGTGATTTTTGCGTCTCCGACCTTGCAGCCATGCAAGGCCCGGCATTCTGCCACAAGCTCGGGGCCGGCCGCGCGGTGGATAGCGCCGTCGACGCCGCCGCCTCCGAGAAGAGAGGTGTTGGCGGCGTTGACGATGGCATCGACCGCCAGCTTCGTGATGTCGCCGGTTTGAATACGAATCCTCTGGCCGATTTCGCTCATCTCACATCCTGAACACGCCGAACCTTGTCTCTTCGATCTCGGCGTTGAGCGCGGCCGAAAGGCTGAGCGCCAGCACCTCGCGGGTCTTGGCCGGGTCGATGATGCCGTCGTCCCAGAGCCTTGCCGACGAATAGAGCGGGTGGCCTTCATGCTCGTATTTCATCAGGATCGGCTTCTTGAATTTCGCCTCCTCCTCGGCGCTCCATTCTCCGCCCTTGCGCTCGATGCCTTCGCGCTTGACCACGGCCAGCACCGTTGCAGCCTGCTCTCCGCCCATCACCGAAATGCGGGCATTCGGCCACATCCACAGGAAGCGTGGCGAATAGGCGCGTCCGCACATACCGTAATTGCCGGCGCCGAACGAGCCGCCGATGATCATCGTTACTTTCGGCACCTTGGCGGTGGCGACCGCCATCACCAGCTTGGCGCCGTCCTTGGCGATGCCGCCGGCCTCGTATTTCCGCCCGACCATGAAGCCGGTGATGTTCTGCAGGAAAATCAGCGGGATCTTGCGCTGGCAGCACAGCTCGATGAAATGCGCGCCCTTTAGCGCGCTTTCCGAAAACAGCACGCCATTGTTGGCGATGATGCCGACCGGCATGCCGCTGAGATGGGCAAAACCGGTGACCAGCGTGGTGCCATAACTCTGCTTGAACTCATCGAATTCGGAGCCGTCGACGGTGCGGGCGATTACCTCGCGTACGTCGTAGGGCTGGCGCAGATCCGTCGGCACGATGCCGTAGAGTTCATGTGGATCGTGAAGCGGCGGAACCGATTTCTGTAAGGCAAGGCTTACAGTCTTGTTCTGATTCAGGTTTTTGACGATACGCCGGCATATGGCCAGCGCATGCTCGTCGTCGAGCGCATAGTGGTCGGCAACGCCGGAAAGCCTTGTGTGCACGTCGGCGCCACCGAGGTCCTCGGCGGTGACGTCCTCGCCGGTGGCCGCCTTCACCAGCGGCGGGCCGCCGAGAAAGATGGTTGCCTGGTTGCGCACCATGATTGTCTCGTCCGACATCGCAGGCACATAGGCGCCGCCGGCCGTGCACGACCCCATGACGCAGGCGATCTGCGGAATGCCGGCGGCCGACATGTTGGCCTGGTTATAGAAGATGCGGCCGAAATGATCGCGGTCGGGAAACACCTCGTCCTGATTGGGCAGATTGGCGCCGCCGCTGTCGACCAGATAGACGCAAGGCAGATTATTCTGCAGCGCGATTTCCTGTGCACGCAGATGCTTCTTCACCGTCAGCGGATAATAGGTGCCGCCCTTCACCGTGGCGTCGTTGACGACGACCATCACTTCGGTGCCTTCGACGCGGCCGATGCCGGCGATGAGGCCGGCCGACGGGATGTCCTCGCCATACATCGACCATGCCGCGAACTGGCCGATTTCGAGGAAGGGGGAGCCGGTATCGAGCAATTGGGCGAGGCGTTGCCGCGGCAGGAGCTTGCCGCGGGAGACGTGCCGCTCGCGCGCATCTTCCGAGCCGCCGCGTTCGACCGTGGCCGCTTTCTCAGCAATATCGGCGACCAGCGCCCGCATGCGCTCGGCATTGGCGCGGAAAATATCGGAGGCGGGCGAGATCTGCGAGGTGAGGGGGGCCATGGCGCTACCGGATCAGCTCGATCTTGCAGCCGACATCGAGGTCGCTCCAATCGCGATCAGCGGTGACGGCAATGGCGTTCTCGCGAATAGCCAGCGCGAGGCAGGCCCGATCGCCCAATGACAGGCCGCGATGCCGCGTCAGTTGGCGAAGCTGCCCGGCGGCGATGCCCATCGCTTCGTCGAAAACGGCGATCGGCATGCCGAGACTGGCGAGGTCGTCCGCGGCCTGTTCCATGCTGCGTCCCTTGTCGATCAGCTTGGCGATGATTTCGGCCGCATTGACCGAACTGCATTGTGCATCCGGCGCGAACCCCAAAGCACTATCGGTGCCTTGCTCGTTGAGCAGGATTGCGAGTGCCGCCGAACTGTCCATGACGTAGGGCTTCATTTCGCCCGCTTTCCTGTCGTCCCTTCGGCGTGAAGCCGGTCGAGACGCTTGTCGCTTCGACGCTGCTCTTCCCGCCGCTCCTTCAGAAATTCGTCGACGACGCTTTCACCGGGCTGTTTCAGCGCCGACAATTCGGCCTGGACGCGTCGCAGATTCTGCAGCCACGATCTTACCCGCAGCTCGCCGTTTTCGACATGCAGGATCATCTCCTCGCCAGGCTTCACGCCCATCTCCTCGCGCATCGCAGCAGGGATGACGAAGCGCCCGCCCTCGCCAAGTTTAACACGCTCGCGTTTCGCCGGAACCCTAAGCGGCGTTTTGCGAGCGCTGGCATCGAGCTGTGCTTGCGGATGTTCGTCAAATCCGGACTTTCCCGTTCTGCCCGCCATGGTTCGTCTCGCTAGGGTTGTGGCACATAGTCCGAAATATGCCACATCGTATGGCTTCTGGCAAAAGCTCAAAAGGATGCCATTAGGCGCTCTCCGCCATGATTTCCCGCCCGATCAGCCAGCGACGGATTTCGCTGGTGCCGGCACCGATTTCGTAGAGCTTGGCGTCGCGGAGCAGCCGGCCGGTCGGGTAGTCGTTGATGTAGCCGTTGCCGCCCAAAAGCTGGATGGCCTCGAGCGCCATCAGCGTCGCCTTTTCGGCGGCGAAGAGAATACAGCCGGCAGCATCCTTGCGGGCCGTCTCACCGCGATCGCAGGCGGCGGCCGCGGCATAGACGTAGGCGCGCGCCGCGTTCATCGTCGCATACATGTCGGCGAGCTTGCCTTGCACCAGCTGGAATTCGCCGATCGGCTGGCCGAACTGCTTGCGCTCGTGCACGTAAGGTATCGCCACATCGAGGCACGCAGCCATCAGCCCGATCGGCCCGCCGGCCAGCACGGCGCGTTCGTAGTCGAGGCCCGACATCAGCACCTCGACACCGCGCCCTTCCTCGTGCAGCACATTGTCGAACGGCACTTCGACATTCTCGAACACCAGCTCGCCGGTGTTCGAGCCGCGCATGCCAAGCTTGTCGAGCTTTTGCGCCACCGAAAAACCGGCAAAGGCCTTTTCGACGATGAAAGCGGTGATGCCGCGCGAATTGAGTTCCGGATCGGTCTTGGCATACACGACCAGCGTCTCGGCATCCGGTCCGTTGGTGATCCACATTTTGGTGCCGTTGAGCACATAGCGGTCGTTGCGCCTTTCCGCGCGCAGGCGCAGCGACACGACGTCGGACCCGGCGCCGGATTCCGACATTGCCAGCGCGCCGACCTTTTCGCCACTGCACAGCGAAGGCAGATATTTTTCCTTCTGCGCCTGCGTCGCCCAGCGATTGATCTGGTTGACGCAGAGGTTGGAATGGGCGCCGTAGGAGAGGCCGACCGAGGCGGAGGCGCGCGAAATCTCCTCCATCGCCACGACGTGGGCGAGGTAGCCCATGCCGCTGCCGCCGAAATCGGGATCGGCGGTGATGCCGAGCAGGCCAAGCCCGCCGAGCTCCACCCACAGATGCGCCGGGAATTCGTTCGACCGGTCGATCTCGGCGGCTATCGGCGCGATTTTCTCTTGGGCGAAGCGCCGCACCAGGTCGCGCAGCGCCTCGACATCTTCGCCAAGCCCGAAGTTGAGCGTATGCGTGTACATGCCGTTCCTCCCGGCGCACGACCCCGAAAATCGGGATCATGCGCGAAATCAAAGTGCTAGAGCGTCCTTTGCGCGCTCGAATGAACGCACGGCGCCAGAGCTCGTTGTCGCGCCATCGTTCTTTGCTCCAACAAGGCGCATTGTCATTGCTAGATATGTAGCGG
The DNA here is from genome assembly GCF_040318565.1 of Mesorhizobium sp. M1142. Classification (NCBI taxonomy): domain Bacteria; kingdom Pseudomonadati; phylum Pseudomonadota; class Alphaproteobacteria; order Hyphomicrobiales; family Phyllobacteriaceae; genus Mesorhizobium; species Mesorhizobium sp. M1142. The sequence goes on from NZ_JAMYMK010000021.1 coordinate 86,020, forward strand.
TGACTTCGGCGATCGACAGCCGTTCGCCCGGCCGGAACCAGACGATGACGCCGGTCATCATCTGGATCAACGCCATGGCGGTGAGCCCGGTGTCTTCGATGCTGAACAGGCCCGCTTCGACGCCGTCGCGAAGGATGGCGCGCAACTCCTTCTCGTAGGCCGTGCGCATGCGCAGGATCTGCGAGAGTTTTTCGTGCGACAGGCTGCGCAGCTCCATGTTCGAGACATGGGTGGAGTGGCGGCGTTCGATATGGAAAGCGATGTGGTTTTCGACATAGGCGGCAAGCCGGGTTGCCGGATCGGCGCCGACAGGGCGTGTTGCGCGCCACGCCTCGATCAAGCCTTCCATATGCTCGCGCATCAGCGTGAACAGAAGGTCCTGCTTGGTCGGAAAATAGCGATAGAGCGCCGCCGCCTGGACGCCGACTTCGGCCGCCAGCTGGCGCATCGACATCGCCTCGTAGCCGAGACGCGCAATCAGGCTGACCGCCGCCTCGCGGACCGCAGCTTCGGTCTTTTCTCCGTGGGAGCCGGTCGTACGCGCCATGACGCAAAGCAATAAAACAAACGTTCAATTAATTCAAGGGCGGAGGCATGTGCGGCAGTAGCTTCAGGTTTGCTCTATCTGCACCCGGGAATTTTGTGCGATGGAAGCGAATGAGCAGGATCGTGCTTTGCTAGGCAACAATCCTGAATCCCGCGGACGTGTTGCGGGCCTCGAGGTCCTCGACATCGACCTTCGAAACTGCTGCCCCTGGCGGCCCTTGCCAAAGCCGTTCGATCATTGTCGAGACCGCCGCACCGGTCCCGGCAATCAAGGCTGTCACCGAGCCGTCAACTTCGTTGCGCACCCACCCGGCGAGGCCAAGCGCCGACGCCTCGCGCCGCGCCCAGACCCGGTAGCTGACGCCTTGCACCTTGCCATATATGCGTACCTGTACAGTGCGGTCGGTCATCGCGCTCTCCATCCTCTGAGTCGAGTCTGGCGCATCGCCGTGCAAATTCAACCACGCTGCCGCCAGTCAGCCACATAGGGCGAAGGCTCTTCAGTTCCCCCGTGCTGCCGCCAGTGCGCCGGGCAATTCCTCGGCAAAAATGTCGAGCTCGTGGTCGAGGCCGACGCTGACCCGGATGCAGCGATCGAGCACCGGCACCATCGGCTTGCGGATGAAGACGTCGCGCGACAACAGCGCCCGCAGCACCTTCAGCGCGAAGGCGCCGTCGCGGCCGCAATCGATGGTGACGAAATTGGTCGCCGAAGCCAGCGGCTTCAGCCCGTTCGCCTCGGCTGTTCCGGCAATGCGTCGGCGGCCGGAGGCGACCCGCGCCACCACGCTTTCCAGCCAGGCTTGATCGGCAAGCGCCTCGACGCCGGCGATCTGCGCCATGCGGCTGACGCCGTAGTGGTTGCGGATCTTCTCGAAGTCGCGAATCACCTGGGCCTCGGCCACCGCGTAGCCGCAGCGTATGCCGGCCAGCCCATAGGCCTTGGAGAAGGTGCGCATGCGGATGACGTTCGGCCGCGCCACATCGATTGGCGGCAGCGCTGAGGCTGGCCCTAATTCGCCATAGGCCTCGTCGAGCACCAGCATTGTGGTTTCCGGCAAGGCCTCGATGAAGCGGCCGAGTTCGGCGGCTTCCCACCAGCTGCCCATCGGATTGTCCGGATTGGACAGGTAGACAAGCGGCGCCTTTTCCCTGGCGACCGCCGCCAGCAGGCCGTCGAGGTTTTCCCGATCGTTCTCGTAGGGCACTGCGACCAATCGGCCGCCGACGCCGGCAACATGAAAGTTGAAGGTCGGATAGGCGCCGAGCGAGGTCACCACCGCGTCGCCGGGCGCCACATACATGCGCGCAACCAGGCTGAGCAGCCCGTCTATGCCTTCGCCGATGACGACGTTTTCGGCGCCGACGCCGAGATGCCTGGCTACGGCTACCTTCAAATCGTGATTGTCGGGGTCGCAATACATCCACATGTCGCCGGCAATCCCGGCCATGCGGGCAATGACGCGCGGCGAAGGGCCAAAGCTGCTCTCATTGGCGCCGATGCGGGCGCGAAAGGCGCGGCCGCGGTCGCGCTCCTGCGCCTCAGGGCCGACAAACGGCACCGTGGAGGGAAGCGCGTCGATGAGCGGCGTAAGGGGAGGGCGCATGGCAAAGGCTCGTTCGAAAAGGGGCCTTCTTGCTAGCCTGCCGGCTTGGCCGGCGCAAGTTCCACGGCAGCCTTGAAATGTGGCAGCCGGCGAATGGCTCAAAGAAAAACCCGGCGGTTGCCCGCCGGGTTCAATATTGGTCAGGTCGAACTTATTAGAACGAGCGCTGGAAGCGGAGGAGGCCGCCAATGCTGTCCTTCTTGTCCGCACTGGTCCAGTTGACGTTGGTGAAGCTGGCCGGATCGTTAAACCGCCCGTAGTGGTCCCAATCGACTTCGGCGGTGATCGTCAGGCCAGGAACGATGTCGTAGGCGATGTTCGCCGCGACGGCATAGTTCTTGTCGTCGTCAGCCGAAGCCTGCACGTTGAACGAGGTCTTCTCGTTGAACTTGTAGGTGCCGCCACCCCAAACCGCCCAGTTGCCGCCCCACTGCTTGTAGAAACCACGGCCATTGGCTGGGACAAAGTTGCCCGGGTCATTGAGGTTATCGTCAGTGCCGTAGCCCGCCATGATGAACAGCGACAGCGCGTCGGTTGCATTCACGTCCAAACGAACCTTGCCGGCCACTTCTTCGTAGTTGCTGTCGTAGGCGATGACGCCGGTGATCGCGCCCCAGCCCTGCGTCCACTTCAGGCCGCCGACGACATGCGGAACGTAGCTGTCGATGGTCCCAACGCGGCCCGCGCCCTGCTCGAGCGAAGCCACGGCCGAGAAGCCGTTGCCGAAATCGAAGTAGTACTGGACGACGTTGGTGTCGAAATCACCGTAAGGAACCAGCGTATCCTGGATGACGTTGCCGGCGTAGCCGATGAACGTGTTGAAGGCCGATTCGTCCTTACCGACGCGCAGGCCACCGAGCTGGATCCAGGCGAAGTTCAGCGAAACGCCCTTGTTTTCGGCGTCATTTCTGACGATGGTCGTGACCGGCAACAGCGGACCCTCGGGGCCGTCCGGATCGGTGGTTGTGGTGCTAACGTGACGGTTGCGGTTGCCGAAATTGAACCGGGTCTCGGTGTAGGTCTTCAAGGTGCCGAGTTCGGTTTCCTGAGCGGTCCAGGTCTTCAGGTTGAAGCGGGCGTTCTTGGAGTAGGTGTCCTGGATATCGCCATCTTCGTGATCGAAATTCTCAGCACCGTCGAACGAACCGACGTCGCCGATGCCGATGTCGTAGCGGACATAGCCGCCGATGCGCAGGCAGGTTTCGGTGCCGGGGATGTAGAAGTAGCCAGCGCCGTAGACGTCGCAGATCTTGACGTATTCAGCGGGTTCCGGCTCGGCGACGACGACGGCGTCGGCGGCGCGCGCACCGGATACTGCGATCAGTGCCGCAGCGGAGCCGAGAAGCAGGCTCTTGATGTTCATTTTCTGACCTCCAGTCAAAAGTTAAAAAACGGGTCTGGGTATTCTTTGCTGAAGGACAGCGTTCCCTGCCCCATCCCCACTACCGAAAAAGATGCGCACCGCGCCGCTCCTTCAAACCCGACATTACCCATGAGGCGGCGTCGTTCAACCACGATCGTACCGGCAAAAGGTTTGTGGTGGCGCTATCGCCGAGCGTTGTTGCACAAATGACACGATTTGGCCTCACTCCGAAAGCTCCCATTAACTATCAGGCCCCGGCAACCCCGCATTCCAGCCAATTCCGGCAATGGCCCGCTCAAACTGTGACCATGCGCCGACTCAACAGCCAGGGAATTGCCGCAGAATCGCCGCAAGCCACACGTGGCATTTTGGCGGAAGCCCGATTTTTCGACGATAGTGACACCAGCTTGTTGATTGTGGCGGCGCTTTTCTTTATCCACCGGCGCAACGGAGAGGTGGCCGAGTGGTCGAAGGCGCTCCCCTGCTAAGGGAGTAGAGGTCAAAAGCTTCTCGTGGGTTCGAATCCCATCCTCTCCGCCACCGCTCAAAGGGTACGACCCGGAGACATGGGTAACAGAATGTACCTAAGACATGGGTGACAACCTCGTGCCGAACGGGTTGTCGATGGTCTGC
>NZ_JAMYMK010000022.1:0-89711 GCF_040318565.1 Mesorhizobium sp. M1142
CCGCGGCCGTTGATGATGTTGGCGCCGGCATTGCCCTGGATGGTCTGGGCGAACTCGTTGCCGGTGAGGTTGATTGCCGTGGTGCCGGACGCGTTGATGGTGGCGAGAAGCTCGATCTGCGAGCCGGCCGCAAGGGCATGGCTTACCGAGGCCAGTACTTTGTCGGTGCCGCCGCCCACTGCCTCGTTGACCTTGTCGCCGGCATTATCGACATAGTAGGTGTCGTTGCCGCCATAGCCGGTCATCGTGTCGGCGCCGCCGCGGCCGTTGATGATGTTGGCGCCGGCATTGCCCTGGATGGTCTGGGCGAACTCGTTGCCGGTGAGGTTGATTGCCGTGGTGCCGGACGCGTTGATGGTGGCGAGAAGCTCGATCTGCGAGCCGGCCGCAAGGGCATGGCTTACCGAGGCCAGTACTTTGTCGGTGCCACCGCCCACCGCCTCAATGACGACGTCGAATGCGTTATCGACGCGGTAGGTATCGTTGCCCAGACCGCCGGACATTCTGTCAGCACCACCTCTGCCGTCCAGAACGTCGTCAAAATTGCCGCCCTTCAGGATATCCGCCGCATCCGTCCCGGTCAGGTGCTGCTCCATCACGTTCGGCGCGGCATAGGCGCGGACGTAGTCGACGACCATCTTGTACGTGCCGGAAGCCTGCTCGACCCCGGAGGAATACATGCTTAGCGTGACCAGCATATAGAGCGGCGTGCGGAAAAAGTCGCTCATTGGAAAGCGGCTCAGCTCCTTGCCGTCATAGTACATGGTGATCCAGTCCGTCGTGATCCTCGCGCCGTAGGTGTGAAACGCCCCGTCGAACATCGAATCGGCCAGGCGCGTATAGTCGCTTTCCCAAGCGTGGCTTTCCTTATTGCTCAAGTGCACCGCCCGGTGATGACCATCGGGATCGCCCCCATACGCTTCAACGATGTCGACTTCCGGACGCGTTACAGAAGTATCCTGCGGCAGCATCCAGAAGGCCGGCCAGGCTCCCGCCCCGCCGTGAAAGGCGGCGCGCATCTCGAAGTACCCGTACTCTTGCGCGAAACCCTCGCCGGCGCTGTTAACCGTTTGCATCGTTCCCGACTGCCAGGCGCCGTCCACCTGCTTCATGGTTATCGTCAGAAGCCCGTCAGAGACGGAGAACGGGTTGGTTTCTCCGACCGGCGGCATGTACTTTGCGGCCCCAGCGGGGGCGTGAACAGGCGCGAACCACTTGCCGATGCCGTTGTTCGGCACGACATCAAGCGTGTTGAACTCGTCAGAAAAGGAAAGCTTGAACCCCGAGAGGTTCAGTTTCGATCCCTTGTACTGTCCGGTCCAATCGCCAGGAAGATCCGTCGCAGCCATTGATGGGCACCTCGTTCTCTCAACATTCTTGTGGTTACCCCACCAAGGCCTAATCGTGTAGTGGACACCCATTCGCAATGCGGCCAGTACGGTTATCCCCAACATTTCACGAGAAATTTGGGAGATGTCGCAAATCGGTTGACGTAGCCGGCACACGATACTGCGTATCCTCCGATACCGTAACGCCGGGCTCGAACGCGCCGCAACCAGCCGCTCCTTCACCGCCCGCGACCAGCGCCGCCGGCGCTGCACCGAGGTGATCACTTCCACGCGCGGAATCGTCATAGGATTATTCCCCGGACTTGCAATGTTCGTCCTAAGGCGACAAGGCGGCCTTCACCGTAGGCTTGTAGGCCGGCGGAGGCGGCCTTCAGTCGGGGTTTCAAGAGGCTCACGGGCGTCTCGCCAGCGGGGTGGCGCGACGGTCGGCGCAGATAGGATGGCCGAACGTCCGTTTTCTCAATCCGATTCGGACCTGCAATCTCGCCTCCGGAATGACCATTAGGGGTCAGTGAACGACCCGCTCGCGGGATGGCGCGGGCTTCGAGGCTTGCGCTTTATCGGCAGCATCGGTGAGGCTTTAATCGATCAGGGGTGACGGACGGCCATCGGCCTCCGAGCATGAAGTGTCAACCTTCAGCTTGAGAGGAGCATCCGATGACCGTCCCTACGCATCCATCCGGCAGCCCGCTTCGCGAGCGCATGATCGAAGACATGTCCATGCGCGGCTTCACCGAGGATACGCGCCGTGACTATATCCATTGCGTGAAGGCGTTTGCAGCCTTCATCGGGCGCTCGCCTGATACCGCGACGCTGAGGACCTGCGCCGTTTCCAACTGCACCAGACCGAGAGCGGCATGCGGCCGCCGGGGATCAACAGCGCGGTCTCGGCGCTGCGCTTCTTCTTCACCGTGACGCTCGACCGGCCCGATCTCGCGCGCCGTCTCACCGTCATCCGCCAGCCGCGCAAGCTGCCGCTGGTGCTGAGCGTCGAGGAGGTGGCGCGGCTGCTCGAAGCCGCACCAGGTCCGAAGTACAAGGCCGCCCTCGGCACGGCCTACGGGGCGGGGTTGCGGGTGTCGGAGATCGTGGCGCTCAAGGTGAGTGACATCGACTCGACGCGCATGCTGATCCGTGTCGAGCAGGGCAAGGGGCGCAAGGATCGTCACGCCATGCTGTCGCCGCAACTGCTCCATCTGTTGCGCGCCTGGTGGCGAGTGGGCAAGCGCCGCGGCGTGATGCTGCCGAGCTATTCCCGAGCCGCAACCCAAGGCCTGACCGAGCGCGCCATCGCGCGCACGCTCGGGGTGAGCAATGGGGTCGTGCATGGTTACCTGCGGCGTGCCCGTCTTGCCGGGCTGAGCTGGCCGCTGCCCGAGGGGATGGATGACGAAGGGCTTGAGCTGCTGCTCTTCCCGGCGCCGAAGGCGGCTTCGCAAAGCCCTCGGCGGCCGGTGCCCGATTGGAGCTATGTGGAGAAGGAGTTGCGCTGCCAACCCTGATGGCTTTGGCTATACGTGGTTTTGCACGACCTTCGAGGCCTGGAAAGGGCACGCGCGCCTGACGATGCGCCAGACGCATCTGGGCGGCGAGAAGGTGTTTGTCGATTTCGCTGGCGACACTATCGACATCTTCGACCCCGTCACCGGCGAAGCGCATTCCATGAAGCTGTTCGTCGCGGCGATGGGCGCCTCGAACTACACCTACGCCGAGGCGTGCCCGAGCGAGAGCCTGTCCGACTGGATCGGCGTGCACACGAACCTTTTTGCCTTTCTGGGCGGCGTGCCGAAGTTCGTGATCTGCGACAAATCTCAAGGCTGCCGTCACCAACCCCGATCGCTACGACCCCGGCCTCAACCGAACCTATGCCGAGATGGCAAGCCATTACGGCACCGCAGTGCTCGCGGCGAGGCCGAGACGCCCGAAGGATAAGGCAATTGTTTCAAAATGAGTCCTGTTCGGTTGACGGCACGGTAATTGAGGTACGGCGGGCGGGAACGGCGTTTCGGCCCGGGCGGCCTTTGACGATCTCGAGGTCATGAGGAATGTCCCACAGACCACGGTTGAGATTGTCGCTGTAGACTTTGGTGATGAGGCCCTGGCGCCCCCATTGATGCACGGTGGTCTCGGCGATAGCGAAGCGCTCGGCCACTTCCTGGGTGGTGAGCATACCACAATCCCGCAGGCGCTGGCGGCGGCTGGACAGGTTATAGGCTCCGCGGATGAAGCCGATCTTCTTGAGATTGAACGGCTTGCCTTCCCAGGTCCGCAGACCGCGTTCATTGAAGATATCGGCGATCTCGCGATCGCAATGACGGTCGAGCAAGCGGTCGACCTCGGCGACGAGCTCGGGCTTGAGCTTGCGGATCTGGGCGATCGGCAAAGGCCGGTCGAGCGTCAAGGTGCGGGTCGCCCCGCCGGAGAGTCGCACGTTTGCGGTAATCGTCTCGGCCTTGACCAAGGTGACGTCGGCGACCAGCAGACGGAAGATGCGCTTGCGCTCGCGCATGTCGACTCGAGGATCGCTCCAGATCCGGGGGAACTGCTCGGCAAGATCGCGGACGCGTTGCTGCGTCTCGGCATCGAGGGCGGCGGCTTCCTCGGGCGCGCGTCGTTCATAGTCCTCGAGGACGTCGGTGTGGAGCCGCAGCTTCTCGTTCCACTCGGCCTCGAGGGTGTCGGCAACGAGGCGATTGTCGGGATCGACCTTCATGTAGCGGCGCCGGGCGAGCTCGGCGTCATGACGCGTTCGCTCGATATGTTGTCGGCGCAAAGTGTCCGGCTCGGCGGCGCGTGCCTCAAGCTCGCGCTGCACCGCCAAGGTGACCTCAAGCGTCATCGGCGTCATCAGCTCGACAAGCAATGCACCCACTGCCGGGTCGACGACTTTGCCGGGCACGGACTGGCAGACCTTGCCGCCTCGGCGGGTGGCGGTCTCCTGGCAGATATAGGTCGGGACAGGCTGACCATGCTCTTGGCTGTAATGGACGCCCATGCGCCCGCCACACAGGCCGCAGAGAACTCTGCCCTGGAGCAAGGCAGATCCTTCGCGAACCGGTCCGGCGTGGCGCTGCATTCGGTAGGCTTGCGCATTGTCGGCGAGACGCTGCTGCTTGGCCTTGAAGCGCTCCCAGTCAATATAGCCCGGATGCATGTCGGGGATCACGAACCGCCACTCGGCCATACCAACCTTGATCTGCGAGACGCCGCCCGGCCGCGGCCGACCACGCGTTCGACCGTAGACGAAGGCGCCGGCATATCTCGGATTATGCAAGACCTGGAGGATGCGGGCATGCCGCGGCGGCGCCCACATCAGCTCGCCTTTGTGCGGTCCCTTGCGCCAATCGCCGCGGGAACAAAATACCTTCGTCGAGGAAAAACTTGACGGTTCTGGTTGCGCTGCCCAGGCGCTCGAAGGTCGTGAACACCATGCAGAGCGCGGCCTGCACCTCGGCGTCCGGGTCGAGCGCGATGATGCCGTCGGACAAGTAGACCAGGCCGACGGGCGGCCCTATCTTCAGATCGCCGCGGCTTGCCTTGTTGAGTTGGCCGCCGCGCATGCGCGCCTTGAGGAAGTGCAACTCTGCCTCAGACATCGTTCCTTTTAAGCCCAACAGCAGCCTGTCGTTGAAGCTGGCCGGATCGTAGATGCCGTCCTCGTCGAGGATGAGGGTGCTGGTCAGGGCGCACAGCTCAAGCAGCCGGTGCCAGTCGGCGGAGTTGCGGGCCAGGCGCGAGACCTCCAGCCCCATGACGACGCCGGCCTTGGCGAGGGCTACTTCGCTGACCAGTTCCTGGAAGCCGTCGCGGGCAACGGCGCTGGATCCCGATTTGCCCAGGTCGCAGTCGATAACGTGGATGCGTTCGGCCGGCCAACCGGCGGCAATGGCGCGGTCACGCAGCCCATACTGTCGCTGCGTGCTCTCGCCGTTCTCGGCGACCTGTCGAAGCGTAGACTGACGGATGTAGAGGTAAGCGTCGCGCCGCAGGTGATCGGCGGTGACTTTGAGGTCAGGCATGTGCTGGCTCCGCGGTTAGCGTGACAACAAGGCTGGCAAGGATGAGGGTGAGCTCGCTGGTGGCGATCGCGCCTGCCGACGGGGGGCGATGTACCGGGCAAGGCGGCGTAAAGTTGGGTGCTGTCGATGCGGCCTTGATCCAGGCGACCATGCCCTGACGGCGCAGCGTGAGCAGCCCTGATCCAGTAATCAGCTGGGCGCTGAGCACCGCGGTGCGCAGTTGTTCGTATGTGCCGACGAGGCTGGTCGCGCGGACGGTTAGGGCAGATCGAGTCGTTTTTTTTTGGGCGCCATGGCCCGCTCCAGACTTCGCCGGTGCACCCTGACGCCAAAGCGTGTGGCGATCGCGTCGATACATTGCGGCACGGTGAGGTCGGGCCGCGTCGCCCTGAGTTGGTCGATGTAGGTGAGGACCTCGGCAGAGATCTTGTGGCCGCCCTTTGGCCCCCGCTGCTGGGGCACCAGCCCGGCGAGGCCGTGCTCGGCCAGGGCGCTCTGCGCTTTGTAGAAGGTCGGCCGCGACACCCCGAAGGCGCTGGCGACGTCGCTGATCGGCACGCGATCGGCGTGATGGCGGCGCACCATCTCGTAGCGGACCTGCACAAGATCCTTGGCATCGAAGAAGGGATTGCCGGCGAACAGCGTGTCGCGCACGGCCTCGGGGTGGGGGTTGAGCGCGCCGTCGCGGGCCAAGGCCTCGGCCTTTGGGTCGCGTCGTCTTAGCTTTGGATTCGCCATGCCCATCGTCCAAACTGATTCGTAAATATAAATACGCCTTACTTGATGAGACGTCAAACAAGGAAGATCCGCTATGCCCGGGATAAGTCCTGCAATTGCGGGCATAGCTCCGGTGCGCAAGCAAGCGGTGCGGCGTAATTTGCCTTACACAAGCGGCGTATTTAACCTTACGCATCCTCCGCCTCCGCCGGCGCAGAGATCCGATCCAGAAGCGTCAGCAGATCCAATAGGTCGGATGTCCGGAAGGCCGCGCGCCCGGCGGCGACGCGCCGGAATGCGTCAGGCTGCTCCATGTCCGTCATTGCGGCGGCAATCGTGGGTAAGGTCCCGTCCGCCGCCCGGTAAATCACCCGGTCCTCGCCCCAATGCGGGCTGCGGCTGATCATCTCGAAGCTCTGGCCTTTAAGCGGGTGGAATGGGTGAGTAATGCGGACCGTGAGGCCGGTCGTCCCCACACGGGCTGCAGTTGACGGCTTTATCCAAGGCAAAGGTCGAGGTTGCCGTGCAAATTGCCCAGCGCTGGGTCCTGGCGCGGCTACGCAATCAGCGCTTCTTTTGTCTGGCGGAGCTGAACGCCGCCATCCGCCTGCTCGTCGCCGAACTCAACGCCCGCCAGATGCGCGGCTTCGGCTCCAGCCCGCCGAACTCTTCGCCGAGATCGACAGGCCGAAGCTGGGAGAACTGCCGGACCAGCCATACGTCTTTGCGCGCTGGAAGCGTTGCCGCGTCGCGCCCGACTATCACGTCGAGGTTGACGGGCATTGGTATTCCACGCCCTACCGCCTGATCCGCGAGCTCGTCGATGTGCGGGTCGCCGACAAGACCGTCGAAGTCTTCCACAAGGGGCAGCGGATCGCCAGCCACGCCCGTGCGCCCAACCGGCGCGGCCATACGACCGTTGCCGATCACATGCCGAGCGCGCATCGCCGCTACGGCAAGTGGACGCCGGGGGAACTGATCGCGGCCGGCGAGAGGATCGGGCTTTCCACCGCCGCCTTCTTCCAGACTGTCATCGCTGACCGGCCGCATCCCGAACAGGGCTTTCGCACCTGTCTCGGCATTCTTTCTCTGACCAAGAGCTACGGCAACGCGCGCGTCGACGCAGCCTGCCAACGCGGCATCCTCATCCAGGCACGCTCCGTCGCCTCGATCCGTTCGATCCTTAAGAACGGCCTTGATCGCGCTTTCCTCGACGAGACGCCCGACCATCAACCCCTACGCCACGGCAACATCCGCGGTCAGGGCTATTTCCACTGAACCATGGAGATCTCAATGCTCACCCATCCCACCCATGAACGGCTGATCGCACTCGGCTTGACCGGAATGGCCAAGCCTTCGAGGAGCAGCGACGATCACCGGATCTCGAGGCCCTGTCGTTCGAGGAGCGCATCGGACTTCTTGTCGATCGCGAAGCCGCCGAGCGCGACACCAAACGGCTCACGACGCGGCTCAAATTCGCCGCGCTGCGCCAGAGCGCCTGCCGGAAGATGTCGATTTGCGCACGCCGAGCGGCATCGACCGCGCCGTCTTCGCCAGGCTCGTCGGCGGCGACTGGATCGACCGCCATGAAAACCTGCTGGTCACAGGCGCAACCGGCCTGGGCAAGAGTTGGCTTGCCTGCGCGCTCGGCCACAAGGCTTGCCGCGACAATCGATCGGTGCTCTATCATCGCGTCCCGCGCCTGTTCGAGGCGCTCGCCCTGGCGCGCGGCGACGGGCGCTATGGACGGCTGCTCAAGACGCTGGGCGCGTTCAACTCGTCATCCTCGACGACTGGGGCCTGTCGGTTCTCAGTGCCGCCGAGCGCCGCGACCTGCTGGAGATCCCTCGACGATCGCCATGGCCGTGCATCCACAATCGTCACCAGCCAAATCCCCGTGCAGCACTGGCACGACGTCATCGGCGATCCCACCCTCGGCGACGCGATTCTGGATCGCCTCGTCCACAACGCTCACCGCCTTCAACTCACCGGAGAAAGCATGCGAAAACACAACGCCCGCGCCCACGCTCTTGACGCAGCCGCAAACACCTGAATCAATGAACAGGTCGGTCGAAGCGGCTGCTCATGATCGCGTGAAATACCTGCTCACGATCAAATGAAATGAGCGCTCACCATCGCGTGAAATGGCCGCTCACAATCAGCGAAATGCGCAAACAGGGGATGGCACCGCCGAAGATGGTACGCCAGCGACACCGAATAAGGCTCGCGTCACAGGAAGGCAGTCAGCATGGCAGAGAGCATCCTACCGCAGCACAAGTCACCGCGTCCGACCGTGACGAGACCGGCGACCTTCAGCCTGTCTATGGGCCAGCCGAGCAAAAGACCGAAGACCGGGCAATAAGGACTGCCAAAGCTCTGGCGACGAAACACGCGGGTGTCATTGCGTGGTCGCGTGATGCTCACCCAGCGCTGGGCGAATACGGCGAGCCGACGACACTCTTTGTTGGTGGCGACGTGCCGGACATAGAGTGACGGTCGGCCGGTCAGGAGACTTGGTCATGAGGAAAGGAACAACCCCTCCTCCTCGGCAGCGGCCAGGAATGCCTTCCGTGCCTCCTCAGGTTCCATCTCGTCGGCAATGCAGGCGATGCTTCGTGTAGTGCCGCTTTGATCGAGACGGTGTCGCGACGGTCCGCCCTGTTTAGGAGTGTGGAGATTGCTTGCATAAGAACCGGACTGACCCTTTGCGCGACGCTCATCCAACCCTCCCCAGGGACACGCCGAAGGGGACTCTACTCCCTCCCTGACCGACATCAATGCCATGTACGAATCGTACATTGGTACGGTGCTGGGCCGCAACAGTCGGGAATTTTGGATAGAATTTCTGTGGCGGGGATCGGATAACTGGCTCGCGCGAAGACCTCCCATGCCCCTCTCGACCCTATAGAGCGCGCCTCGATCCGCATTTCGTCCCACAACCTGGTTCGGTCGTCCGACGTACACCGGAGGGGAGAACCAATGGGTTGCCACGAGGCTATTCGCGAAGGTCGAACGCGACGAACAGGCCAAAGGCTGGGGCAGCATCGACAATAAGCTTCACCAGCTCACAGTCACTTACCACCAGATGTGGCCCGTCTCGGCGCACCGCTGCGATAGTCTCTTTGACGGAGATGATTTGGCCGCGACGGGATTGTAAGATCAGCTCTTCAACAAGCTCATGGGCAGTCATTTTGCTGGGTCGACAGTTCGTCCGAACGTTCATCCGAGGCCTCCACCTCAGCGATAACCCAAGGGAACATTGATGATCCTGTGTCGGGAAAAATCAAGGGGAAGGTTTGTAGGAAATTTTCTAAGAGGGGATCAGAGAAACCAGCACGGAGCGAGCCTCTGTTTAACGCTTAGCTAGCCCGCTAGGTACCTTCTTCGGTCGGCCCCTGTTTGGCCCGATCAATAGCCGCGAGTAATGACGCTAGGGTCGGCGGCAGTTCTGGTTCGACTTCTAGCCTTAACAGCTTGTGTATGTGACGACGATTGTCTTCCGAATGGATCAATTTCCGAACTGCTTTGGAGACAGACGCATGACCTTCATTGTTTCTCTTTGTCATGTTCGGGGCGTCCCTTCCCAGTCAGCCGCAACTCGCGTAGGCGCGGATGAGGGAACGATGTAGGCCCTCGCGGGTTTAGAGCTCGCAGCGGTCGATTCTTCGTGGATGTGCAGCCACTGTGGGGGGGCCATCGCCTCTCCCTCACCGGGCTCCTTTCGCGAGGCGGTGTTGGTCAGAGACACATAGAACCTCATACCGCAATCCAATTTAGCTAGTTGTCCTTGGGGGGAGTAACGTCCCTTCCTCTTTTGCAGCAGCCAGGAATGCCTTGCGGGCCTCCTCAGGTTCCATCTCGTCGAAAATTACTGCGATGCAAACGCGCACCGCGAGGTCCCAGCAAGTGCCACGCTTGGTCCACTTCATCAGCTCCTCGCCGGCTGCCTCGGCGTTGTTGACGTTGCGGATGATCCCGAGACGCTCGGTCTTGACGGGGACCGGAGGGTTGAACCAGTGGGGGGCCATGAAGGGACCTCAGGGCGGCTAGCGGGTTTCGTCTTTACTAACCGGCTCAGCGATGAGGACGGTTAACCGTTTGTTAGGCATGTCTGAGTCCGTGACGGGCTGTTTCCAAACGTTTATCGACGGTTGTCCGAGCGGTCGGTACGAAGCCGGTATACGCTTGCCGCGGCATGCCGAATCGACGGCTAACAGTGCTTGGGCCGAAGTCGGGCGCGGTTTTCCCTGACCCCAGTCGCGCCGCCATGCGCGGTATCTCTTTTCGCACATGGCGGACAGTTGGGTCAGCCGTAAACCTGCTTCGGAACGGCCTTGCTCATATCCAAAGCTGGTAGCGGGAATGGTTCGACTTGTCCTCCGGTGTTGTCCAGATACTGCATCAAGGCCGTCACGAGATGGTAGAAAATGCTCGCGGGGACCTCAGTCGCCAGTGACCTTCCGCGCTCGTCAATCCTGTCGACCCACAAGCCAAGCGGTGCGGGATCGATATGCCATTTGAAGAGGCGGGCGACACGAGCTTCGATCTCTGGTTTCAGATCGGGCCCGCCAATTCCGTCCAGGGCGATGGACGCCTTGATGGCTTCGCATTGCGGCCAGCTGCGGGAGAGCCGGTCAAAGGGCATTCCCTGCCGCGACACGGCTGCATAAGCCAGCCCCGTGGCCCGGTTCAATCCGCTGGCGATCGCCGACGAATAGAGCTTCCTTGCGTACGCTGCCAAGTCTCTCTGCCCGCTCGCCCGCGCGAAATCGACGAGGAGCGAGGCCCATTCGAAATGGTGCCCTGGTTCGGTCCACTGTCCCTCGTCTCCCGGCAACGGTAGCCACTCGACATCGAAATGTTCCCCAAGCGTCCAGCTCTCCTGGTCGAAGAAATGGCACCGAAAGAGATCGACGATGCGTGCCGCCCGACGGAGATATGCACGGTCGCCGGTGACCCCATGCCAAGCAAGGAAGGATTCCAGCATGTGCATATGCGGGTTCGAGAACCGCACCCCGTCCCGGCCGGAGGGTCCGAGAAAGCCGTTGAGGCTATCGTCCTCGAGATGGGTGTCGATGAAATGGAACGTCTCTTGTGCCAGCCGTAGGGCGTCCTGATGGCCGCATCGATGAGCATGGGCAAGCGCCAGGAGAACGCAGGAATGATCGTAGGCGTCCTCCGCCGGGTCAGCCACGCTACCGTCGGAATTAAGGGTGCGCACCCAGCCACCGCGATCGGTGCGGCCGTGTCTCGCGATGAAGTCGATGCCGTGGTCGATGAGCTTGTCGGCCGGACCGACCCAGCCGCGTTCTTTGGCCACCGCGAACGCGTAAATCTGGCGAGCCATCGTGCGCATGCGCTTGCGTTTCCCCAGCGGCCTTGCATCGAAACCGAGAGCCTCGTGGAAGCCGCCATACACATCGTCGACACCTGCAGTGGACCACAGCGGCAGGGTTTCGTTGAAGAGCCAGTGCTCGACGCGCTTGCGCCATGACCCGCTGATGATGACCCGGTCTTCCGACGCCGTGAACTTCGTCTCGAGTCGTCCGCTCTTCTCGAGTTGTTCGACGACTTTCTTGACATTCTGGCTGTGGCTGACAGGAGCGACGAAAACCGCGTCCGGTGTTGTCACCACCGCCACATTTTTCATTCCGATGACTGTCAGCAGTCTGCCCTGGCTCCGGAGATAGGAGTTGCCGCAATCCAGGGCGACAACGTCGCCGATTACGACATTGCCGTCGCGGTCCGTCGGGCTGGCTTCCAGCAGCGATTGCCACGATCCAAGGTCGTTCCAGCGGAAGGAAGCCGTGACCATCGCAATACCGCGTGCATGCTCCATGACTGCGTAGTCGATCGACGTCGATGGGACAGCCGAATAGAAGCCCTGGGGCAGGTAGATGCCCGAGACGTCGGTCCGTGCAGTTTTATAGGCCCGTTCCGCGGTGTCCCAGATGTCCGGCCGGAAGTCGAGAAATGCCTTCCGCATCGTGTCGGCACGAAACAGGAAGATGCCGGCGTTCCAGTAGAATCTTCCCGAAGACACATATTTGCGGGCCGTCTCGGCATTGGGCTTTTCGACAAAGTGCAAAACGGAAACGGCGGCCCCGCCGTCACTATTTGCCGTAACCTCGATGTAGCCGTACCCGGTTTCGGGATGCGTCGGCCTGATGCCGAAAATGACAATGCTTCCTGAATCGGCGGCGGGTATGCCCGCCTCGACGGTTTCCCAGAATTGCGTTTCGGTCGATATCTGATGGTCGGAGGGGACCACGAGCACAAGCGCGTCACCGCCATATCCGGAGATCGTGTGCAAAGTGGCTATGGCCACCGCCGCGGCGGTATTGCGGCCGACGGGTTCGAAAATCGGTCTGCCGCCATTTAGGCCAAGCGGACCGATGTCCGAGATAACACGGTCGGCATGCCGCTCGGAAGCTATCAGGTAGATCGGCGTCTCGCCGTCCCTCCGCGCCTTGAGGCGCCGGACAGTCTTCGCAAGCATGGAGCCGTCGCCCGAAAGGTTGTGGAATTGCTTGGGATTATCTTCGCGCGAGAGCGGCCACAGCCGTGAGCCGACGCCCCCGCTCATGACAAAACTTACGATCCGCTCCGGCATGGTCCAGTCCCTCTCAGAATGTCTGGTTGTAGGCTCCGACCTCTGGATTGCGGCGCCGCTCGGCATCGAGAGCCCCGAACATCTCGCGACGTCGCGCCGGAGACCAGCACCATCTTGCTCCGCCCTGGCGCGGAACAGCCCTAGCACGCTGCCGGGCGCAGGCCCCCTCATGAATTCGAGTAGTCCTAACACGCTGGTTCGCGCCCCCTCATCCAATGGGAGCATCCATGCCGATGGCCGAAATGATGACGCGTCCAGGCGTGGTAGTGTATTCCTGAAGCTGCACTCTGCTCGGGCGCCGACGACAAGGATGCGTTGCAAGATGCCGCGGCCCGCGGGTTCCTTGTCCGCGAGAATGTCGGCGAAAGGTGTTTCTGACGCTTGGCTCGCCTTCTCGAAGGCATTCAAGGAAATCCAACGGCATCCGCGGAACTCCGCCCCCCGTGCGAAGAAGGATGACGGACTGTGCGCCGTTCGCACTGGAGGCGATCGAAAACGGCGAGACCCCGAACGTATGTGCGCGAAGATCGATACCTCACGCGGAATGTAGCGATCAACCGCGGACGGCGGGTCTCGTTGGAACCGCAATATCATTTGTCGACAGATCGAGAACGAGGCCTGCCGCGCATTCTCCCCTCCCATAGGGCGTAGGCTATACGCCCATTGGCGGCGTTTACCTTTCCTGGCGCAGGGGTAGCCTTTTGCGGCACTCTGGGAACGCCGGGCCTTCGCTTTCATGAAAACATCGGCCGAATGCCATGGACCGCTTGCGTCGAGACGGCGTGCGCGCAGGATTTTTCCGCACGCGTGCTGGAGAACGTGATTGGATCGCATATCCCCCCACCAATGGGCCTCGACAACTGACTTGCAGCCTTCCGCTAGTCAGGAGTTTATCAGCCTCGCCGATATAGCCGGATTTCTGAGGCGCTATTTCGGAACGATCATTGCCTGTGTGGCCGCAGCTGTCTTGGTGGCCTGGTTTCACAATTTGACCACCGACCCAGCTTTCACTGCCAGCACACAAATCCTGATCGAGCCGAAACTGCCGCAACACCTGCAGGAGGGGGGCGAAGTCAATCTGTCATTGGACACTGCCCAAGTGGAAAGCCAGATCGCAGTCATGCAGTCGGAAAAGATTGCGGTCATGGTCCTCGATCGGTTGAAACTCGTTGACGATCCCAAGTTCAACCGTCCACAGGTTCCGATTTTGGTGGAGAGAATCAGGAAAATAAAAGCGATCCTGGTTGAAGCTTTCGAGCTCCAGAAAAGCGCTTGGCTCACCTCGCTTTGGGAGTTTTCTGGCTTGGACGTGCCTGAGACGCCTGTGATGCTGACCGATTACCAGAAGTCCCGGCGCACCATGTTGATTTTCCGCCAAGGCCTCGACATCCGCAGAGTCGGCGTTTCCTACGCCATCAACATATCCTTCACCTCACTTGATCCCGAAGGCGCAGCCAGGATTGCGAACGCCACTGCCGATGCTTTCGTGCGTGAGCAGATCGAAACAAAGGCCGAGGCAGCAAGGGAAGGCGGCGCATGGCTGGAGAAGCGCCTTCGCCAATTGCGCACCCAGATGAACAGGGCCATGGCGAAAGCGCAGGAGTTCCGTTCACGGCACGATTACAGCGTCGGCGAAGAAGGCGAACCGGAGGACGGGGCAAACACCGTCCCGACGCTTGAGGAGCTTGAGGTAACTGCCGAAACCTACCAGAAGATGTATGAAAGCTTCCTGCAGGCATACACCAACTCGGTGAGCCAGCAGTCATACCCGGTTGCAGACGCAAGGGTGATTACAGCTGCGACGGCGCCGCTCCAGCCGAGCGCTCCAAGGCCGAAGCTGATGCTGGCTTTCGCGGCGGTTTCCGGGTTCATTCTCGGTATCGGCGTTTCGTTAGCAAGGCATACGCTCGACTGGACCGTAAGGTCGCCCCGACGCATCCGGGAGAATCTAGGTGTGGAATGCGTCGGAGAACTACCGGCCATCAGCAGGAGGAGGGCATCAGGCCACGTCGACGAAGTGGCAAGATATCCGCACTCCCGATACAGCCAGAGCCTCAGGAAAGCGAGGACCGAAATCAGCCTTGCGGAAACCAACCACCCGATCAAATTCCTTGGGTTAACCGCTGTATCCAATGACAGTTCGAAGAGTTCCGTTGCCAGCAATCTTGCCACCCTTTACGCGATGTCCGGCCTGAAGACATTGGTGATCGACGCCGACGTCTGGCGGCCGGCTATGACCAAGCGGCTACTCGGCCCATCGGGCGCCCTGGACAAACCGTTCCAAGATCCTGTCCGGCTCAACATCGTCTGCGCTCCGGGGCGGTCGTTCGACCTGCTTCCAAGTTCGGTCGTCCAGGCCAAGAACCTGCTGGCACCACGTAATATGGAGGCGTTTCTCTCGGACCTTGCCGCCTGCGACATTACCCCCTACGACATTGTCATCTTCGACTTGCCGACACTTGCCTCGGGAGCCGACATGCTGATGGTCGGATCCGTCCTGGACGGCGTGGTCATCCTCGCCGAGTGGGGTAAGGTACACGTCGAAACGTTGCGGGGACTAGTCAGAACGCTGCAGGCCAGCAGGACGCCCGTCCTTGGCGTGCTTCTGACGAAGGCGCGCGCCAAGCACCGCAAAGCATGAACGGATGGCGAGGTATTCTCCTTCGAAAGTCGCAAAAAGCGTGTGGGGGATCATTCCTTGGGATTAGCGTGGGATTAGGGGGATAGTTCAGGACCGCCACGCTACCTCCTTTGCCTTTCTTGCCGACGAGCTCCGACCTTGGAAAAGTGTGGAGAACAATTCGAAACAGCGACCCTCCCATGACAACGAATGCCGTCGAGAAGCCGTCGCATCAGGGAACCCCGATCTGGGTTCAGTCACCTCGACTGTCGGCGACCGACAGCAGAACGATAGCACTGCCCGTTATTCCCGCGCCCGACCAGGACAGTGCCGGGACAGTGTTGACAGACCTGTCGCCCGCCACCAGTACACGAGCGACGGAGCCTCCCTTGGGAGGTCTCCTGAAGCGGATCATGGATCTGGTCGTAGCGGTCATGGCACTTGTGATCGCCGCGCCAGTGATGATCGTCGTCGCCCTGCTGATCAGGGTGACGGCGGGAGGCCCAGCAGTGTTTTCGCACAGCCGAGTTGGCTTCGGCGGGAAACCGTTCAATTGTTACAAGTTCCGCTCGATGGTTGCCAATTCGGAAGAAGTTCTAAAAGCATATCTCAAAGCCAATCCGGGAGTCGTCTTGGAATGGGAGGAAACCCACAAGATCCGGGACGATCCTCGCGTCACATTCCTTGGGTGGATGCTTCGCAAGTCAAGCCTGGACGAACTCCCCCAGCTCTTCAACATCATCCGAGGCGACATGAGCTGTGTGGGTCCAAGGCCCATCGTGAATGACGAACTCAAACGGTACGGCGACCACCTGGGGGAATACCTTCGGACGCGGCCGGGACTCACTGGCCTGTGGCAGGTGAGCGGAAGAAGCAGCATGGACTACGCCAACCGCGTGGCGCTGGACAGCCAGTACGTGCGGAACTGGTCGGTCTGGGTCGACGTCGTGATCCTGTTCAGGACCGTGTTCGCGGTCATTCGCATCGACAGAGCTTGCTGAAGTCCGCAAGGATCACCGTTCGTTCCGCCTCCGGTGCACGGAAAGGAACAGACCTACGATATAAGCGCAGGCCAATGCGAATGCCAGGATCAGGAATTTGGCGACGGTCACGTAGCCCGGCAGCCCTAGGGAATTCCAGACAAAACTCCCGATCAGTAGCAGGCCGGTGGCCGCGATAAGGGCGGGAGCCTTGAACCGCACTCCCAACATAACGCCGACCGCCGATACGGCCACTACACTTATGAGCACCGATGTCTCCACTGGTATCCGCGGACCAATTGGCTCTTTGCGCCAGGGAAGGTTCAGTCAGGGTGGTGATTTCTGTCACGTTTGGCGGCTCCCTGATAGGGTGCCTCAAAGTACATGGCAACTGCCCCGGTTCACGCCAACGCGTCAATTCTGTGGGTGACCGGTCAACGAGCGAACGAGGCGAAGGCCGCGCTGGACCATACAACTTGATCAGTTGGCGTCCAGAACGGGCATCGGCTCCGCCTGAGAGCTGCCGCCTGCAGGCAGCGCAGCCAAGCCTGACTGCGGCAGTGGGATCTCGATCTTCACGGTATCGCCGGGCTCGACCGGCGTCGTTTCCTCAACCGTGAGTTCTTCCGTGCCGCTGTCGGACGTCCTCACGATCTTGAAGATCGGCTTGGCCCTTTCGGAGCGTTCCCTGAGGGCGAGCAGAGCAGGGGCCGTGACCTCGGTTTCGTGCAGCAACTGTACTGCGGTGTCGACTTTACTGCCGACTTCATTGAGCTGTAGCTGCGTCTCCCTCAACGTCTCGGCGACCTCGCTGGTATGGCGATTGCTGAGGTCGAGGATCTCGATGTCAGTCTTGCTTATCTCCTGCCTGACCCGCAAGAGCGAGGTCTCGGCAGCCAACCTGTCGCTTTGCATCTGGGCGACCATTCCCGCCAGAGAGAATTCCCGCGGAGCAACCGCAAGCCCTTTCTCGACAAGGGTCGAAACGCCCGCAAGCTCCTTCTGGACGAGTTCGACCCGTTTGTCGTGGAAGGTCAGCTGCTTCTCGAGCGAGACCAGTTCGTTTTCCAGGAACTCCCTGAGTTCGTGAAGTGCACGGAGTTGCGTCGTCAGCGCGTCTTTGCGAACAGCGAAGATCTTGCGCTCCTGCTCCATCGTC
Source organism: Mesorhizobium sp. M1142 (assembly GCF_040318565.1). Taxonomy (NCBI): domain Bacteria; kingdom Pseudomonadati; phylum Pseudomonadota; class Alphaproteobacteria; order Hyphomicrobiales; family Phyllobacteriaceae; genus Mesorhizobium; species Mesorhizobium sp. M1142. The sequence continues at coordinate 17,458 of NZ_JAMYMK010000022.1, forward strand.
AACCCGACCGTTCCATTCGAAGCCCTGTTCTTCAGTTCTGCAGGGAAAGAGATGTCGTTGCTGCCAGCCAGTTCGGATTCCAGTCGCGCCTTGCGGGCAAGCAAGCTGACGTTGGTCAGCGCCAGCAATCCCACGTCACCTTGGCCCGCGATCACTTCACGCTCGAGTCTCAAGACGTCTTCCTCGCGTGTCCGCAGGCCGCCCGCGATCCCCACCGCCTGCAGCACCGTCAGTCCGGGCCTATAGGGAAACTCGCCGGGCTGCGCGACGTGGCCGACTATGTAGAACGGTCTGTACTGGACGATTTCGACGGCGACATCCGGCTGGCGGCCGAGGCCCATATGCTGCGTCAGGCGGTCGCTGATCGCGCGGGCGAGGTCGCCGGGGGCGGTGCCTTGCGCGCGTATCTGGCCCGCAAATGGAAGGAAGAGCGTGCCGTCGGCGCCGACAACGAAATCGTCGTTGAGAGCCGTCCATTCGAAGATCACATCGCGTGATGCGCGCCACTCGTAAATTTTGAGCCTGACCTTATCCTGCGGTCCCAGGAGATACTCGGCAGCCACCGTCGGCAAGGGGCAGGCCGCGGCCACGTGTGAAGCCGCCACCACCCTGACCAGCCATTTTCGCATTGTCTTCCTCACATCAGATTTTCAGGATGTATTCGGGTTCGATCCGTCCTGTAGCCACGTGCAGGATCGCAAGCATGTTGCCCCTGAGCCTGCCCCTCCGATCGACAAACGGCTCGGGCCACAGGCTCTTTGCGAGGTTGGCCGCTATGTTCCTGAACATCAGGGGAAGCGCGAAAGAGGCCGGAACAGTGCCCTTCTTGATCAGGTAGATCGCATTCGCAACCTGGGAGTATCCGAACCGCTCTCCGCTGACACGCCCTGTCTTGATGCCGAGATGGACGCCCCTGATTGAAGTCACGCAGACCACTCGGCCTTTGGATCTCATCTGGCTGGTGAAGTCGATGTCTTCCTGCCAACCATAGAGGACGAGCCGTTCGTCGAAGCGCAAACCGCCCACCAAGGAGGAACGGAGGGACATGTTACATCCGTATGCACCGACATGATCTACCACCGATGGTCCGTCTTGTTTTTTACCCTCGGCCTCCCGCAGGGCGGCTTCGGCGTCTTCCCAGGTGAGCCCCGCGTTGTTGGCCCCGTCCCTGACGACCGCGCCCGTCACCACCGCCCAGCCGCTATTTTCAACGAAAGCCTTCTCGACCTGCTCCAGGTATTCGGCGGACGGAACGAAATCGTCGTCGAAGAATGTGATGATATCGAAGCGCTCCAGGGAGGGTACAAGAGCCGTGTTCCGCTGGGCAGACGATCCTATCGGCCCGAAAACGAGCGACAAAAGGAAAGGACAGCTTTCCGGCAGCTCGACATGCGCGGCGTCGGGCGCCGACACTATGACCTCGTCGGGAAGTCTCGTCTGGCCACCCAAATATCTGAGCAGGCGCGCGACCTGTCCGCTGCGGCCAAGAGTCGGGATGATTACGGCGAGTCTCATGCTGGATCCCGTTTCGGTTCCCGCGGACCGTAAGCCGACGAGAGGACCGAGACAGCCTGCATAAAAGGGGACGGCAGGAGCTTGGCCTACCTCGGGACACAGGCTTTGTGAGTACTGCGGGTGAATGCCCCACAGCCATATGTACTAGGCAGGCATGCACCCGGATCAACCTGTAACCGATCGGACAACTTGCCGGAGCCATAACACGGAATGGAAACTGCTGGCCTGCTGAGGCTAGGCGAACCATGCTCCACGAACGCTCTTCCGATTTGGCCATCGCGGCCAAGGTCAACGTGCCCATCGAGGAGTTGCCCGCCGCGCCGGGGCCCGGCGTCGACAGGTACGCGAAGATCGCGGTCGTTCATGACTGGTGCCCGAATTTCCGGGGAGGTGAACGGGTTCTGGCGCAAATTTGCAAGCAGTTTCCTAATGCCGAAGTCTTCACGCTTTTCGATTTCTTGCCAGCCGATGTAAAGGAGAAATATTTCCGCGACGTAGAATTCCATACGTCCGCAGCCAACCGCATACCAATGGTGCACAAATTCTATAGATATCTCTTCTTCTTTTGCCCCTTCCTGATCGAACAGTTCGATGTGACAGGTTACGACGCGGTGATCTCGTCGTCAGCCGCATTTTCGCGCGGCGTGATCACCAGGCCGGACCAACCGCACCTTTGTTATGTGCACAGCCCCGTCCGCTACGCCTGGGACGAACAGTTTTCTTATCTTCAGCAAGCGCGGCTTGGTTTCGGTCCCAAGGGAATGCTCTATCGGTACATGCTCCATCGGCTGAGGACATGGGACACGAGAACCGCGCACGGCCCGGATATGATGCTCGCGAATTCGAACTACGTCCGCTCCCGAATCCAGCACATTTATGGGCGCCAGGCACGCGTCGTTTTCCCGCCGGTCTCTCTGGGAGAACTGCCCTGCGTGGAGGACAAGGACGACTACTACGTTTCGGCGTCCTTCCTCGCCCCTTACAAGCGCACCGACCTCGTCATCCGGGCCTTCAACGAAATGCCGTCGCGGCGGCTAATCATCGTTGGCGAAGGGCAGCAATCATCCAGTCTGCGAGCGCTTGCCGGCTCGAACGTCACCTTCTCGGGTTATCTGCCTCGGAAAGACTATGTGGACACCTTGGCGCGGGCAAAGGCCATGGTCTTTGCGGGCTGCGAGGATTTCGGCATAGCGCTGGCCGAGGCGCAGGCCTGCGGAACGCCACTGATTGCCTTCGGCCGCGGTGGGGCGGCAGACATCGTGCAGCGCCTTGGATCATCCCTCGAACCGACAGGAGTGCTGTTCAAGGCTCAAACTGTCGATCACCTCAAGGAGGCAGTCGAATGGTTCGAAGAGAACAGCTATGCGATCACGCCCCGCGCCTGCGCCAGGAATGCAGGACGCTTCTCCGAAGAGAACTTCGACCGCGCGATCCTGGAATCGCTCGGAGCTGTCCAGGCACTTCACGAGATCACGTAAGTTCGCGCGCTCTGACGACCTTCGTTTCCGTATCGATACCGTCGGCGGCAGCCATTACCCCGAGATAGCGTAAGGCCGTAGCCCTCCAACTGTATGCCGAGGCTCTCGCCCTGCCCTTGCCTATCAACTGGAGTCGCAAGGCCTGAGAACCGTGAAGCTGCACGAAGCTTTCGAACCATGCTTCCGGGTCGTCGGGAGGTGCAAACAGGGCTGCGCTCCCGCAGACTTCCGGCAGGCTGGCGCGGTCGGAAACCACCACAGGGCAGCCGACCGCCATCGCCTCGAGGACCGGGAGGCCGAAGCCCTCTGAAAGGGAGGGGAAAGCTAGACACAGTGAGTCCCTAAGGAGGGCCGCCAACTCGCCATCGGAAATGCGCCCTAGCCAGTGAATGTTTCGGGCTTCGGCCCGGGCTGATGGTGATCTAAAAACACGGGAATCCGACATCCCGACAATCGCGATCCTGAGTCCGGCCTCGCCAAGATGGTCAGCCATGTTCAGGATGAGCTCCACATTCTTGTGGGGTGCGGCACTGCCGATCATAACGATGGTTTCCCGCGAGGCCGCCAGGCGTGTCTCTGCCGAGTGTTCAGGCTTCCACCGCAAAGCATGCTCGTGGCCGTTTGGCGCCACGAAAGCCTGTTGCTCCCGGATGATGCGGCGGCGGACCAGTTCGCCCAACGAGTAATCGGAAACCGTCGAAATACCCCACGCCGTCTTGCCGAGGCATGGCAACAGATTCCTGTACACTATTCTAAAGGCGATGGAATAGCTCTGCGGAGCGTTCCAGACGTTTGCGTCATGAATGCAGACGATGTGCTTGTGGGAAAGCAGCGGTCCGGTGTTACAGAGGCTGAGCAGTCCGCTGCCGTCTAGCGATGACGGGAGCTGCACCTGCTCCCAGACATGCCCCCTCCTGCTGCCGATCTCGCGGCGTTCGATGGAAACGAGGGGGATGTCGCCCGACCCCGGTGGACAATGTAGTCCGACTTCGAGACCGCGCGCGAGAGGCTCCTGTTCCGCGATCAAAGCGTCGAGCGAACGGACGACCTCGCGCGCATAGCGCTGGACGCCTGTCGTCGGTTGGGAAAGAAAACGCCCATTTATCGTCCAACGCCGTGCCATGCGTTCCCCTTTTTAACCCTCAGTGTGCAGCCGCGAAGACGGGCGGTCATCACGGCCATTGGGTCATCGGGGCTGACCGGGAATCATCCAGATAGGCGAGGGGGATAGTGTGCCTACCTCAAACGTCTGAGGACCCTTGCACCCCCGAGAATGCTAGTCTGGCTCGCGACGCCGAAAGGGCGGGGGAGCGACATGGGCAATCTCGAAACCGATACGACAAAGTGGCCACCAAGACGGCCCAAACAGGTGAACAGAAACAGCGCCGACACAGTGCTGGCGAGATCGCTTGCCGAACATTCCGAATATCTGGTCGCGCATCCCGGCAGGACGTGGGCGGACAGCGAAACTGCGAGGCGGCGTTGGACGATAAACGGCGACTTCACCACGCTCAGGCCGACCGGAATAGCTCGCTACGCCAGCGAGGTGACCATGGCTCTCGACGCCCTCATTTCGGAAGGGCACCCGCTTGGTCGCGATCTGGAGATCGATCTCGTGGTGCCGCGTCCGCTTTCCGAACCTTTCCGCCTCAACGCCATCTCCACCCGAGTCGTTCCCGAATTCAACTTGCCGCGACTTCCCCAATTGTGGGTGCAGGCGCAGTTGCCCTGGCACGTGCCCGGAGGATTGCTAAGCTTTTGCAACCTCGCTCCCATCGTGCTGAAGCGCCAGATCGCGTGCATCCATGATATGCACACTAGGCTCATGCCGTCGAGCTACGGGCGGGGTTTCAGGTGGGCGCACCGACTGATCTTGCCGGCACTTGGCAGGCGAGCCGCCCGCATTACGACGGTCTCGCAACTCTCGCGCAGCCATCTTGTCAAATTCGGGATCGCGCCAGCGGAAAACATCGTCGTCACTTACAACGGCAGCGACCATGCCAAGAGATGGAATGCAGCAAGATCGTCACTGACCGTGGACCGCGGCAGGCCGTACGTCCTCTGTCTTGGAAGGCGGGACCAAGAATACAAGAACATGGGGCTTCTCGCCAAGCTGGCCCCGCTCCTCGATGGGATGGGTCTCGATCTCTGGATGCCCGGCGATGTCAATGAGAACACGGTCCTGCGGTACGTCCCGGAAATGCCCGGGAACATCGTCCTCCTTGGCCGCATAGGGGACGACGACTTTAAGAAGGCGCTCGAAGGCGCCCTGTGCTTCCTGTTCCCGTCACGGATCGAGGGTTTCGGGCTACCCGCCGTCGAAGCGATGGCGTCGGGCTGCCCGGTCGTGGCCTCGACCTCGCCGTGTCTTCCCGAAATCTGTGAGGATTCGGCTCTCTATGCCGATCCCGACGACGTCCATTTGTGGGCCGAAACCGTCCGCCTGCTGATGCTCGACCCAGCGTTGCGGGAGCGGTTCATCACCAAGGGATACGCCAGGGCGAGCAGTTATTCCTGGCGATGGATTGCGTGGAAATACCTCGAACTCATGATACAGGTCGACGCTGATTTTGGGGAGTTCCGCAATTGACCGGCTGGCAATCTGCGGCAAGCAGAGCCAGGAAGCCGAAAACAGTGAAGGGCTAGCGGGAGAGCCAATTGGCAAGCCTCGACGTCGTTATACCGTGCTACAACTACGAGCATTTTCTGTCCGAGTGTGTCGGCAGCGTGCTGTCCCAGGATGTCGAACGCCTCAGGGAGATCATCATCGACAACGCTTCGACGGACGATAGCATCGGGGTGGCAAGGTCTTGCGGCACAGGACCCGAGGGTTGAAGTCGTTTGCCACGAGAAAAACCTTGGGCGCAACGTCTCCTTCAACGAACCCATCGACAGGGCCGAGGCCGACTACTTCATGAACCTTTGCGCCGACGACATTCTCGCAGCAGACACGCTCGGCCACGGAGCGAAGGCGCTCAAACGCGCAACAGCGGCCCTTCCGGAAAAAGTCGGAATTAAAGGGATCCGGCAGATAAGAGTCGCAGGATTTTTGCCTTCCTCGTGATCTTGCGCCATGGGTAGATCCAGTTGAGCCTGTTTTTTGTCCGCCGCCTATGCGAAATTCCCGCGCGCATCTGAGCCTCAGGCGGCTTCGGCGTTTTCACATCGCAGTCTACGAGCAGCAGCTCTGCCATCCGGTGGAATCTGTTAAAATACTCGTCCCAAGGCCATCCCGGCCTATCCCAAGGGTTTGGCCCGCCGGTGAAGTGCCAAATTGCCGGCGCGAACCCGTTCCTACGCGGGTCGAGGACCATCATGTGCTCGCTCTGGTAGTTGTATGTGAGCGGCAGCATATCAACGCGGCCGTAGGCGGCGTGATTCAGCGCGCTCTGATCTGACGAGCGGCAGCCTTCAGGGTGCTCGAATAGGAATTCCAGCGCCTCCGGAACGATGCTGTTCCAAGCCTCGCGCGACGTGTAGATCACACCCGAATTGAAGTAGCTGTCTGCATCGCAGTCCAAGCCGTTCAGGTAGGCGAGCTCGTGCTTCTTGCCCCGGCTTTTCTCGTCCATGAACATGCGCATTACATCCGGGGCCGCCATGATCCTTCCGGGGGAAGGCCGCACAGCCAAGAGGCTGTCCAACTCTCCGTCGACCATCGTGTCTCCGTCGATGTAGAAGAATCTGTCTATTTCCTGGTCGAGCAACCCGTCGAACCAGAGCCGAGCCAGTGCGATCGCGGGCAGATATCTGTCGCGGTGGAACCGGGTTGCTTCCTCGAGCTGAGATAGATGAGCCGCCTCTATCCTGATCTTGGTGCCCGCCACCGCATGGTCGAACTGGCTGGCCCATCCGGGATCGGAATTGACCACGAATATATAGACCGGCACATCAGCCGCTGTGTGGTGATCAGCCGAAAGAGCCGCCGAGAAGGTCGGCAGCAAATAGTTCTCGTTACAAATAAGGACTATCGCAGAGCCTTTTGTTTCCGAAGGAGTTGCTGACAGAACATTCTCCTATGCGCAAGCCTCATTCACCCGGGCGGAGCTTGGCTCGCCGGAATACCGGGATGGTCTTCATTATCTCGTCAAAGAGCGGATGTCGGGTAAGAATCAATGCTGTTGCCCATCCGCTCAACGCAAACAATCCCGCCCCGAATGCCTGCCCGAACAAAAGGGCGAAGCCGGAGCCTGACAAAGCGATCACGGACAGCGGAGCAGCCGCGCTCGCCATGGCCACGACAGCGCTTCTCCATAGCGCTGCAGCGATGTCCCTGCGTCTCAGTCCCAGCCTGCGCCGAACGAAGCTCAAGGCAACGTATGCCTGGAAAGGAAGGTCACCAGCATGCACCAGGCGGCCGCCTGCAGTCCGCCGAAGATCACGGCTATGGACAGGAGAATGCCGGAAAGCGGGAAGACGATCAGTGCGCGATAAACAAGTCGCATCCACCGCAACCATCACCGGGTAATTGAGTTCGAAACTGAAGGAGAAGAGGAGCGCGACTGCGACGACTTGCACGAGCGGAGCGACCTCGATCCATTGATGACTGAGCACGACCACGACGGGGTAAGCCAGAACCGAAAGCACGAGGAGAGCGGGCCAGCGGAGTGCGGTGACAAGAGAAAGGGCGGCGAGATACGGGCCCTTCAAATCCCTGCCTTGCCTAACCTCGGCGGAGAAGGCGGGCAGCACGACCGTCATGGCACCTCCGAGGACCAGTTTGTCGGGTATGTGGCCGATCAAGAGGGTTCTGCTGAACAAGGCTGCCGTATGCGGTGACACGAGGCGCCCCAACAGGAGTAGGGGCAGGGCGTCAAAGATGCCGTAAAGTATGGCGACAACGCCGTTGTATCCACCGAACGAGGTCATTCCGCGCCAGTTGACCAGGGACGGCTTGAACATCCAGAAATGGGGTCGCAAGGCGAGGGCGACGCCTGCGGCAAGACCGCTGCCGATCAACCAGCCCCAGGCGAAGCTCATGTAGGTGAAGCCCGCCAACGCCAGCGCGATTGTTGCCGCGGAACCCGTCGTGGTCCCTGTTATGTTGATGGCCGCTACCTTGCCGAAGGATTTCCCGCCGCAGGAGAGCGTTGATCAGGATGAATGAGGCGTCGAGGAAAAGGCAGATCGAGATGACCCGTAAGTAGGAAACAAGATTCGGCTCCCCGTAAAGCGACGCCACGCCAGGGGAACGGCGACAAGAACGGCGGCGATGATTCCCGTAAGGATGAATATCACCATGAAGGCCCCCGATATCCTCGCGGCTCAGTTCGTCGCGCTGGATGAGGAAGTTCGAACTGGAGAACTCCCTAAATGGACATGACAATCGCCAGGATGGCCATGCCGATCACCGAGACCTGATCTCCTCGGGCGTCAATATTCGCGAGACTACGGCTGCAGTGACAAAATTCGTAACGAGCAGGACGTAGCGTTCACCTGTGCTCATAAGGAGTCGCGTTTTACAGAAAGCATGCGTGCCCTTCTTCCCCAACAGGCCGGGCGCGGCCGCCTGGATGCGGCACGGATAGTCCGACACACCGGTTGGAAGGTCATGCCGTCTAAAAGGCTAGGGAAGGCCCCCGTCTAAAGGAGTAGCGGTGCAAAACGCAGCCCCCTATCTGCAGTCGTCGAGTGGACGGCCGATTTCCCCCGGAGGCCGCGATGCCCCCAACACGCGGACCTGCTTTTCCCGATCCGACGACAAGTGCGTAGCCGACGACACCGATCGCGAGATGGCCAGAAAGGGGATTGAGTGAGGAAAGGCAGGGAAGCCGAGTAGCGGACCAACATTATGATTGAGTTTTGCACCAGCCCGCCACCCTCCGGCAACATAGCGGTTGCGTGCTTGAGAGCTGGCCAAGGCAGACGCTGTCGAAAAGCCATGCCTCGGAAAGCATGCTTGCGCTTCTTCACTCCAAGGCGATTTCGGGGAGTTCGACAGTTAAGCGGCTGCCAGTCCGCGGATTGATCTCCAGGAGAGCACGATGAACGAATGGACCGACCCGCACGGACCAGACGCCGCGGGCCTGCCGGCCACCCTATCAGTCGTGTGTTCTTTGCCTGCCCGCTCCGAGTCACATCGCTCCGTCAATCCAACTAAGGCTCGAGAAGGCCCTGCCTCCCTACGCCATCTATGAAGGCGGCTTGTTTTCAGCCACCTGGCCTACCTTGCCGAGCCAGGACAGGAACGGGCCATAGCACGCATCGTAAGAAAAGAGATTGGCGAAGACACGGGCAGTACCTTCGGATTTCTGACGCCGGAGTTCCGTATTGCTCAACAGCGCGATGACCGCCTGCGCGAAGTCTGCAGCGCCGTTAGCGACGATCGCTCCCTCATCGAGTTGATGGGCGTCACCGGCGTCCACCCCTATTGAGGTCGTCACGAGGGGGCGGCCGTAAGACATGGCTTCGGCCACCTTGATCTTGACGCCGGCAGTACCGGATACGAGCGGAGCCACGACAAGCTGGGCGCGTCGATATTCGGGACCAAGGTCCGGGAGCGGCCCCACACGCTCGAGGCCGTCCGCCTCCGGCGTAGCCTCACGCGTGGAGGCAATAGTTCCGACGATCCGAAACCTTGCCGTGGGGCAGAAGATTCGAACCGCTGGCCAGATCTCCGACAGGAACCACGAGAGCGCGGCACGATTCGGGTCTGTGGCATTCCCAACAAAGAGGACGACGGGCTCATTGCTTTCCGGCGGCTTTTCGTGATTGCTGAAGCCCATGCCGAGAGGGATCACGTGTCTTACCCCGAGTCGGTCGCGGGCGTAGGAAGCGTCATCATTGCTGTTGAAACCGACGCACTCCGCCGCGTTCAGCGAGTGGGACAGTCTCTGCTCCTCAGCCAAGATTTTGCCCGCGCCATGGTTTCCTCCAGCCTCCCAGTGCGACGCCCCACTGCGGTGCTGAAGATGGCCAACGAGCGAGAAAATCCTGTGACCGTTGCGAGAGAGAGAGGGAGCGAAATGTACCGCCTCATGGAACAGTATGACTGCGTCCGGTCTCAGTGCATCGATACGTTCCAGCACCCACTGAATTTCTCCCTCGGGACATTCCGTCCCTGGGGGAACCGGTGCGGCTCTCCGTCCGAGGAACGATCCGGCCAGATTTCTGAGGCCAAGCAGTTCTGTGGATAGAAATGTCCTCCGGCCCAACCTGATGCTTTTACGAACCTGCCACGAAAAATATTCTTCTATTTCATATGCACTCCTGCAGATTGGGCTCCTTCGTCCGCGCGCTATGTCGGATACATACCCGTGTACCTCGTGCCCGGACTTCAAAAGATATTGGCCGAAGGCCTGAATATAGGCACCGTCCCCGCCGAAGAAAGCGTCGTACGGATAGCTATGGACGATTGCTATAGCAGCCATGTCCTACCCCTAGGGGCTTCTCTCGGGCAGTAAGAGTTTCGCCGCCCGGCGCCAATCTATCCAAAACGTCAGGCGATCCGAAGGCGTGTTTCCACAGCCAAGACATTCATCCTGCGCGCCAGGCCTCGCCATTGCCAACTGCCTCAAGCGCCGGCCCGCGCCTCGCCTCGGAAGCTCAGCAGCACATCCTGGAACAGCTTGATCTGCCCCAACACGAACAGCAAGACGAATCCGTAGATACTGGTCAGGACCACCCCTCCCGCCACGAGCCGCAGAAGCGAAGGAACCTCGGGGCCGAGATAGCGCTGGACTGCCAGCGCACCCGCCGAGGCCACGATGCCGGACATCCACGGCCTCATGATCGTCCGCAACAGATCCCCGACTGAAACCGGCGTACGATGCAGGCTCCACGCCAGGTGGGGATAGAGCCAGAGCAGCAGCGCCGTCGAGTAGCTCAGAGCCACTCCCTCGGGGCCGAAGGAAATCCCGACGCAGTAGGAAACGATGACGAGAGGGGCGATGGCAAAGGCCAGATACAGGCTGCGCTTCTGCCTGCCGGTCGAGATGAGCAGCCAATATGTGGGGTTGATGATCCCGAACACCAAGATGGTAGGGGTGAGCAGCCGGAAGATAGTCGCCGCCTCCGTCCACTGCGAGCCTAGCACCACGGTGATGATTTCGTGTGCGAACAGGAACGAGAACATTGTGATGGGAACCGTTACCGCGATGACGATCGAGTATCCCTTGAGGTAGAAGTTCCGTAACCGCGCGGGATCATGCTGCATCCGCGATAACGCCGAGAACAGTACCGCACCGACGGCGCTGTTGATGGTCGCCGTGGGAATGCCGATCAACTGGAAGGCCCGGGCATATAATCCAAGTGATCCGGCGCCCCAGAACCGCCCGAGAAGGACTTTCTCGGCATTGTAGCCAATATAGACGACAAGGCCGTTCAGCGTGACAATTCCACCGAAATGCAAGAGCGAGCCGATATTGGCGCCGCGCCGAGGGAGTCCAGGAATCCACCCAGTGGCGATCCAGTAGCCCAGGCTGCTGACCGCCGGTGAGATAAGGGTCGGGGCGATCAGTGCCCAGTACCCATCGCCACGGAACGCCAGCAGCACACCGGCCATGATGCCCAGGCACAGGGCGCCTGTATCGATTCCGCTCAGGGTGACATAACGCAGATTGCGCTCCAGCAGAGCGGCATGCTGCACACCGGCCGCGTTAAGCAGGAAACCTGGAGCGATCGCGATGGTGATCCAGAGCAGGCGCGGCTCATGGTAGAAGGTGGAGATGAGGTAGGCACTTGCGGCGCAGACCAGTGTGAGGAGGATCCCTACCAGTACATTGATCCAGAACAGGGCCGAGACCTGCTCGAACGAAATCTCATGCCTTTGGATTGTCGCGGAGGAAAGCCCGGCGGTGGTGAAGACATCCAAAATGCCTGTGAGTGCCACCACCATCGCGACCAGACCAAAATCGTTAGGGCTGAGCAGGCGTGCCAATGTGGCAATGTAGCCCACCCTGAGCATCAGGTTCGCGCCCTGGCTCACCATCCTGGCAACGCCACTTTGAATGGCTTCGCTCTTAAGGTTACGGCGCTCGCCTTTCGCGGTCGGGGTCTTGTCGGTCATGTATCACTGGCTGCATGTGCGCTTGGCTCCGTTTGAGCGGTCTGCGCGTGCCTTCTCTGATCAGTCATGTCGCCAGAGGCCCTCTCGAGCCATATCTCTCGCCACCAAGGATAGATGGCTCTTGGGCACTGCATCCGGCAATCGCTATACCGCGAGTTGCACCAGACTTTCTCCAAGATAACGGCCGGCCCTCTGAGATTGGTAAGAAGTCCGGTCTTTTCATTAACGAACGTTGTCACGCGTGATCTGACTTTGAAGATATGACCGCAATAGGGAACCATCTCCGCATCGAAAGTAAGACCCTGGCTCTTGTTGTCGGCATCCAAGGTCGCGAGGATTTCTTCATAGGATCTAACCCTGATCAACTCGCCGGGTTGGAGATCAAGCTTGACAGTCGGAACCGGCTGGCCGGTAGGGATTGATCCCCGATATCGCGGGAAAGGAACGCCACCATAGAGGTGCTGCACCTTGTCATAAACCCAGCTGACACCCAAGGACAACCTGGTGAGGCCTAAACGGCGCGTGTAATGATAGCAACTGAATATCGTTGCATAGACGAACCCGGCGAAGAGGCGCCATGCGCCGGCATTTCCCGATGCATAGTCTTCCGCATATTGCCGAACATCCCACCAAGGAAGAGGGGTAGTCGCCTCCAGAAGTTCTGTGGCTTGGCATGAGTATCTCGGACCACCCGACAAAGGCTGATTCTTGGCGCGCGCACCAGCCAGCACATCGCTTTCTGTGCAACCCGTTCCGTCCGCCATCTTAGTCGGAAGCGAGACAGCCCCATTCGAGGACGGCGAGTCCACAGGCTTAAGCCATGCCTCCTTCCAGAAAACCAGGCACGCCGCCTGACAGCCTCCAAACGCGTTGCCGTCGCACCTCAGTTTTTCAAGATGGATGACGCCGGATAACTTACGTCCGCCAGCAAAGTTGATCGTGTCACACGTCTTGTGCGCGCGCTTGTAAACACGAAAGCGGAGGCCACAATATCGAAACATTTGTGGCATAAAAGGGAGCTTCTCAAGCCGACCATTTTTGTCGAGTGTACGAAGGATTTCTTCCTTAGACCGCACCTCGACCCAGTCTCCGACCCTCAGTGACATGCAGCACCCCCGTTCACAGCGCGCTCCGGAACAATGTCATTTGCCTAGTGTCAAAACCATACCATCTCTAGACTCTGACAGCCGGCCCCGAATTAGCGGTAGCTACCCTCCACTTTTGATTGAGTGGACCAGTAGCTATCCTATTGTTACGATGCAAACGTGGGCCCACGCAGAAGTTTCCTGACCACCGAAAGCGGCTCGGTGCGAAGATGTCGGATCGCTAGTGCGGAGCGGTTTCCCGACGCTGTGCAATAATCTTCTGGAGTGTGCTCATGCCCAGCGTCGACGTAGTCATTCCGAACTATCAGTTCGGGCGCTTCCTGCCCGGCTGTATCAAAAGTGTGCTGTCGCAGGATGTAGAGAATTTGCGCGTGCTCGTCATAGACAACGCGTCGACTGATAACAGCCTCGAGGTAGCCCGTGCTTTAGCGGCCGCCGATCCGCGGATCCAAGTTATCGCCCATCCGGTCAATGTCGGGCTTATGGCCTCCATGAACGAAGGCATCGACCAGGCGAGAGCGGATTACTTTATGATACTTTGTTCCGACGATATTCTTGTGCCCGACAGTCTGTCACGTGCCATCTCTATAATGGAGAAACATCCTACACTAACCGTCGCGCAAGGGGGGGCACAAATCCTTAATGTCGAGGGTGCTCTGCCGACCGAGTTGACCGCTGCAGAGCCGCCGGCTTGGACAATTATTTCTGGATCAGAATATATAGAGGATGTCTGCCGCCGCCCCTTGCAACGGCCGGTCGGGTTCATATTGGTACGAACGGTCGCGCAGAAACGTGCAGGCTATTACATCAGGGAATTGCCGTTCACCAATGACCTTGAGATGCTGATGCGGCTGGCCAGTATCGGGGATGTTGCTGAGACAAATACTATTCAGGGAATCCGAAGGGAGCACAGGAGCAATATTTCGAGCGCTTACTGGCAGGACTTCAAGCTTAGACTGGATTCCGTGTATATGGCCATCGAGACCTTCTTATCGTCCTACAGCATGGTCAAAAACCAATCAGGCAAGTTGCTTATGCTCGCGCGAGTGAGTTTGGCCTGTGATGCCTACTGGTCGGCCGTATCACATCTGATCCGGGGTAGGTATCGTGAGGCCTTTGGTCTGTTCAAGTTCGCCTTCAGCCTGTCGCCGCATTTGGCAGTCCTCCCTCCCGTTGCTCATCTTTTCAGGAGAAAGGATGTTCTCTCTCGGATCCGAGTGGTATTCTCCGAGGTATTTGAACGGGCTGATAAGAGAGGTCGTGCCGCCTCGTATGGACCAAGTATTAGTGCAGCGGACCAGAGTGCCAACCGCAAGCATTGCACAAAAACAGAGACTTGAAGTACCCCGCGTGAATCTTGCCAGGCGCAACGCGCTTTTAAAGAGATCCGGCAGACAGAAATCGGAGAATCTTTCACTTCCTCTGCGTCCCGCTCGGATAGTCTGACAAACCGGGTGAAGGTCATGCCGTCCAATAGGCTAGGGATTGAACACCGTCTAAAGGTCATGCCGTCCAAATAGGCTAGAGAATGAACACCGTCTAAAGCGGTAACGAGAGCTTCCACTCAACCGTATGAGCAAATTGCGCCCAGCGTACGCAATCCCCACTATCCCGAATTTCGAAGTGGGGTAGGGAGGCCCGTGTGCCGTGTCGTTTCGTCTTGCAATCGCTGCGGCCTGCCTGCTCGCAACAGCTGCGCCTGCATCCGCCGATTTCCTCTGGGGCATCAATGGCCATCCAATAGTTTCCTATCCGGGCATCCCGGTCGAAAGGCAACTCGATTTCATCAAGGATCTCGGCCTCAAATCGTACCGGGTCAACGTCACGGCAGAGGACCAGGTAGATAGCCTTGCCCACCTTGTCGAAGCGGGAAAGACGAGAGGGATCGAGATCCTGCCCCTCATCACGCCCGGAGTCGACCTGGACAAGGACAACCCGGACGAGCTCTACGGGAATGCCCGGAGACTGGCGGTCACCCTCGGCACCAGGTTCAAGAACGACATTCGGGTTTGGGAACTCGGTAACGAGATGGAGAACTATGCCATCATCAAGCCCTGTGAGAAACGCGACGACGGCTCGCAATATCCATGTGGATGGGGGCCGGCAGGAGGAATGGGAACGCTCGACTACTTCGGCCCGCGCTGGGTGAAGGTGAGCGCCGTCCTCAAAGGCCTGTCCGACGGCATGACAGAGGTCGACCCGGGGATCAGGAAGGCTTTGGGCACCGCCGGATGGGGCCACACCGGCGCGTTCGCGCGGATGAAGCACGACGGGATCGCCTGGGATATCTCGGTCTGGCACATGTACGGCGAAGATCCAGAATGGGCTTTCCGCGAAATTTCTGGTTATGGCAAGCCGATCTGGGTCACCGAATTCAACAATCCTTCCGGAAGTCAGCGCAGCGAGCGGCAGCAGGCCGACGGTATCAAGCAGGCAATGACGCGGCTTCGCGAACTCAAGGAGAAGTACAAGGTCGAGGCCGCACACATCTACGAACTGCTCGATGAGACCTACTGGGCCCCGAGCTTCGAAGCCAATATGGGGTTGGTGAGGCTCGTGGGTCCCTCCGATGGCAAATGGGTGACCGGTGAACCGAAGCCTGCCTACAAGACGGTACGGGACTTCACCCGCGGTCCTTTGCCGCTGACCAAGCCGCATCGGGACTGCGACACCGAGACCATGGCTGCAGACCAGTCCACGCAGGTGCGGCAGGCAAGTTTCGTCTACTGCCTCATCCTTGGCCACAAGGGCGACACGGCCAGCGTGAATCAATGGTCGGCGGCACTTGAAAGCGGAGACACCAAACTCGCCGACATGATCATGGAAATGATGCGCTCGGACGAATACGAAACCAGATATGCCACGATCGGCCTAACGGACCGCGACTATGTCGGTTTTTTGTATTTGCTGCTTCTGAACCATCCCGCGGACGGTTACGGACTGGAAAGCTACACCCGCCAGTTGCGTGCGGGTTCCATGACGCGTGAGGCCGTGGCCTTCGGAATCATCACTTCGGCGGAGTTCAAATCCAGGCACGCCGCCATCCGCGAAACCTCCACGGTGCCGAACCCTGAGTGAGCAGAGCCAATGGGCGCCATACGTGAGCCACGGGAGGTCGCGGCCTTGCCACGACCGCAAGGCGAGGCAGCGGCAACCGCCGGCGGCAGGGAACCGGGCATCGCCATCTTGGGCCTGTTCGGCTGCGGCAACCTTGGCAATGACGGCTCGCCCGAATCCATGCTCTGTTCCTCAAGGAGAAGCAACCCAACGCGCGGATCGCGAGAGGAGAGGGGATCGCCGGCCTTCTCGACTGCATTTTCCTGAAAATCCCCCGCAAGGTGATGGATTTCCTCCGTGCAGTCCGGCACATCCGCAAGGCGAAAGTCATAGTCGTGCCTGGAACGGGAATCCTTGACTATTTCGGCGACCGCCCGTTGGGCATGCCCTTCGACGTCTTCAAATGGTGCCTTGCAGCGCATCTCGCGGAACGCGCATTGCTTTTGTCAGTGTAGGTGCCGGGCCGGTGGGACATCGCGTCAGCCGATGGCTGATAACAAGCGCGGCCCGCATGCCGGACTACCGGAGCTACAGGGACACTGCCTCGAGGGAATTCATGGCAAGCGTCGGCGTCGACACCAGCCGGGAGTCGATGGATCCCGATCTCGCTTTCACGCTGCCCGTTCCGCAATCTGCCAATGCCGACCCTTCACACCCGCTCACGGTCGGTGTCGGCGTAATGAACTACCGCGGCTGGTGCGGTTTCGAGGAGCGCGGGCTGGGCATCTCTGAATCTTATTTGCCAAAGTAGCGATATTCGTCACCTACCTCCTGGCCAGCGGCTACAATGTCCGCCCTCGCACAGGCGACGAAGGTGATACTCCCGCGGTCGAGGCGGTCCTGGCGGCCCTGGGCGAAACTGATACCCAAGGGCTTTCGTGCCCACCCGTCCATTCCCTTCGCGACGTCTTCGGCCAACTCGCCCTGACCGATCTCGTGGTGGCGATCCGCTTCCAGTATTGTGGCCGCCCTGATGGCGGGAAAGCCCCTGATATCACTGGGCTATGCGCTGAAGAACGACCAATTGCCCGGTCAGAGCGGTTCCGTCAGAATCTTGCCAGCGCGTCGAAAGCTTCGATGTCGAAATCTTGATCAGGCAGTGGCTTGTGGCGCATCGGGAAAGAACATGCGCGCAGGGTCCGTAACAGCGTCGAAAAATTCAGGGAGAGCCTCGAAGTCCAGCACGAATTCCTGCTCTCGACCATCCTTTGACGGAAAAGCCGTCGAAAGGACTAGGGGCTCACCGCCCGAAAGAGGTAGCCGACGGTAAGGCTTCGTCCAACGGGGCATCCTGATCGCCCATTGGCGTTCTCCCCCACTCCTCTCAGCCCACGTAGCCTCTGCGTGATCATATCCGCCCGAGAAGAGGTGTGCGATGAAAGTCATAGTAACCGGTCATCAAGGCTATATCGGCTCGGTGATGGTGACGATGCTGCTCCGTGCTGGGCATTCGGTAACAGGCTACGATAGCGACCTGTACCGGCGCTGCACCTTTGCTTGGGGAGGAGAGCAGGCTTCCGTCCCGTCCATCCAAAAGGACGTCAGGGACGTGCAAGCGCGCGACCTCGAAGGATTCGACGCCGTCATTCACCTGGCGGCTCTTTCCAACGACCCGCTGTCCGACTTCGATCCAGACATCACCTACGAGATCAATCACAAGGGTAGCGTCCGCTTCGCGAAGGCGGCCAAGGAGGCGGGCGTGTCGCGCTTCCTCTTCGCGTCATCGTGCAGCAATTACGGACAGGCGGGCGACGGAATGGTCGACGAAACGGGCGAGCTCAAGCCGGTTACGCCCTACGGCTGGTCCAAGGTGCTTTCCGAACGGGATATTTCCGAACTGGCCGACAGCAGCTTCTCTCCGACCTATTTCCGGCCCGCCACGGCCTACGGGCTGTCGCCCCGGCTCCGCTTCGACATTGTGCTGAACAATCTTGTCGCCTGGGCCGTTACCAGAGGGGTGATCCTCCTGAAATCCGACGGGACACCGTGGCGGCCGATCGTCCACATCGAGGACATTTCCAGGGCGTTTATTGCCGGACTGGAAGCACCGCGCGAGATCATTCACAACGAAGCCTTCAATGTGGGTCGGACGGATCACAATTACAGGATCCGCGATATAGCCAAGATCGTCGCCGAGGTCGTGCCGGGCTGCCGACTCGAATTCGCGTCCGATGCTGGACCCGACAAACGATCCTATCGCGTCAGCTTCGACAAAATTGCGCGTACCCTGCCTGCCTTCAAACCGCAATGGGATGCGCGTAAGGGTGCCGAGCAGCTTTACCAAGCTTACCGCAAGTCGAATGTTACTCTCGAGGAATTCGAGGGGCCCCGCTTCCAGCGCATCGGCCATATCCGGTACCTTTTGGCCAACGGACTTTTAGTCGGGCGCATGCGGGTCGCTGAACGTTCGACAACGCTGGATGTCGCAGCCGAGTAATGGGAATGGAACACCTGAACCCCTACGGACTCGGGCCGCCGCCGTCTTCTTTCGGCGTTGGCCAGGAAATCTATGCCTTGGTCGAACGTCTCTTTCCGATCTGCAGGAGCATCACCGGAGATGGGGTGCGACAAACGTTGGATATCCTATCGGGACACGTTGATTTGGAAAGGCACGAAGTGCCCACCGGGACGCAGGTGCTCGACTGGACTGTTCCGAGGGAGTGGAACATCCGCTCGGCGAGCATCACAGGCCCGGACGGGAAAACGGTCGTGGATTTCGCCGACTCCAACTTGCACGTCGTCAACTACAGCGTACCCTTCAAGGGAGTCCTGCCGCTCGACGAACTGCGGCCGCACATCCATACGCTGCCTGAACAGCCAGAGGTGATCCCATACCGCACCTGCTATTACGCCCCGGCATGGGGCTTCTGCGTGGCCTACGAATGTGTCGCCAAGATGCCCGACGGCCTCTATCGGGTGGAGATCGATGCTGAACTCAAGGACGGCAGTCTCACTTACGGCGAATACCTGCACTGCGGGCAGACGGAGCGGGAATTCTTTCTTTCGGCACACATCTGCCACCCGTCACTGGCCAACGACAACTGTTCAGGCCTGGCCCTGCTGGCAACCCTTGCTAGAAGCCTGAAGGCAAGGAAAACAAGATACAGCTACCGCTTCCTGTTCGCTCCGGGTACGATCGGCTCCATTGCATGGCTGTCGCTCAACGAGGACCGGACACATCTGATCGACCACGGTTTGGTGCTGTCATGCGTTGGCGATGCCGCTAGCCCGGCATACAAGCGCAGTCGTCAAGGCGACGCCTTCATCGACCGTGCCATGGCCCATGTGCTCGGGCAGGAAGCAGGGGCAAAGTTGATGGATTTCTCCCCTTACGGCTATGACGAGAGGCAATATTGTTCGCCGGGCTTCAATCTTCCAGTCGGCATGTTTCAGCGAAGCGTCCACGGCACCTTCCCCGAATACCACACGTCGGCCGACAATCTCGACTTCATCGGCCCGGAGCACCTGGAAGACTCCTTCCGGATTCTGACGGATGTGATCGACATCGTCGAAGGGGACTGGACGCCTTCGAACCTTTTTCCCAAGGGCGAACCACAGCTCGGCAGACGCGGCCTCTACGCAGCCCTGGGAGGGCAGAAGTCTTCGGGAGCAACCTCGATGTCCCTGCTTTGGGTGCTCAATCTCGCCGACGGACAGCATTCGCTTCTTTCGATGGCGGAGTGCTCGGGTCTGCCATTCAGGGAATTGGCCGCCGCCGCGAGATTACTGTCAGATCACGGTCTCCTGGCCGAGGGGCCCGCATGAGCGCTGTTGAACCTTTCGCTTCCAGTCTTTCGGTTCATTAGGGGACCGGCTTCTTGACCAGCGGCCACGTCCTGTCCTTCTCCGACATCGCGGTCGGCATCAAAGGCCAGTTTATCGAAATGGCGGGGTCGCTGTAGCGGACGCCTTTCGATGCGTGGGGTGTATAGAACTGCGATATGAGATACGAGACCTCGGCGTCCTTCGTCAGGGTCTGGAGCCCGTGGGCGAACCCGGCAGGGATGTAGACCTGTTTCATGTTTTCGGGCGTCAACTCGAAGCTCAGCCAGCTGTGCCGCGTCGGCGAGTTCAGGCGCAAGTCCACGACGACATCAAAAATCGCGCCGCGGACACAGGAGACAAGCTTTACCTCGGCATACGGATCCTCTTGATAATGCAGCCCCCGGAGGGTTCCCTTTTCGACCGAATGAGCGCGGCTGTGCTGGACAAAGCGCGTCACCAGCCCGCAATCAGCCATTTCTTTTTCGCAGAACAGGCGGGTGAAGGAACCGCGGTCGTCAATCACCGGCGTCGGCTCGATCAGCCAGACACCCTTCAGCTCCGTTTCGGTAAACTGCATGTCAACCTTAGCCCCAGTTGCCGGGTAAGGGCCGGCAGTCCAATTGTTGGCATCGCCCGCTCGGGCTGGAAGAGCTACCTAAGTCTTAGGTGGCTTCTCCGATAGCGGTATGCCGGGCCGGTCGCTTACCCGATCGAGGGTCTTGGCGGCTTCACTGCCCCTACGGTTTGCCTATTAGGATTAAGGCAACCCAACGGATTGGCAAATCGAACCCGCGCGCGCACCGTCCTAAGCTGCCGCTGCCATAAAAGAAGCACCTCCTGCGGAGTGCGGCGGCAAAGGTTCTTGGTCAGGCCAATGCGTCTCCGTCTTTTCAAACCGGCGGGACAGGAGCACGGAATGAACATTCAGGCTGTCGAAATCGTTCGCGACCATAACGGGGCACGCCGGACTGCCAGCTGCAGACTTTGCGGATCGCGCCTGTGCCACACAGTAGTTGATCTAGGCATGTCGCCTCCTTGCGAGGGCTTCCTGCGGCCGGACCAGCTCGACCAGATGGAACTCTATTACCCGCTCAAAGTACTGGTCTGCGACAGCTGCTACCTGGTGCAACTCAAGGAGTACATGAGCCCCGAGACCATCTTCAGCGAATATGCCTACTTCTCTTCTTTCTCGACAAGTTGGGTAGCCCACTCGAAAGCCTATTGCGAGGCGATCACGAAGCGGCTTGGGCTTGGAACTCACAGCTTTGCGGTGGAACTGGCAAGCAACGACGGTTACCTGCTGCAGCACTTCCTGCCGCTCGGCGTTCCCGTGCTTGGCGTCGAGCCGGCGGCCAACGTTGCGCGCGCTGCGGTCGAGAAGGGCGTGCCTACCCGAGTCGACTTTTTTGGAGCGCGGCTGGCAAATGAAATGGCGGCCGAAGGGCTTCACGCCGATCTCATCATTGGCAACAACGTCCTGGCGCAGGTGCCGAACCTCAACGACTTCGTCGCGGGAATGAAAATCCTTCTCAAACCAGAGGGCGTAATCACTCTCGAGTTCCCGCACATCGAGCGGCTGATGGCCGAGAACCAGTTCGATACCATCTACCACGAGCATTTTTCATATTTCTCGCTGCTGACGATCGATCTGATGGCGGCCCGCCACCGGTTGCGGCTCATTGATGTCGAGGAACTGCCCACCCATGGCGGCTCGCTGCGTGTTTATCTCGCCAACGAGGGCAGCAGCTGGGCCGTGGATCACAATGTCGGCGAACTCCTCGACCGTGAAAAGAGGCACGGGCTGACTGTAATGACGACCTACACCTCCTTCGGCTACAAGGCGCAGCGCGCGAAGCGAGATCTCCTAGCGTTCCTGATTTCGGCTAAAAACGAAGGCAAGAGGATCTGCGGGTACGGCGCGCCTGGCAAGGGCAACACGCTGCTCAACTACTGCGCTATCGGCACCGACTTCCTCGATTTCACGGTGGACCGCAATCCATATAAGCACGGCCGCTTCACGCCGGGCATGCACATCCCAATCAAGCCCATCGACGCGATCGACCAGGCCAAGCCAGATTACATCCTAATCCTTCCGTGGAACCTGAAGGACGAGATCGTCCAGCAGATGCACCATGTCGCCGCTTGGGGCGCGAAATTCGTGGTGCCAATTCCTTTCGTGACAGTGATCGATTCATCGGAGTTACCAAGATGAAAGTCATCCTTTTCTGCGGAGGCCGCGGGACCCGGATCCGGGACTATTCCGAAAGCATACCGAAGCCGATGATTCCGCTCGGCCAGCAGCCGATCCTGCGCCACGTCATGCAGTGGTACAGCGATTACGGACACGACGAATTCGTCTTGTGCCTGGGCTACAAGGCAACCGTCATTAAGGATTTCTTTCTGAACACCCGGCCACAGACCTTTTCCGATTGCGTGGTCACCCATGGTGGCCAAGACGTGAAGCTGCTTGGCGACATCGTCAAGGACTGGAGCATTACCCTGCTCGACACGGGCATCTGGCGCAACATCGGAGAGCGCCTCTGGGCCGCGCGGGATCACGTCAGGAACGAGAGGATGTTCCTGGCCAACTACTCCGACGGCCTGACCGATGTCGACCTCGACGATATGATCGCGAAGTTCGAGGCCAGCGGCAAGATCGGCTGCTTCCTTGCCGTGCACGCGCCGCTGACATACCACTTGGCCGACATCGCGGAAGACGGCCGCGTGCGCGAGTTCCGCACGACGGAAACGTCGGAGATCTGGATCAATGGCGGCTACTTCGTATTCCGCCCCGAAATCTTCGACTACATACGCGACGGCGAGGAACTCGTTCTCGAACCCTTCGGACGACTCATCGCTGACAACAAGCTGATGGCGTACAAGCACGAAGGGTTCTGGCGTTCGATGGACACGCTGCGCGATTGGCAATCACTTGAAGACATGGTCGAAAAGGGCGACATGCCCTGGAATATGAAGGTCACCGCCGAGAAAAACAGGCGCAATGTGCTGCTGGCCGTATCATGAGGGGGCTTGGCCTCGCACGTCGCGGGGAGGAACTCTCGATCCTCTGCCTTGGTGCCCATTCCGACGACATCGAAATCGGTGCGGGAGGCACGATACTCGGCCTGATCGCGTCGGGCGTCAAACTAGACGTCCGCTGGTGCGTGCTGAGCGCAGGCGGTCGACGGGTCGCGGAAGCCAGGGCTTCGGCCGAAGCGTTCCTCGAAGGATCGAGCTCGTCCACGGTCGACGTTGCGGATTTCGAAGACAGCTACTTCCCTGCCCATAGCCGATCGATCAAGCAGTGGCTGACGGATGTAAGATCACGGGTTGATCCCGACGTGGTGTTAACCCACGCTAGGTTCGACGCCCATCAGGACCACCGGGAGGTTAACCAACTGACCTGGAACGTCTTCCGCGATCATCTAGTGCTCGAGTACGAGATCCCGAAATGGGATGGCGACCTTTGCCAGCCCAATGCCTACGTGCCGCTCACGGCCGACGTGCTGAAGCGCAAGATCGAGCTCCTCTACGAACATTTCGGGACGCAGCGCTCCAAGGACTGGTTCGACCGCGAGACATTCGCCGGGCTTGCGAGGTTGCGCGGAATGGAATGCCGAGCACCAGAGCATTTCGCCGAGGCCTTCACGCTCCGGAAGATCAAAATTCTTTAGCAGTTGGCCCATATTCTCCTGTGAATAAGGGTGGATCAACGAATTGATCGAGTGAAACAGCTTGTATTCACCGCCTGAGTTGAAGAAAAAGAATACATACATTAAATATAACGAATTTTTACTACCATTTTGAATTTGAGGGGTTCACATCAAAATGGGCAAAGCAAAAATAGCTTCTGGATTGTCGTTCAGCGAAGTCCGGATCGGAACGGTCGAGGGCGGAGAAGCCGGAGTTCTGGTGTGGAAACGCGACCAACTGGTGGCGGTCCTTACCCAGATCGACGAGGAAGTCTACTCCACGAAAGGCAAATGGTTTCTCGAGACGGGGTTCGGGCTGCTGAGCGGGCAGCACAAGAATTTCGACACGATCGAGGAGGCCATACGATGGGTTGGCAGACACACCTATCCCGAGCCTGCTTAGACTGCAGATTGAGCGGCCGATTCCGCGGCAGCAATTAACCCGACTTACGCTCAACTGGGCAAACTGACGATCGTGCCGAAGACCCATGACGGAGGCCCTTCGACTTCCGGGACCCAAGGCAGGCAGCATTATGCCTGGGTCACTCTTGAGCCAGAGTTCCTTCCGCGAGGAGATCGTTGACCTTGTAGGCGACTTCCGTGCGGTTGGTCGCCTTCAGCTTCTTCATGATATTTCGGATGTGGACCTTCACGGTGCTTTCGCGCAGATTCAGTTCGTAGGCGATGATCTTGTTCGCCTTGCCGCGCCGAAGCGCCTGGGCAACCTCGGCCTGCCTGAGCGTGAACATGCCTGTCAAAGGCTGCGTGTCGCGACTGCCCGAATCTATCAGGTGCCGCATGGAAAGGACACTGCTCGCTGGCACGAAGATGCCGCCCGCTGCCGCAAGGTTGATAGCCTCGACACAGACGTCGATACCGACTGAGGTCGGAATGTAGCCGCGTGCGCCGCATTCGAGAGCGGTCAGTATCTGTGCAAGCTCTTCGGTGTCGGCCAGGATGACCACAGGAACTGATTTGAACTCGGACGAAATATGACTGATCTCGTCTGCGATGCCATGATCGGTGACCTTCCGGCCGCCAAGGTTGAAGAGTATGGCTGCAAGGGGAAGGGCCGAACCCTTCTTCACGCGCCATTCGCCGATCGAACCCATGGCGACGACCTGCATGCCGAGATCGTGGTCCACGAGAGCCGATGCGAGACACTCGCGGTCTAAGGCTCTTCCGTCCAGGATGAGGAGACATTCCCTGCCTGCTTGCCCGCGGACGCTTTCCGTTCCGTCGGAAGGAACTCCTGACCGATTGGCCGAAGTGTAGTTATGCAGTTCTGCTGTGGAATCCATATCAATACCCACTCTTTCCCGAACAAGCCGCCTTGCGGCGGCCGATATAGTATCCTCATTCCCTAGCATTGAAGGTTTGATACCACGCCTTGTGAAAGGTCGAGGCTCGATTACCCCACTAAACCCTTTTGCAGTTCTCCGCCCTCAGCGAGACCAGCTTGGGAAGTGTAAGGTTTATTATTAAGCAGTCTCTAACATAGGTTGTCTTTTCATAATTTTCAGACAATCCCATGCCGAGCTGGACTGCAATCTGGCTGAAGACGCAGGCATGGACCGCCGCAGGCACTAGCGATCGACGTTCGACTGCCTGCTGGCGATGGCCAAGCGGCCCAACGCTTTAGCTCGAGAACGCTTGGTCTACCCGTACTATGTGGGCACTTGCAGATATTTCGGCAGCGCGCCGGTCCTCGCGACAGACCGTGTTGCCGTCGCGGCTGCCGCCGTCGAGACATACGCTCCCTGCCAGGTATGCGGCGCACGACCAGTTGTCCGCAAACGTCGTGTCTCCCAGCGGAAAATTTACTGATGGCCGATGCGCTGCCGCTCGAACAGAGATACCCGTTACCTGAGATACTCTTTATCGAATCCGGCTGTTTCAACCAGCTTCTTGCGGTTGATCACCTCTACATGGCCTGACTTGAAAGAGACGAGATCGGCCTTGCGAAGTTCCCTTAATGTTCGGTTGACGTGAACGGTGGTCATTCCAAGAATGTCGGCCAGTTCATTTTGGGTAAGGGGACAATCATATCTTCCATGGGCCGACAGCCCAACCATGGAGAGCCTCTCCTCCAACTCGAGCAGGAAATGGGCCGTGCGCCTCATCGCGTTCCGCCGCCCGGTATTCATAAGATGTTCGGCAAGGATGGCGTTCAGGCGGGCCAGGGAGTAGGCGATCTTCTTGCCGAGGCGGCCGTCCGACAAGATCGCCTCTACCAGTTCCTTACTGGAAATTTCATAAACGGCTAGTTCGGTTATGGCCGCCAGTGACGCTAGACGGGGTCCGTCCGCACCACGGAAACCGACAATGTCCCCCCTAAGAGGAGTGTCGATGATCTGCCGTTCTCCGTCCAGTAATCCCTGGTAAAGGATGGCCCAACCCGATTTTACGATGAATATCTCGCTGTTGTCGTCATCCTGGCGGCATATCACCGAATGGGGTTTGTAGATTTTTGCGGTAACACCGAGAAAATCGTCGTTCCCCCACTCGTTCTTTGACAATGTCCCCCCTATGGGATGAGAGCTTATGAACTGCAATAATGTTTGCATGGAGTATCACGAGGTTGCTTCTATTTCCCATCACCTTCCATGTAATCTCCATTATCTCCCGGATAATTTCGACAGAACGACCTCTTACCCTAGGGGCAGGCTGGCCCACTGTCCTCGTCTGTTTGAATGAGGTAAACTGTTGCAAGGGCGGTTAAGCCTCCGAGTATCCACCGTAAGGAGGAGTGCCTGCCGCGTCCTGCAGTTGCGGGATCTTAGGCTACGCCCTTTGGCTCTCTTGCCCGGAATACCCACCTGCCGAAAGATGAGCCGTCGGACAGCGTCCTGCGTGCGCACACCAGGGCCAAACCAAGCGGGAGGGCCGATCAACAATGCAGGTCTCTTTACCGGGCTTGCTGGTGTGCGCGGCTATTTTGGTCGTTGCCTACTATTCCAGGGGAATGCTGATCATAGGCCTGATAGCTTCCCAGGCGTTCGGCGCGACGGCCCTCATGACCCTGACCTTTTTAGGTGGATCATCTCCACTGATCTACACCATGTTTGCGGCCCTGCTCGTCATGGCGGTTACTGCAAGGCGTCGCATCTGGTTCGACCTTGGCAGCGTATTCGGAAGCATCCGCCCTGTTTGGGTTCTCACGAGCCTCATAGCGTACGCAATCATCGGAGCATGGCTGTTTCCAAGATTCTTCGCAGGACAGACCGCCGTCTTCGTACAGTCGAAAACCCGCGGCGCCGTCGTCGAAGCTTCTCTCGCGCCGGTTTCGGGCAACGTTTCCCAGACGGGCTACTTCATTCTTGGCGGGCTCACCGCCATCGCGCTTTGTGCGCTGCTGCTGCACTCCAACAGGATCGATCAGGTCCGCCGCGGCTTCTTTCTGTGGTGCGGTCTGCACACAGGCATGGGGCTGGTCGATTTCATTGGCAAGAACGCTGGGGCGGGAGATTTGCTCTCCCCGATCAGAACCGCGAACTACGCCCTTATAACGGAGGCGGTCGAGGCAGGATTCGTTCGGATCACGGGACCTTTTTCGGAGGCCTCTTCCTTCGCTGGCGTTTCCCTCGCCTGCTTGGCATTCTGCTACACGTACTGGAGAAAGACTAAATCACGCCTTGCCCAGTGGCTGGCAGGCGTCCTGCTCTTCCTGACCATTCTGTCGACATCATCGACCGCCTACGCTGGTCTGATTCTCCTGTGCATTCCGGTCGCCTTCTCGACGTTGCTTTCGGTCCTCAGGGGGAAGGTTCAGCGCGAGGAGATACTGATAACCGCGCTAATGGCCACAGGCGTGGTGGCCATAATAGGCATCAGCCTCTACAATGCCGAGCTCCTAGAACCGTTCGTCAAGCTAATAAACGCCACCATTATCAACAAGGCGGATTCTGCCTCCGGCGAGGAGCGCACCTACTGGAACATCAAGAGCCTGCAATCCTTCCTGGACACCAGTGGCCTTGGCGTCGGTTTCGGCAGTTCGAGGGCATCGAGCTGGCCGATCGCAGTTCTGTCCCAGCTTGGCGTCTTCGGATCGCTCCTGATGACCATCATGCTCGGTGTCGTCGTCCGCGGAATGGGCCGGGTACGCAAATGGGTGGACCCGGAGACCGATGCAGTCGTGACGAGCGTCAGAAACGCTTCCCTCGCCAGCATAGTTGCCGGCTCAGTGTCAGGTGGCGGCGCCGATCCAGGCATTCTCTTCTTCACCGCATTTGCCGTCGTTGCCGCCACGAGGACGCATGCTCGGCGCACCATGGCAGCAAAACGATCAAACTGGCTACTGATCAAGCATAGCGATCAACAAGCTCGCGACGGTGATGGCGAAGCGGTCTTGGCGGAGGCCTCCGGCCGAACTGTCGCGACGATCGGCGCCGGAAAGCGTGCAGGCACAAAACCTTTTGCGATGAGCGGCTTCGCAGCAGGCAGTGGCGGCGTCGTGTGGGACAGTAACCCGGGCGCCCCCAGGGACAAGCGTGCTACCAAAAAAGCAAAGCCGTCCCAGCCCCACCGGAAAGCTGCCTCGCGCACTGCCGAGGCAAGAATGCCGGAGTTCATCGCCCCTCAAATGTGCGAGACCCTGTCCCGACCCCCTGGTGGGCGCGATTGGGTCCACGAGATTAAGCTCGACGGCTATCGAATCCAGCTGCGTGTTCAAGCCGGCGCCGTCACGCTGAAGACGCGCAAAGGCCTGGATTGGACCTATAAGTTTGCGGCAATTGCAAAAGAGGCGTCAAGCCTTCCCGATGTCATCATCGATGGCGAGATCGTGGCGCATGGCGAAAACGGAGCGCCGGATTTTTCCGCCCTACAGGCCGCTTTGTCGCTGAGGAGAACCAATGACCTTGTCTTCTTTGCCTTTGACATGTTGTTCGATGACGCTGGCGAGTTGCGGCAAATGCCGCTCTCCGCCCGGAAGGAGCGCCTGAAACAGATGCTAAGCAATGTTCATCATGGGGAGGGCAGTCAGCTCGTCCGTTATGTGGAACACTTCGCAAATAGCGGTCATGCGGCCCTGCGAGTTGCGGGCATCATCTCGAAGAAGATCGATGCGGTGTACGTGTCGGGCAGAAGCGATGGCTGGGCGAAATCAAAATGTCGGTCTGGCCATGAAGTGATTATCGGGGGGTGGTCATCCACCAACGGCAAGTTTCGGTCGTTGTTGGTTGGCGTCAATCGCGGTGACCATTTCGCCTACATTGGCCGGGTAGGAACGGGCTACAGTAAGACGAAGGTCAAGCAGCTTCTCCCACGTCTAAAGGCTGCCAAGGATAAGACGTCGCCCTTCACCGGCAATGGAGCCCCAAAAGAAGATCCGGCCGTATTTTGGACCAGACCGGAACTTGTAGCAGAAATCGAAATGGCGGGCTGGACACGCGATGGCAATGTTAGGCAGGCTGCGTTCAAAGGTTTGCGCGACGACAAGTCAGCAAAAGACCTGGGAGCCGAGCGCCCCGCCTACGCCGGAACATCGAGGCGCCGAACCCTTAAAAAAGGCAAGTAGTTAAGCCGGCTGGCCGGCACAGGGCTCATGCATAGGAGACGTGCCTCATGGAAGATACCTGATTTGTTGGTTTGGATATTCACAAACAGCGGATTTCGATTGCGGTGGCGGAGAGTGGACGCTCCGGATCTCATGCGATCCGGGTTCTGATGAACGGCTTTTCCGTGGCTCTGTTTGGGCGCTCCAACTTGAGAGCGTAGTCATTGCCTCTATACTAAGGCCGCTACCAACACTTAGGCCTGCCTCAATCCGACGCCGGGAGTCCCCTGCGAGTTGAGGGAAGCGACTATTCAATTGCGAAGCATCGGGTGGCCGCAGGCGGACCGCGCCGGCAAGGGATGATCCAGGAGCTCTTGCCTTCTGTTGTCAGATCGGCTTCCTATTAGTTTGGCGGGACGTCACCTTTCGGCTCGGACAACTTTACGAGTCGGGCAGACATCGTTTGATGCTGTAAGTCACCGAGTTCGCCACCGCATCCGAGTAGCTGCGAAGCCGGCTGGGCTGACCACCACTTGCCTTTGTCGTGGTTGCAAAGGCAGCCAATTGGGCATTCGTTCCCTAGCGATCGTGCACGAGACGATCTCGCTGGTCAAAGTGGTAGGCGGAAAAAGGTTCCGAAACGCTAATCACTTGCGGTTGCAGTAGTATGGCCTGCTCGTGGAACGCAAAGCCTGCCCCGATTTCGTCCCGCGATGCGGATGCGACAATTAGAGATCAAGCCAAACGTCGCCTTGTGGGCAGCTGCAGCACGCCAGGACGTAGCCTGCCGATTTGTCCTCCAAGGTCAGCCCGCCTAGGTCATCCATGACGACTTCGCCGGACAGCTTGGCGATCCGGCACGTACCGCAAACTCCCTGCTGGCAGGCGGTCGGGACGTAGACGCCACATTGGCGCGCCGCTTCGAGCAAGGTCTCTCCAGGCGCGCAGTGATGCGCAATGCCGGAGCGGGCGAAGCGGACCGAAGACGAAATCTCTGAAGCCAGTACCGAACGCGAATTGTTGCCGCCTCCGAAGCTCTCCTCATGATACTGTGAAGGGGCGAGGCCGATCCCATCCAGGCAGCCGCGTGCCGCCTTCATGTAGGATTCCGGCCCACAGGCAAAGACGGTGCGGCTGTGGAGATCGGGAACCAGATTGAGAAGCATCTGACTGTTAATGCGTCCAGTTGGACCCGTCCAGGCTGGGTCTTCCCGACTGCAAATGCAAGTCACTTGAACATTGGGAAAGCGAGCGGCAAGTGCGTCCAGTTCTAGCCGAAAGATGATGTCGTCCGGCGTTCTCGCACTATGAATGAAGCGGATATCCTGGTCGGCTGCGCGGTCGGTAAGTGCCCGCAGCATAGACATGACGGGCGTTATCCCGCTGCCACCCGAAAGGAAAAGGGACTTTCCGTGCGGCAGATCGTCGAGATTGAACGAGCCGAGCGGCCCTTCGATCTCGATCCCATCGCCCGGCTTCAAATTGTCATGCAGCCAATTCGAAACGAGCCCGCCCGGCGTCCGTTTCACGGTGATCTGAAGGTCGAGCGGTCGCGTCGGCGGTGACGAAACGGAGTAGGAGCGCGTCACTGCGGCACCGTCGATCGTAAGGTGCACCAGAACATACTGGCCAGCGCTGAAGCAGAACATCCGATCTGAAACGGGTGTGAGAACGAATGTTTTCACATCGTGCGTTTCGTCGATCACGCGCCGGCAGAGCACAAGTTGCGGCGTGCTCTGGGCCCACTGCCGATGACGCTTCGTCGGGACGAAGCCGGAGGGCCCAAAGGCGGCGTATGCATTCATCATTCAACTCGGGTTTGAAGTCGAGCCAAGATGCCATTTCAAAACCCGCTTAACAGCCGCGCAATCCTACCTTTATGATCGGCAATTTCGATTAAACTTCCAGTGACATGACCGCCACCTGGAGAGCTCGGATGCCTTTACGAATAATGGGTTCGTGTTTGCGGCGCGCAAGTATCGCGGTATGGACTGGCTGGTGCAGCGTCGGCGCGCCCTCGACGAGGAACGATGGAAGTTCAGCTGTGAACCTGCGCGCATCATCGCTGCGCATGTAGCAGGTGCCGCCCGTTCGCCGCAGCATGATCTCCGCCAGAGTTTCCGATCCTGTCGAAAGCCGGCAGATCGCCAGTTGGGCCAGCAGTTCTGCGTGCGTCTTTTCCAGCACGGCGGTGTAGCCCGGGCGAATGTAGGTTTCAGGGTCGACGTCGGACAGCGTTCTGGCAGCCGTCGAAACCATCACATATTCCTCCACCATCAGATGTTCGTAGGCGATCTCAGGCAGGTAGCGAGGCGCATAAAGGACGGCGATATCCAGATTTCCCATGCTTAGGTCGCTGACCATCTGGTTCGAATAATCCGACTCGACATGGATCGAGGATCTTGGAAGCGCCTGGCACAATGTCTCGACCCATCCGGGCAGGACCGAGCGGGTCATGCCCACCTGTGCGGCGATGCGCAAGGTGCCCTCGAAACGGTTGAATGCTCGCACATCGTGTCGAGCTTGCGACCAGGTCGACAGCAGGGATCTGGCGTAGGCTTCGAACCGCCGTCCGGCGGCTGTCGGCTCAGCACCGGCGCGCCCGCGCTGGAAGAGCTCGGACCCGATCGCGCTCTCCAGATTCTTGATCCGGGTGCTGATCGTCGACTGGGTCAACCCCAGCCGATCGGCGGTACGATTGAAATTTCGCGACTCGATGATGTCGAGAAAGGTTTCGATGTGATCTAGCTGCACGCGACCTCCGATCGAAAAAGTCGATCATATTGCGCAGGATCATAAGCTTGATCAAACAATACTCAAGGCCGAAGCTGCACTCGGTGAAATCGGCCGGCAGATCGACCAGGCTGAAGCTACGGAGCTGAGCAACGTGTTCATAGTCGACTGCGATTGTCACAATTACTGGTCAAGCGCGACCGTGTTGGAGCCTTACCTTTCCGGCCTATGGAAGGACATGTTCGTCGAAGGCGAGAAGACAGGTCCCGTTGGCGCCTTCCCGCATGGCCATCGTCCCTGGTTTCATCCGCAGGACTTCTCCCGCAAGGACGTCCGTCCGAAGACGGAAGCCGACAACTATCTCATCATGAAGGAGAAGCACCTCGACAAGTACAACGTCGATGTGGCGATCCTGACTGGCGATGAGCCGATCGAGGCTTCCACTCTCGCCAATCCCTATTATGCCAGCGCCCTCGTCAGCGCCTATAATGACTACCAGATCGACCAATGGCTGCCGAAGGACGACCGCTTCATGGGCTCGATCATCATCGCGCCACAGGATCCGAAGCTCGCGGCCGCCGAGATACGCCGCCTGGGCAATCATCCGCGCATGGTTCAGGTTCTTGCCTCGCAAGGCTCCGTCAAGCCCTATGGCGATCCGTTTTACCATCCGATCTACGAAGCATGCGCCGAGGTGGGGCTGCCCTTTGCCATACATCTGGGCGGCCATGGCGGCGTGAATTCGACTGCGATCGCTCCTGCGCCGACGACATTCTTCTGGGAGACCCATGCTATCCTGCACATGTCGGCAATTTCGCATGTCGCAAGCATGATTGCGCATGGCGTCTTCGAAAAATGGCCGGACCTCTACTTCGTGGTCATCGAATGCGGCGTCGCCTGGGTGCCGTCGGTGCTGTGGCGCCTGGACGCAGATTACAAAGCCCTACGAAAAGAGACGCCATGGCTGAAGATGCTGCCTTCCGAATATTGCCGGCGCAACATCCGCTTTTCCACGCAGCCGCTGGAGCAGCCCGCAAATATTCAGCATCTCTGGTCCACTTTGGAAGCGATGGACGGGGAAAATACGCTGATGTTTGCCTCCGACTATCCGCATTGGGACTATGACGATGCCAACACGCTGCAACTCCCTCCCGCCTGGAAGAGCAAGATCATGGGCCTGAATGCGCTGGAGGTTTACAAGCGCATCCCCCGCGCGCAAGCGGCGAATGCCGCCTGAGGAAGCAGACAATGCCCGAGAAGACATATATCTGTCGCGTTGACGAGATCGAAACCGGATCTCCCTTTATTGCCAAAATCCGCAGCCTTTCGGTCGGCGTTTTCCGCATCGGAGATTCATTCCACGCGCTGCTGAACGTTTGTCCCCACCGTGGAGCTCCGCTTTGCGAGGGGCCGCAATGCGGAACAACTGCACCGGTCGAAGAGGCGCAATTCATCTATCACCGCGAAAACGAGATCGTGCGCTGCGCCTGGCATGGCTGGGAATTCGACATCAAATCAGGCGCGGCTTTGGTCGATCCGTCCGTTCGCGCGCGCACATTTCCAGTCACTGTCGAGGCGGGCAGCATCTATGTGACGGCCTGATTGAGGTGCGGATTTGAGCAGTCAGAAGAAAGGGTGATCGCAGCTAACAAGCAGATTTCTACACAGGGTGCGTGACGAACAATAACGCGGAAAATCCGCAATGGGAGAGTCAAATGTCAGAATCTGAATACAAGCTTGGTATCGCTCAAAGCCTGATTGGTCGCGGCAAGATTTCCCGTCGCGACTTCATTCATCTTGGGCTGGCCGCTGGGCTGACGCTCACCGCTGCGGACAAGCTCTTCGTCAGCACGGCACGAGCCGAACCGCTGCAGGGCGGCTTCGCCAAGCTCGGCATGGCACATGGCGCAACAACCGATTCGATCGATCCGGCCGGCTACCTGGATACGTTCACACAGACCGCGTTCTCGGGCTCGATGTCCAACAGCCTCACCGAGGTCGACGCGAAAGGCAACGTCCAACCGGACCTTGCCGAGAGCTTTGAATCGTCGGGCGGGGCCAAAACCTGGGTCTTCAAGCTACGCAAGGGCGCAACCTTCCACAATGGCAAGAATGTCACGGCGGACGACGTCGTGGCTTCGCTGCGCTATCATATGGGCGACGAAACCAAATCGGCGGCGAAGCCGCTGCTTGAGCCCGTCGCAAGCATCAAGGCGGATGGCCCGGAGACGGTTGTCTTCACGTTGAAGAGCGGCAACGCCGATTTCCCCTACATCATGAGTGACTACCATCTGGTCATCATGCCGTCCAAGGACGGCAAGGCGGATTGGGGATCGGGCGTTCGCACCGGAGCTTTCGTGCTCGAGAATTTCCAGCCCGGCGTTTCGGCCAAACTCAAGCGCAATCCGAACTATTTCAAGAACGGCAAACCCTATCTCGACGAGGTGGAGTTCATCGCCATCACCGATCTCGCCGCCCGCATGGCCGCGCTGTCGACAGGGGAGGTGGACTATATTGGCCGCGCCGACCTCAAGACCCTCGGCATGTTGAAACGCAATCCCAAGGTGGAGATCGTCGAGGTCACCGGCTATGGCCACTATACCTTACCGATGAATGTCACGATGGCGCCGTTCGACAATCCAGACGTCCGAATGGCTTTGAAATGGGCGATCAACCGTCAGGAGATCGTCGACAAAATCTTTCTCGGTCACGCCACCGTGGCCAACGACAACCCGATCGCGCCGGCGATCAAATTCGCCACCAATCCGCAGCCGCAGCACAGTTTCGATCCGGAAAAAGCCAAGCATTACCTGAAAAAGGCAGGAATGGAAAAACTGAAGGTGGACCTCTCGGTCGCCGATGCCGCTTTTGCAGGCGCGGTGGATGCGGCTGCGCTCATCCGCGAGACGGCAGCCCAGTGCGGCATCGACGTAAACGTCGTGCGTGAGGCCGAGGACGCCTACTGGGACAATGTCTGGCTCAAGAAACCTTGGTGCGCTTCGTATTGGAGCGGTCGCGCGACAGCCGACTGGATGTTCACGCAAGCCTTTGCCGCAGACTCCAGCTGGAACGAGTCGTTCTGGAAGAATCCCCGCTTCAACGAATTGCTTGTCCAGGCGCGCGCCGAAACGGACGAGGCCAAGCGGGCGGCAATGTATGCCGAGATGCAGCAACTGACCCATGATGATGGCGGCAGCATCGTGCTGGTCTTCAACAATTTCGTCAGCGCCAAATCCAGCAAGCTCGCACATGGCGAGGTGGCGCCGAACTGGGAGAACGATGGACTGAAGATGGCCGAACGCTGGTGGATTGCCACTGCGTGAAAGTGCGGGCCGGACCCGCGATGGCTATTAGGCTCCGGCTTGCAACCGCGTGCCCTGACTGGTGTGGCAGGGCGGCGGCAGCAACGGGAAACGCGTACCCATGAACCCCGTCGCAAGAACGGTTCTGCAGCGGCTTGGCCTCGGCCTGGTCACGCTGTTCATCGTGTCCATCATTATCTTCTCTGCGATTGCAATGCTGCCGGGCGACTTCGCCAAGGCGATGCTCGGGCAATCCGCGACACCCGAAACGGTCGCCGCCTTCCAGCGAGAAATCGGCATCGACCGTCCGCCTGTCGAGCGCTACTTCGTCTGGGTCGGGCAGATGCTCCACGGTGATTTCGGCTCTTCATTCGCCAGTCGCACCGGGTACCGGCGTACCGTCGCCGACATCATCGCGCCACGCCTCTACAATACGATGTTCCTTGCATCGATGACCGCGCTGATTGCAGTTCCGCTAGCCCTGGGACTGGGCATCCTCGCTGCGCTCTACCGCAATGGCTGGTTCGACCGGCTGGTGAACGCAGTGACGCTGACAACGATTTCGTTCCCGGAGTTTTTCGTCGCCTATATGCTTGCCTATCTCGTCATCTCGCGCGACACGTTCATCGGATCCGAGTTCGCACAATCACTGCCACACTGGCTTGCGGTCTCATTGAACTGGATACTCAATGCAGTTCCCAAGTTCCCGACATTGTCGAATGTGAACGACCAGACGCCGTTCTGGGAGCATGTTTGGAGAGTAGCCTTGCCGGCGATCACGCTTACGCTCGTCATCGTCGCCCATATGATGCGCATGACACGAGCGGCGATCATCAACATGCTGGCAAGCCCCTATATCGACATGGCGCGTCTCAAGGGAATGTCGCCCATGACAATCGTACTCAGGCATGCGTTGCCCAACGCATGGGCTCCGATCGTCACTGTGGTGGCGTTCAATCTGGCTTATCTCGTCGTCGGAGTGGTCGTGGTCGAAGTGGTGTTCGTCTATCCCGGCATTGGTCAGCTGATGGTTGATGCGGTCAAATCCAGGGATGTTCCGGTTGTCCAGGCCTGCGCCCTGATTTTCGCGGCGACCTATATCCTCCTCAATCTAACAGCCGACATCATTTCCATCGCCACCAATCCCAGGCTCCTGCATCCACGATGACCAGCTACGAACCCGTCGCTCAGGTTCACAGGCTGAGGCGCTCGCGCGGCACCCGGGCCAAAACGGCACTGAAGAAGGCACCCTTCAGTGCCTGGTTCGGCATCCTCGTGATCATCGGCTATGTCATCGTTGCGGTCTTCGCGCACTGGATCGCCCCATATGGCGAAACGCAGGTCTTCAGCGAAGCCTTCGCACCGTGGAGCCAGCAGTTCAAATTGGGAACCGACCAGCTCGGCCGCGATATGCTCACACGCTTGATTTATGGTGCGCGCAACACCATCGGTATCGCCGTCGCGACCACGCTGCTGTCCTTCGCAGTCGGCGTCTCGCTAGGCCTTCTAGTCGCATTGTACCGAGGATGGCTCGACCAGATACTGTCGCGTGCGGTGGACGTGTTGATGTCGATCCCAAGCCTGATCTTTGCCCTGGTGCTGCTTTCGATCTTCGGCTCGTCGATCACCAGCCTGATAATCATCATTGCGCTGCTCGATTCTACCCGTGTCTTTCGCCTCGCACGCGCTGTCGGGCTTAACGTGGCAGTGATGGAATACGTCGAAGTGGCGCGATTGCGCGGTGAAGGCCCGAAATGGATCATCGCCAAGGAAATCCTTCCCAACGTGATGCCCCCGCTGGTCGCGGAATTCGGCTTGCGATTTTGCTTCGTATTCCTCACGATCGCGGCACTGTCCTTCCTGGGCGTCGGTATTCAGCCACCGACCGCCGATTGGGGATCGATGGTGCGCGAGAATGCGACCCTGATCACCTACGGCGACGTCACCCCGCTGCTGCCGGCCGGCGCGATTGCCCTCCTCACGGTCTCCGTGAATTTCGTCTTCGACTGGTTCCTCCACGCAACAAGTGGGTTGCGGGATGAAAAATAGCGCCCCCGGATTGCGCGAAAAAGGCAAGCATCTGCTTCAGATCCGCAATTTGCATGTGGAGGGTTTCTCGGACGAGCGGTGGCATCCCATTGTCCGCGGGGTCGATCTGGCGCTGAAGCGGGGGGAGGTTCTTGGCCTGATCGGCGAGTCAGGCGCCGGAAAATCCACCATCGGCCTCGCCGCGATGGGTTACGCCAAGCCGGGCTGCCGGATCACAAAGGGCTCGATCCTGTTCGACGGTATCGATCTTCTGGCAATCAGCGAAACAGGACGTCGCCGCCTCCGAGGCTCGCGCATCGCCTATGTCGCGCAAAGCGCCGCGGCCTCTTTCAATCCAGCCCACCGACTCCTCGATCAGACCGTCGAAACTGTGGTGGCTCATGGGATTGCCAGCCGAGAAAAAGCGAACCGGAGTGCGGTCGATCTCTATCGCCGTCTTCAGCTTCCAGATCCGGAGACCATCGGCTTTCGCTATCCTCATCAGGTTTCCGGCGGACAGTTGCAGCGGGCTATGACCGCGATGGCGATGGCTTGCCGTCCGGACCTCATCGTCTTCGACGAGCCAACGACGGCGCTCGATGTGACGACACAGGTCGAAGTTCTCGCCTCCATTCGCAACATCGTGGAGGAATTCAACACCGCTGCAATCTATGTGACGCATGACCTGGCGGTGGTGGCGCAAATGGCGGATCGCATCATGGTTTTGCGCCATGGACTTACCGTGGAGGAGGCAGAAACGCGCCAGATGCTCGCCTCGCCCAGCCAGGAATATACCAGAACGCTCTGGGCCGTGCGCAAGCTCGCAAAGCCCGAAGTTCCGGCCGATGACTATCTGCTTACGATAGACAACGTCACGGCGGCCTACGGTCGGGCGATCAAGGTGCTCCAGGATGTGTCCATCAAAGTTCCACGTGGAAGAACAGTGGCCGTGGTCGGCGAATCCGGTTCCGGGAAATCGACGCTCGCCCGCGTCGTTACCGGCCTGCTGCCACCGCTTTCGGGGTCGATTTCCTTTGCCGGCCAGACCCTTTCCAAGACCCTGAAGACGCGCCCAAAAGAGATCCTGCGCCGCATACAGATGATTTATCAAATGCCCGACAACGCACTTAATCCGCGCCAGACGGTCGAAGAAGTCATAGCTCGGCCGCTTGAGTTCTACCTTGGCCTGCAGGGTGCGCAGAGGGACCGGCGGATCGACGAACTCATGCACATGGTCGAGATGAGCGAAACTTACCTTGACCGTCTGCCGGCCGAACTATCGGGGGGTCAGAAGCAGCGCGTTTGCATCGCTCGGGCCTTGGCCGCCGACCCGGAACTCGTTATCTGCGACGAAATCACGTCCGCGCTCGACCAGATTGTGCAAGAGGAAATCCTGAAGCTGTTAATGCGGCTTCAGCGCGACCTCGGCATGAGCTACATTTTCATCACCCATGACATTGCCACCGTGCGGGCCATCGCCGACGAAATTGTGGTCATGCACCAGGGTAAAGTCGTTGAGCAGGGATTAAAGAGCGAAATTCTCACGCCGCCGCATGCCCCCTATACCGAACGGCTGTTGTCCTCCGTGCCGGAAATGGATCCGGACTGGCTCACAAGGCTGCTCGCCAGCCGGAGGATGTGATCGTCGGGCAGAGTGTTCTTCCATATCGCCACGATTTATAGCTTCGCGGTGGGCGCTGGGCGAAGCAGCGCTCGATCGCACAGCGCGCAGCACCCGTCCATACGAGGACGGCGAGCCTTTGCCGCCGTTCGGCTTTCTGAAACGATGATTGAATACGCGCAATTCGGGAGCCAATAGTCCATGCCAACACAAAGCGATGCTAGTGAAGCGCGCCGGTGGTTTGCCGAAGACCTGCGTGTCTCGTCACCAGTCTTACACAACCCTGCTGTCATCGAGGCCTTCGCAAAGGTTCCGCGCGAATACTACCTTGGCAACGGGCCATGGCGTATCCATTCGAGATTGCAGATCGGGGCGGTCCATACCAGCCCTTCAGCCGCACTTCATGAGATTTACCACGACGTTCTGGTCTCACTTGACGAAAAACGCGGATTAAACAGCGGTTTGCCGTCGCTTTGGGCCTTGGTTTTCGACCATGTGAACATCGCTCCCGGCCAGACCGTCCTTCAGGTAGGCGCCGGTGTCGGCTATTTCACCGCCATCCTCGCTGAACTGACGGGTTCTGAAGGACGCGTGATTGCCTATGAGATCGACGAAGAACTCGCCCGGCGCGCGCAAAGCAATCTTGCTCATTATGCCCATGTCGAAGTGGTATCCGGTGATGCAACGCAGGCAGTTGATCTGCCGGACCTCGATGTCGTTGTCGCCTTTGCCGGAGTGACGCACGTGCCGGAACGGTGGCTTTCAAATTTGTCCGACGCTGGCCGGATGGCGCTGCCGTTCACGGGCGAAGACCAACGATGCTTCATGATGCTTCTGGAAAGGGCTGGCGATACCTTTCCCGTACGATCACTTGTGCCATGCGGGTTTTACCCCTGCAGCGGAGCCAGGCGCAGTGACGAAGAAAAGGCCTTGATGGCCGCCCTCAAGGCTGCGCGAGGCAAGGTTACCCGTCTCGCGCAATATCACCGAGGGCGACAAAAAAATGGCAGCGAGAACGCTTGGTTGGTGACCGACACATACTGGATTTCGAAAGCCTAGAGATCGATGTCGAACTTGCGTGTCACCGTCGTAGCGTGCGGCACGGCATTCCACGAACGATCTATACCATCGGGAGCGGTCCGAAACATCATTGCGTCCTGAGTTTCCCCGATCCGCGCGTGCGGATTGCAGGCGCGGTCCTGGCCGGCTGCAGCACAGGCTTTCTCTTGTCCGACGACTGACCAGACCCACGCGGGGTTGAAAGCGGCGGTGCTGTCTTGGTCAGGCCGGACGGCTTTGTCGCGTGGCGGTCATCGCACGGCGTGCCTGATCCCGTACAGGTGCTGATCGAAACACTTGACGGGTTTGGTTTCCGCACGCAGGCACACGAACACCATCGGTGAGCGCGCGGATACCTCCTGCGTTCCGCCGCGCCGATGGGCCACCGTGGCCTTGGCAGACCGAATGTCGCCATTACCGCAAATGGTCAATCAAACCGTTCAGCAGGAGCAGCAACGCCCCAGCGACGACAGCCGCGGCGGCATCGTCCAGCATAATGCCGGCCCCACCCCTTACCTTGTCGTGCATGATACGGATGGGCCAAGGCTTGACGACGTCGAAAAACCGGAAAGCAAGGAAGCCTGCTGCCCACCAGAGTGGGTCGATCGGAAGCATGGAAAGTGTCACGGCGGCGCCGAAGGTCTCATCGATGACGACGATCTGTGGATCCTCCGTCCCGGTACGGGAGATGACATGCGACGACGCCCATACGCCGACGGCGAACAGGGCCGTATAGGCAAGCACGGTCAGCCAAGGCGATGCAGGTATCAGAGCTGCGGTAACAGCCACTCCAACCATTGCGCCGGCTGTGCCCGGCCATATTGGAGATAATCCCGCGCCAAGAGAGGTCGCGAGCAGGTAGGCAAACTTGGGTGAGAATTTATGCATCGAGTTTCGGCCGGCTTCCGACGGATGGCAAGCAATCATAGTCACATCGTTCGGGTGCGGCCGCCAGACCGCCGGTCGATTTGCTCCGTCAGCTTGGCGAGCGCCTTAATCCGCCGGCCGCATCCGCCAAAAAGAAATCGCTGTTGCGGCCGGTTGAGAACGTTGCTGAGCCAGTTCTCCGTCTGCGTTGACCAAGTCGAACGGTAGCGACGGTGGAACAAACCCGCAAATTGCTGGTAAAGCTCGGTGAAACGACATCGTCAGAGGAGCCGCCATGATCGCCGGTCTCATGAAAAGTCGCATCGACCCGCTATGGGAGCAGGCCGCTTCTCCGCTGATCGGGATCGGCATGACGCCGAACCAGGTTACGGCCAGCGGGCTCGTGCTCGTCGCTTTGTCCTCGGCGGCTTACGTCTACCACCATTCAAGCCTTGCCTTCGGCCTTTGCCTGGCGTTTGCCTTCACCTTCGATGCGCTGGACGGTGCGGTCGCCCGCCGGACAAATATGAGCACCAAGGCCGGTGGCTATTTCGATGCCGTCGTCGACCGCTATCAGGAATTGGCCGTCTTTGCGGCTATCGGCTGGGTCGCCGATCTGTGGGCGATCGCAATGTTCGCGTTCGCCGGCGGGATACTCACAAGTTACGCCAAGGCGCGGACGGCGCTGGAAATCCCTGTGGAAAACCATGGTTGGCCGGATTTCTTCGAGCGGATGGAACGTCTGGTTTTCATTTGCGTGCTGCTCGCCGCCGACGGAGTCGCGGCCGCCCTGGGCGCGGCATCGCCCTGGATTCTGGCGGGTGGGTTCGCGCTTTACGCAGTGCTGGCCAACGCCACAGCGCTGCAACGGATCAGTCGCGCATTCGCGATGCTGAAACGAGCCGACGGAAAGCAGCCGTGAGACAGCTAGAACGCAAGCATTGTATCGACCGCCGTGCTTTTCCAACAAAGTTGCGCGTCAGCGCCAGCCCAAGCCAGGGGCGACATGGGTCAGGATCGCCTCGATGACGTGGGCATTGTAGTCGACGCCGAGCTGATTGGGGACGGTAAGCAGCAGCGTATCGGCCTCGGCGATGGCTTCGTCGCCCTTTAGCTGCTCGATCAGGACGTCCGGTTCGGCGGCATAGGACCGGCCGAACACGGCGCGTCTGTCTGCCTCGATGTAACCGAAATGATCTCCGCTTTGGTTGCCGCCGAAATAGGCCCGGTCGCGATCGTCGACCAAAGCAAAAATGCTCCGGCTGACCGACACCCGCGGCTCGCGCGTGTGTGCGGCCGCCTTCCAGGCCTCACGAAAAGCCCGGATCTGTTCGGCCTGCTGGATGTGAAACCGCTTTCCCCCCTCATCGAATTTGAGCGTGGAGCTCTGCAGGTTCATCCCCAGTTTCGCCGCCCATTCGGCGGTGGCGTTTGTGGCGGCGCCCCACCAGATGCGCTCGCGCAGGCCCTCCGAGTGCGGCTCGACGCGAAGCAAGCCAGGCGGGTTGGGAAACATCGGCCGCGGGTTGGGCTGCG
This sequence comes from Mesorhizobium sp. M1142, assembly GCF_040318565.1. NCBI lineage: Bacteria > Pseudomonadati > Pseudomonadota > Alphaproteobacteria > Hyphomicrobiales > Phyllobacteriaceae > Mesorhizobium > Mesorhizobium sp. M1142. The sequence continues at coordinate 59,721 of NZ_JAMYMK010000022.1, forward strand.
CAAAGCCTTTGCCTAGCAACACTTCGAGCAGCACTCCGGTGTGTCTGCGGGCCATGTCGGCATCGCTCTCGCCCGCTTGCGGGGCGTAGCCGAAGTAGCGCCATCCCTCGATTACCTGCTCCGGCGAGCCGCGGCTGATGCCCAGCTGCAGACGCCCTCCGGCGATTAGATCGGCGGCGCCGGCGTCCTCGGCCATATAGAGCGGGTTCTCGTAACGCATGTCGATCACCGCCGTGCCGATCTCGATTCGTCTGGTCTTCGCCCCAACCGCTGCCAGCAGCGGGAAGGGCGACGCGAGCTGGCGCGCGAAGTGATGCACGCGGAAATACGCGCCGTTCGCACCCAGCTCCTCGGCCGCGACGGCCAGCTCGACGGACTGCAAAAGCGCATCAGATGCCGTCCGCGTCTGTGATTGCGGCGAGGGCGTCCAGTGCCCGAACGAGAGGAAACCAATCTTCTTCATGAAATAGCCAGCCTAGAGGAAAGACAGGTGCAGACTATGCTTCGACGCGGAGCAAAGCACTTCAAAAATGTTGCCCCAACGGCACTCTTCAAAGCCGCTCCGGCCGATTTGGGGTGAGGGCAGGCGACGAGTTTGGCAATGCAGAAGCACAATATGCGACCCGAAAATGGACGCGTGGCGACGTGTGACGCTGGTCGACACCAACGTTCTGCTCGATCTTGTCACCAATGAACCGACTCGGCGGATCGATCGCCCAGCTTGAGGCGCAAAGCCTGAATGGCCCGTTATTGATCAACGATGCTGTCTATGCAGAGCTTGCCGTCCGATACGAGCGCATCGAGGATCTCGACGCCTTTGTTGATGAAGCTGGTCTCGAAGTGGCTCCTATGCCACGGGCAGCACTGTTCCTCGCGGGAAAGGTTTTTACGCAGTACCGGCGATCGGGGGGATTGCGCACCGGCGTGCTGCCTGATTTCTTCATCGGTGCTCATGCCGCCGTCAATGGGCTGCCGCTACTCACGCGCGATGTTGGCCGCTACCGTACCTACTTTCCGTCGCTCAAGCTGATCACACCGAACTCGTGAATAGCCCGCCGAAATAGGGTCCGCTAGGAAGGCGCCGCGAATGCGAGCACTATCGCGATGATGATCAACAGCGGCCCCATCCATTTAAAATGGGTTCCAAAGTTCGTCCACCATGCCTGCCGTTGGCCGGGGCGAGCTTGAGAGGGGTCCAAGAAAAATCCGAAGCCGACGCCAGCCATCCACAACCCGGTGCAGAACATGATGAACTCGTCGATGTAATCCGCGACCACGCTTCGAAGCTTTCGAATTTATGCCGCCGCTACATGCGCCGAATTCGAGCCGATATAGTTACGGATCGTTTCGATGATCCGGTCCTGGTCAGCCTCGCTCAGATAGGGATGCATCGGCAGGCACAGGATGCGCTTCGGCAGCTCTTCCGAAACGGCAAGGCCGGTCGGGGTGCGCGGATAATCGCGATAGGCAATCTGGCTGTGCAGCGGTTTCACATAGTAGATGACCGACGGAATGCCCTTTTCACCGAGATGTGCCTTGAGCCCGTCGCGTTTCGGCGTTTCGATGGCGTATTGCGCCCAGGCCGAGCGGCCGCCGCCCAGATTGCGTGCCGCCTTGACGATATCGCCGAGACCTTCGGCATAGCGATTGGCGACCGCTTGCCGCGCCACCATCTCGTCCTCGAGGATGGCCAGCTTCTCTATCAGGATCGCCGCCTGAAGCGTGTCGAGCCGTGAATTGATGCCGACGCGGACATTGTCGTATTGCGTTTCGCCTTTGCCGTGAAAGGCGAACGAGCGCAGCTGTTCGGCCAGCGCATCGTCATTGGTGAACATCGCACCGCCGTCGCCATAGCAGCCGAGCGGCTTTGCCGGATAGAAGCTGGTCGAGCCGACGGTGCCGAACGAGCCGCACATCTTGCCGTCGGCCGAGCCCCCGGTCGCCTGCGCCGCATCCTCGATGACCATCAGGCCTTCGCGATCGGCGATGGCCATGATCGCCTCGTAATCGGCGGCGAGGCCGAACAGGTCGACGGGAATGATTGCCTTCGGCCTCAGCCGGCCTTCCGCCTTGATCATGGCGATTGCCGCCTCGAGGCTGGCGGTGTCGATATTGTAGCTGTCGGCATCGACATCGACGAACACCGGTTCGGCCTTGGTCAGCGCCACCACTTCGGCGGTGGCGGCAAAAGTGAAGCTCGGCACGAACACCGCGTCGCCCGGGCCGATGCCGGCGGCAAACAGCGGCAACAGCAGCGCATCGGTGCCGTTGGCGCAAGCGACCACATGCTTGGTGCCAATATAGGCGGCGAGCTTGTTTTCGAATTCGGTGACCTGAGGTCCGAGGATATAGCGGCCTTCGTCGACGACCCGGTCGATTGCCGCTTTCAGCCTGTCGCGGATGCGTTCGCGCTGCGCGCCAAGATCGATGAACTGCATGTCGGCCTCAAACGGTTTAGTCAGATAACCGGCCGCTGGTAGCAGACTTGGCACGGCCGAGAAAGCCGCAGGGCAAAACCCTGAATTGCTCAAATGTCGCAGCCTGTTACCGCTGACTTCCGACCTGCCCTCTTAAACGCGGGGAAATCCGGGCTTCGGCCGGCTCGATATGGACCTCACAGCCCGTCCCGCCGGGTCGACGAAACATAAAGTGATCGCGGCAGGCAGGTCCTTGAGCGTGTTGCCAGCCGGTTAGGCAATTTCATGCCGCGACGGCGGGTTGGCGCCGGCCCGCGAGACCGTCACAGCCGCGGCTTTCGCGCCGAGCGTCAGCGCCTTATGGATGGCTTCTTCCGGCAGGCCGGCGATGGCCGTCTTCGACAACAGGCCCTGTTCGTGCAAGGAGGCAAGGATGCCGGCATTGAATGTGTCGCCGGCGCCGACCGTATCGACCACCTCGACCTTGTCCGGCACGACCGTGACCCGGTGCCGGCTGCTGTAACCGACCGCGCCCTCGCTGCCGTGGGTGACGACGATCAGCTTCGGACCGCGGTCCAGCCAGTTGCGCACGACGTCCTCATGCGAGCCGGCTTCGTCGAACCAGTTCAGATCCTCGTCCGACAATTTGACGATGTCGGCCATCGCCATCATGCCGCGGATGCGCCTGAGGTGCTTGGCCTTGTCGGGAATGAAGTTTGGCCGGATGTTGGGGTCGAGCATCATCACTCGGCGCTCATGCTCGCGTCGCATGAACTCTTCATAGGCCGACCCGGCCGGCTCCGAGATCAGGCTGATGGCGCCGAACAGCATGGCCTCGATCTCGCTGCCGAGTTCCGGCAGGTCCTCGATGGTCAGCATGCGCCCGGCGGTGTTCTCGTCGTAGAAGGTGTAGGTCGCCTGGCCGTTGTTGAGCCGCACGAAGGCGAGCGTAGTCGGGCGCGGCGAGGTGTGTGCATAGGTGGAACTGACCTTGCTGGCTCCCAGTGCCTCCCTGAGCTGGCCCCCGAACAGATCCGACGACAGGCCGGAGAAGAAGGCAGCGGGCGCGCCGAGCCGGCCAAGCGCAATTGCCGAGTTGAAGACGGCACCACCAACATAGGGCGCAAAGGCCGACTCGCCCTCCGTCGTGGTCCGCGGCAGCATATCGATCAGGGCTTCGCCACAGCAGAGGATCATGAAGTCTTGCTTTCCGGCGGATAGATCACGCCCTTGCGAATGATGATGTTGGCATAAAGCCGCGGCTCGCTCGTCGCGACAATTGCATGTGCGGCCTTGACCCGTGCATAAAAGTCGGCGCCGGCAAGCGCAACCACCTTGCGGCCCGGCGCACGGCTGGCGCAGATCGCTTCCATCTCATGGTGAACCGGATCGGCGAGCAGGGGATCGCCTTTGGCCGAGGCGCGAAACAGCGCCTGCGGCACGGCGTCGTCGACCGGCAATACGCTCAATACCGCATCGAGCACCGGGACGAGATGATGACCGTCGGCGCGGATCAGCCGGTGTGCCTGCTGCTCGGCCGGGTAGTTGCCGTCGACCAAGGCTATCTCGTCGCCATGGCCCATGGCGCGCAATATCGCCAGAAACTCCGGGCCGAGCAGCGCCGGGATGCCGATCAGCATGCTCAGAAGCTCCGGGAAATCGTGGTCGAACCGATGAGGAAGCGCTCCGACAGCGGCAGGCTGGCGCCACCCAGCGCCCGCGCATGGATGCCGACGGTTCCCTCACGAATGGCCGGCAGCCTCAGGCCCTCGCCGTCGATCCGGCCGATCGCCTGGATGACGGCATCGACAAGCCGACTGCGCACGGCAAGCGGCATCCACCCGTCGATCACCGCGGCTTCGAAATCAATGACGGAGGACGCCGAAACGATGGCATAGGCGAGCGCCTGCGAGGCGCTGGCGATCCAGTCGTCGAGCTCGGCGCCGATCTCGCCCCAGTCCCCCGGTGATGTCCACAGATGCGAGGCCTCGATGCCGCGCGCGTTGAGCGCCTTTTCCAGCATGGCGATCGACGCCACGTCGATCAACTGCGTCGGCTTGCCGTCCGGCCCGGGCACGGGCATCGAGCCCAGCGCGCCGGCATTGCCGGTTGGGCCGCCAAACAACCGGCCGTTCAGCACGATGCCGCCGCCGGCAAAGGCGCCGATGTAGAAATAGACGAAATCGCGTGCCGCACCTGCCGCGTGACCGAACACGAGCTCGGCACCGCAGGCCGAGGTGGCATCGTTCTGCAGATAGACTGGAAATTCGCATTGCGCCTGGATGTCGGCGCGGATGTCGCGATGGCGCCATTCGTCCATGATTTCGCGCGGCGCGCCCGCGGTATCGGCCCAGTTCCACAATTCGAACGGCATGGCGATGCCAAGCCCGGCAATGCGCTTGTCTTGCGCCGGGGTGAGCTCGCCGCGCATCTTGTTCATGCCGCCTGTGACGAATTCCACCGTCTCGCGCGGGGCAGGGTAGCGGTAGGAATGCTGCAGCATCGAGCGTACGTTGCCGAGGAAATCGATCAGCACCAATTCGGCGCTGCGGCGGCCGATCTTCAGGCCGATGAAATAGGCACCGTCGGGATTGAGCGCCATGGGTATCGAGGGCTGGCCGATCTTGCCGCGCAACGGCGCCTGGCGGACGAGCAGGTCGTCCTCCTCCAGCTCGCGCATGATCACCGAGACCGTCTGCGCCGAAAGGCCGGTCATGCGTGCAATGTCGGATTTGGCCAGGCTGCCATGCTGGCGCACCAGCGACAGCACCAGCCGCTCATTGTGGTCCCGCATGCCGCTTTGATTGGTGCCGCGGTGCAGACGGCTTTCGGCCGCATTGGGCGAACCGTGCCTCGTAACGCCGGTCTCCACCCTGTTCCTCCGTCGTTTCCCCTCAATGCTTTTGGTCTAGAGTGGGTGAACAATCCTGCGTTGTCAATAATAAATAAGAGTGATTTAATTATTGACAGTGCTGGCGGACTGGTGTCTCTTGGGATCGGCGCCGATGCTGGGAGATTTCGTCGGACGCGCTGCAGATGTCGGTTGGCCGGCATCCTAAATGGTTCCATGGGAGGAAAATCGTGACCACGTCAAAACTGTTGAAATCCACCGTGTTCGCCGCGGCCGGACTGAGCCTGATGGCCTTTGCGTCGACGGCGTCGGCCGCCGGGGTCGGCGCCTGCTTGATCACCAAGACCGACACCAATCCCTTCTTCGTCAAGATGAAGGAAGGTGCGACGGCCAAGGCCAAGGAGCTTGGCGTCGATCTCAAGACTTACGCCGGCAAGATCGACGGCGACAGCGAGAGCCAGGTTGCTGCAATCGAGAGCTGCATCGCCGACGGCGCCAAGGGTATCCTCATCACCGCGTCCGACACCAAGGGCATCGTGCCGACGGTGAAGAAAGCGCGGGACGCCGGGCTGTTGGTGATCGCGCTCGACACGCCGCTTGATCCGATCGATGCGGCTGACGCGACCTTCGCGACGGACAATCTGGAAGCCGGCAAGCTGATCGGCGCATGGGCCGCCGCGACACTCGGCGATAAGGCCAAGGATGCCAAGATCGGCTTCCTCGACCTGACGCCGTCGCAGCCGACGGTGGACGTGCTGCGCGACCAGGGCTTCATGATGGGCTTCGGCATCGACGTGAAGGACCCCAACAAGATTGGCGACGAGGACGACCCGCGCATCGTTGGCCATGACGTGACGAACGGCAATGAAGAGGGCGGCCGCAAGGCGATGGAGAACCTTCTGCAGAAGGACAACACCATCAACGTCATCCACACCATCAACGAGCCGGCAGCTGTCGGTGCCTACCAGGCGCTCAAGGCCGTCGGTCTCGAAAGCCAGGTGCTGATCGTCTCGGTCGACGGTGGTTGCCCCGGCGTGAAGTCGGTCACCGAAGGCGTAATCGGCGCTACCTCGCAGCAATATCCGCTGCAAATGGCGGCGCTCGGCATCGAGGCGATCGCCACTTTCGCCAAGGACGGGACGAAGCCGAAGCCGACCGAAGGCAAGAACTTCTTCGACACCGGCGTCAACCTTGTCACCGACAAGCCCGCCAACGGTGTGAAGTCCATCGACACCAAGGAAGGCCTCGCCAAGTGCTGGGGCTGAGGCTGGCCTGACCGGCAACAGATCGCGATCGGCCGGGGCTTGATCCCCGGCCGCTCAGGGTGGACGATGTGCCGGTCTAAACGCAAATAGTCCCGGCGGCAGACCGGAAGGCGTGGACGGCGTTGGCTCTTGGCTGAAGCCCAGGGGAGGAAACATGTCTCAAGCACAAGAATTCGAAAAAGTTCTATCGAGCAGCGACACAAGCGTCGCCGCGTTCGACGAGCATAAATCGGCCGTCAAGCGCGCCCAGCATTTCCTGCATTCCACGCCGGCAGCGGTGCCGCTGATCGTGCTGGTTCTCGCGATAATTATCTTCGGCATCACCATCGGCGGGCGTTTTTTTTCATCCTATACGCTGACGCTGATCCTTCAGCAGATCGCCATTGTCGGCATTCTGGGCGCCGCGCAGACGCTGGTAATCCTGACCGCCGGCATCGACCTGTCGATTGGCGTGATCATGGTGATTTCGGCTGTGATCATGGGCAATTGCGCGGTCAGCTACGGTATGCCGGCCGTGCTCGCGGTGGCAATCGGGCTTGTCGCTGGTGGCGCATGCGGCCTGCTCAACGGGGTGCTGGTCGCCTACATGAAGCTGCCGCCATTCATCGTGACGCTGGGCACCTGGAACATCGTCATGGCCACCAACTTCATCTATTCGGCCAATGAGACGATCCGCGACACCGACGTCGACGTTCAGGCGCCTCTGCTGCACCTGTTTGCCTTGAGCTTTAAGGTCGGCACGGCCGTGCTGACGCTTGGCGTCATTGCCATGGTCGTTCTCGTGTTGGTCCTCTGGTACGTGCTCAACCACACCGCGTGGGGCCGCCATGTCTACGCGGTTGGCGACGATCAGGAGGCCGCGAAACTGTCGGGCATCCAGACGAAGAAGGTGCTGGTGACGGTCTATGCCCTTGCCGGGCTGATCGCCGCCTTCGCAGCCTGGGTCTCCATCGGCCGCAATGGCTCGATCTCGCCTTCCGCCGCCGTGACCGACTACAATCTTCAGGCCATCACCGCGACGGTGATCGGCGGTATTTCGCTGTTCGGCGGGCGCGGCTCGATCCTCGGCACGCTGTTCGGCGCCATGATCGTCGGCGTCGTCTCGATGGGCCTCAACATGCTGGGCGCCGATCCGCAGTGGAAGGTGCTGCTCACCGGCGTGCTGATCATCGGCGCCGTGGCGATCGATCAATGGATCAGAAAGGTTTCGGCATAGCCATGACCCAGGAACCCATCCTCACAGCGCGCAGCCTGGTCAAGCGCTACGGTCGCGTTACCGCACTCGACAATGCCGATTTCGATCTCTATCCGGGCGAAATCCTTGCCGTCATCGGCGACAATGGCGCCGGCAAATCGTCGCTCATCAAGGCGATTTCCGGCGCGGTCGTGCCCGATGAAGGTGAGATCCGGCTTGAAGGCAAGCCCGTCGCCTTCAAGTCGCCGATGGAGGCCCGCGAGGCCGGCATCGAGACCGTCTACCAGAACCTGGCTCTGTCGCCGGCGCTGTCTATCGCCGACAACATGTTCCTCGGCCGCGAGATACGCAAGCCGGGGTTCCTCGGCGAATGGCTGCGCATGCTCGATCGCCCAGCCATGGAAAAGCGCGCTCGCGACAAGCTCACGGAGCTTGGCCTGATGACCATCCAGAACATCAGCCAGGCCGTGGAAACGCTTTCTGGCGGCCAGCGTCAGGGTGTGGCGGTGGCGCGCGCCGCCGCCTTTGGCAGCCGGGTGGTGATCATGGATGAGCCGACGGCGGCACTTGGCGTCAAGGAGAGCCGCCGCGTCCTCGAATTGATCCTCGACGTGAAGAAGCGAGGCCTGCCGATCGTGCTGATTTCACACAACATGCCGCATGTCTTCGAGGTGGCCGACCGCATCCACATTCATCGGCTTGGCCGTCGCCTGTGTGTCATCGATCCCAAGCAGCATACGATGTCCGACGCCGTCGCCTTCATGACCGGCGCCAAGGTGCCGCCGGAAGCGGCGCTGGCAGCTTGAGCAAGAGCTTGAGGCCCATCGCCGAGGAACCCGAACGCGCTGTTTCCAAATGCCAAATTGCCGCAGGGCAACCCGGCTTTCGGTCGACTGAATCGATTGAACATCCTGTGGGATACACTAGCATTGGTAGAGATGGTGAAAGCCGCATGATCCTGGCAACGTCACGAGAGGCAGCATGACGCGCGCGATGACAACCGAAGCTCCTCCGCCCACGCTCGAAAACCCGGATCCCAAGACGCTCGCCGACGAAGTCTTGCAGGCCCTCAAATACAGGGTCGGCAAGGGCACCAACGTTGCAACCCAGTACGATTGGCTTACCGCCTCAATCAAGGTTGTGCGCGACCGCATCGTCGATCACTGGATGCAGGCAACCCAAGAGGCCTACGCCCAGCAGGAAAAGCGCGTCTATTACCTGTCGCTGGAATTCCTCATCGGCCGCCTGATGCGCGATGCCTTCTCCAATCTCGGCCTGATGGACAATATGCGCGAGGCGCTGTCGTCGCTTGGCGTCGACCTCGACATCATTGCAGCGCTCGAACCGGACGCTGCCCTTGGCAATGGCGGTCTTGGCCGGCTCGCCGCCTGTTTCATGGAAAGCATGGCTACCGTCGATATCCCCGCGCATGGCTACGGCATTCGCTATGCCAACGGCATGTTTCGGCAGGAGATTCATGACGGCTGGCAGGTGGAACTGCCCGAGACATGGCTCGATCACGGCAATCCCTGGGAGTTCGAACGCCGCGAGCGCTCCTTCGAGGTCGGCTTCGGCGGCTCGGTGGAATCGATCACCTCGAAGGACGGCAGGCTCGAGCGCCACGTCTGGAAGCCGACCGAACATGTTCTGGCCGTTGCTTACGATACGCCAGTGGTCGGCTGGCGGGCCAATCGCGTCAATACGCTGCGTCTGTGGTCCGGCATGCCGGTCGACCCGATCCTGCTCGACAAGTTCAACGCCGGCGATCACATCGGCGCGCTCGCCGAAAGCAACAAGGCCGATGCATTGTCGCGCGTCCTTTACCCGGCCGATTCCCACAAGGCCGGCCAGGAGCTGCGACTGAGGCAGGAGTATTTCTTCTCCACCGCCTCGCTGCAGGACATCGTCCAGCGTCATCTTAGCCAGTATGGCGACTTGCAATCGCTGCCCGACAAGGCGGCGATCCATCTCAACGACACCCATCCGGCGATCGCCGTAGCTGAGCTGATGCGCCTGTTGATGGATGTCCACGGCATGGATTTCGACCAGGCCTGGAGCATCACCAAGCGCACCTTCGGCTACACCAACCACACGCTGCTTCCCGAAGCGCTCGAAAGCTGGCCCGTGCCGCTGTTTGAGCGGCTGTTGCCGCGCCACATGCAGATCGTCTACGCCATCAACGCCGAAGTGCTGCTCGAGGCGCGCGCCTCCGACCAGTTCTCGGACGAGCAGATCAGCCGCATCTCGCTGATCCAGGAAAATGGCGATCGCCGCGTGCGCATGGGCAATCTGGCCTTTGTCGGCTCGCACTCGATCAACGGCGTCTCGGCCCTGCACACGGAATTGATGAAGGAGACGGTGTTTGCTGATCTCCACAGGCTCTACCCGGACCGCATCAACAACAAGACCAACGGGATTACACCGCGGCGCTGGCTGATCCAGTGCAATCCCGGCCTCACGACACTCACCCGAGAGGCGATTGGCGACGGTTTCCTCGACGACATCGACGAGATAAAGCGGCTTGATCCTTTCGCCGGGGACGCCGCCTTCCGCGACAAGTTCGCCGCCGTCAAACGGGCGAACAAGACGAGGCTTGCCAATCTTGTTGCCGACCGGCTCGGCATCAAGGTGGACCCCTCGGCGCTGTTCGACATCCAGGTCAAGCGCATCCACGAATATAAGCGCCAGCTCTTGAACATTCTCGAAGCGGTCGCGCTTTACGACCAGATCCGCTCACATCCAGAGCGCGACTGGATGCCCCGCGTCAAATTCTTCGGCGGCAAGGCGGCACCCAGCTATCACAATGCCAAGCTGATCATCAAACTTGCCAACGACGTCGCCCGTGTCATCAACCGCGACCCCGCGGTGCGCGGCTTGCTGAAAGTGGTGTTCGTGCCGAACTACAATGTCAGCCTGGCCGAGATCATGATGCCGGCCGCCGATCTTTCGGAGCAGATATCGACCGCCGGCATGGAAGCCTCCGGCACCGGCAACATGAAGTTCGCGCTGAACGGCGCGCTGACCATCGGCACGCTCGACGGCGCCAATGTCGAGATCAAGGAATGCGTCGGCGACGACAACATCTTCATCTTCGGCCTGACCACAGAGGAAGTCGCCGAGCGGCGCAACAATGGTTACGATCCGCGCGCCGTGATCGAGGGCTCGCCCGAATTGGCGCAGGCCCTGTCGGCGATTTCATCGGGCGTCTTCTCACCTGACGATCCGGACCGTTATCGCGACCTGATCAACGGTCTTTACCAGAGCGACTGGTTCATGGTCGCCGCGGATTTCGATGCCTACGCCGCCACCCAGCGCGACGTCGATGCCGTCTGGCGCAACAGCCCGGACTGGTACGCCAGGGCCATCCGCAATGTCGCCCGCGTCGGCTGGTTCTCGTCCGACCGCACGATCCGCCAATATGCGAAAGACATCTGGCACGTGCCCGCCTGATGTGATTGCATGAGACCAGGAACAATGTGGCCCTAGTGGAGTGATTTGACCTTCGCATCCCTTGGAAGGTCAGGCGGCCTGCGACTGTCGAATTCAAAACTTCACTAGAAACACACACTTGGTGCCCGGGGAGGATCACTGCCTGATGAGCAAGCCGCGCGAGACCGTTGCGACAAGCGGGCCGGACGGACTGGCGCAAACCAGCGATGTCGCGGCGATTGTCGCGGGCACGCACGGCGACCCGTTTGCCGTGCTCGGCGTGCATGAGGCAGGGAAGGGATTTGTCGCCCGTTGCTTCGTTCCTCATGCCGAGTCCGTCACTGCCTACACGCTGACCGGCAAGAAGGCTGGCGAGCTGTCGAGGCGTGACGATCGCGGTTTCTTCGAAGGCAAACTGTCGCTGCGCAAACGCCAGCCGCTGCGCTACCACGCCAGGAACGCCGGCGGTGACTGGTGGCTGACCGATCCATATTCCTTCGGCCCCGTGCTCGGTCCGCTAGACGATTATTACATCGCCGAAGGATCGCATCTCAGGCTGTTCGACAAGCTCGGCGCCCATCTCATAGACCATGAAGGTGCATCGGGCGTACATTTTGCGGTGTGGGCGCCCAATCCAAGGCGCGTCTCGGTGGTCGGCGACTTCAACGAGTGGGACGGCCGCAGGCATACCATGCGCGTCCGCCGCGACACCGGCATCTGGGAGCTGTTCATTCCCGACATCGGCGCTGGCCGCCCTTATAAGTATGAAATCATCGGGCCGGATGGCGTGAGATTGCCGCTCAAAGCCGATCCGTTCGCCTTCAAGTCCGAACTGCGCCCGGCCACCGCCTCCGTGACGGCTTTGCCGCCGGCGCATGAATGGGGTGACGAGGCGCACCGGAACTACTGGCGCAATGCCGACCACAGGCGCGAAGCTGTATCGATCTACGAGGTCCATGCCGGGTCATGGCGGCTTCACGACGACGGCAGCTTTCTGTCTTGGGATGAGCTCGCCGACAGGCTGATCCCTTACGTGGTCGAGACCGGTTTTACCCACATCGAATTCATGCCGATCTCCGAACACCCTTATGACCCGTCCTGGGGCTACCAGACGACGGGTCTTTATGCGCCGACTGCCCGCTTTGGTGATCCGGACGGTTTTGCCCGCTTCGTCGACGGCGCCCACCGTGCAGGCATCGGCGTCATCCTCGACTGGGTGCCGGCGCATTTCCCTGTTGACGAACACGGTCTGGCAAAGTTCGACGGCACCGCGCTCTACGAACATGCCGATCCGCGCAAGGGCTTCCATCCCGACTGGAACACAGCGATCTATAATTTTGGGCGCCGCGAAGTGATTTCGTTCCTGGTCAACAATGCGCTGTTCTGGGCCGAGAAATATCACGTCGACGGACTGCGCGTCGATGCGGTCGCCTCGATGCTTTATCTCGATTATTCGCGCAAGGCCGGCGAATGGATCCCCAACGAGAAGGGCGGGCGCGAAAACCTCGAGGCGGTCAGCTTCCTGCAGCGCATGAACAAGGAAGTCTACGGCCACCATCCGGGCGTGATGACCATCGCGGAGGAATCGACCTCGTGGCCGAAAGTCTCGCAGCCGGTGCATGAAGGCGGGCTGGGCTTCGGCTTCAAGTGGAATATGGGCTTCATGCACGACACTCTGGAGTATTTTTCCAAGGAGCCGATCTTCCGCAAGCATCACCACAACGACATCACCTTCGGCCTGGTCTACGCCTTCAGCGAGAATTTCGTGCTGCCGCTGTCCCATGACGAGGTGGTGCACGGCAAAGGCACGCTGCTCAACAAGATGGCCGGCGACGACTGGCAGAAATTCGCGACGCTGCGCGCCTATTACGCCTTCATGTGGGGTTATCCCGGCAAGAAGCTGTTGTTCATGGGCCAGGAGTTCGCGCAGCGCCGCGAGTGGAGCGAGGCGCGCGCGCTCGACTGGAACCTGCTCGATTTCCGGCTCCACCGCGGCGTCTGGCAGACAGTGCGCGACCTCAACTATCTCTACCGCTCGCGCCCGGCGCTGCATGCCCGCGACTGCGAGCCGGAGGGCTTTTCCTGGCTGATCGTCGACGACAGCGCGAACTCGGTCTTTGCCTGGCTGCGCAGCGCGCCGGGCGGCAACCCGGTCGCCGTCATTTCCAACTTCACGCCGGTGCCGCGCGACAATTACCGCGTGCCGTTGCCGCAGGCCGGAAAATGGCGCGAGATCATCAACACCGACGCCACGGACTATGGCGGTTCCGGCAAGGGCAACAGCGGCGCGGTCGAGGCTCGAGCGGAAGCGGGAGGAGGCATCTCGGCGACGATGCTTTTGCCGCCATTGTCGACGATCATGCTCGAATTCGTCCCGGACTGAGCTATGTCTGGAGCATCTAACCTGGGAGGATAGGAATGGCTGAAATAAAACGAACCCAGCCGCTGGCACGCGACGCCATGGCTTATGTGCTGGCCGGCGGCCGTGGCAGCCGGCTCAAGGAACTGACCGACCGCCGTGCCAAGCCGGCGGTCTATTTTGGCGGCAAGACCCGCATCATCGATTTCGCGCTCTCCAATGCGCTCAATTCCGGTATCCGCCGCCTCGGCGTCGCCACCCAATACAAGGCGCATTCGCTGATCCGCCATCTGCAGCGCGGTTGGAACTTCCTGCGGCCCGAGCGCAACGAGAGCTTCGACATCCTGCCGGCCAGCCAGCGTGTGTCGGAAACGCAATGGTACGAGGGCACCGCCGACGCCGTTTACCAGAACATCGATATCATCGAGGCCTATGGGCCGGAATACATGGTCATCCTGGCCGGCGACCATGTCTACAAGATGGACTACGAAATGATGCTGCGCCAACATGTCGAGGCCGGCGCCGACGTCACCGTCGGCTGCCTCGAAGTGCCACGCATGGAAGCTACCGGCTTCGGCGTCATGCATGTCGATCCCAAGGACACCATCATCTCCTTCATCGAAAAGCCCGCCGATCCGCCGGGCATTCCCGACAAGCCGGATTTTGCGCTGGCCTCGATGGGCATCTATGTGTTCAAGACCAAGTTCCTGATGGAGCAGTTGCGTCGCGATGCGGCAGAGCCCGGCTCGAGCCGCGACTTCGGCAAGGACATCATCCCCTACATCGTCGAGCACGGAAAGGCGATCGCCCATCGCTTCGCCAAATCCTGCGTGCGCTCGACCGCCGAGAACGAGGCCTATTGGCGCGACGTCGGAACGGTCGACGCCTATTGGGAGGCCAATATCGACCTGACCGACATCACGCCGGAACTCGACCTCTACGACCGCGACTGGCCGATCTGGACTTATGCCGAGTTGAAGCCGCCGGCAAAGTTCGTGCATGATGAGGATGGCCGCCGCGGGTCGGCCGTGTCGTCTCTCGTGTCGGGCGATTGCATCGTTTCGGGCGCTTCGCTGAAGCGAAGCCTGATCTTCACCGGCGCGCGCATCAATTCCTATTCGACATTGGAGGAGGTCGTCATGCTGCCGGACGTCCATGTCGGCCGCAACGCCAGGCTGAAGCGCGTAGTCATCGATCACGGCGTCAGGATTCCGGAGGGGCTGGTGGTGGGCGAGGATCCCGTCCTCGACGCCAAGCGTTTCCGCGTTTCGGAAAAAGGCATCTGCCTGGTCACGCAGGACATGATCAACAGGCTGGGATCGTAGTGCATGCAGGTTCTGTCGGTGGCGCCCGAGATCTTTCCGCTGGTCAAGACCGGAGGGCTCGCCGACGTAACCGGCGCCTTGCCCATGGCATTGGCCGGCAAGGGCGTCACCATGCGCACGCTCGTCCCCGGCTACCCGCAGGTGATGGGCGCGTTCAAGAAAAAGAAGGCGGTTCAGCAATATCCGCTGCTGCAGGGCGGCAGGGCGTCGGTGCACGCCGTCCAGATCGCCGGCCTCGACCTGTTCGTGCTCGACGCGCCGCATCTTTTCGACCGCCCGGGCGGTCCATACGGCAACGCGACCGGCGCCGACTGGCCGGACAATTGGCGGCGATTCGCTGCCTTGAGCCAGGTAGGCGGCGACATCGCCGGGGGCTCCATCTCGGGCTACCTGCCCGATATCGTCCATGCCCATGACTGGCAGTCGGCAATGACGCTCGCCTACATGCGCTACGGCAAGGCGGTCGGCACGCCGTCGATGATCACCGTGCACAACCTCGCCTTCCAAGGCCAGTTCGGCGCCAGCATCTTTGGCGAGCTTGGCCTGCCGGCGGCGGCGATGGCGCTCGACGGCGTCGAATATTACGGCGGCGTCGGCTTCCTCAAAGCCGGCCTGCAGGCCGCCTGGGCGATCACCACGGTCAGCCCGACCTATGCGCAGGAAATCCGTTTGCCCGAATTCGGCATGGGCCTCGACGGCCTGATCAACATGCGCTCCGTCGATCTCCATGGCATCGTCAACGGCATCGATACCGAGATATGGAACCCGGAAACCGACAAGCATCTGGTCTCCAACTACACGGCAAAGACGCTTAAGGCACGAATGCCCAACAAGGCCGCGGTCGAGGACCGTTTCAGCCTCGATCGCGATGACAGCCCGATCGTCTGCGTCGTCAGCCGGCTGACCTGGCAAAAGGGCATGGACATATTGGCTGCGGCCGTCGACGGCATCGTCGCGGCAGGTGCACGGCTGGCAATCCTTGGGTCTGGCGACGCTGGGCTGGAAGGCACGTTGCTTGCCGCCGCAGCCCGCCATCGTGGCCGCATCGGCGTGGTCGTCGGCTATGACGAGGGACTCTCCCACACCATGCAGGGCGGCTGCGACGCCATCATCATCCCGTCGCGCTTCGAACCTTGCGGGCTGACGCAGCTTTACGGCCTGCGCTATGGCTGCGTGCCGGTCGTCGCGCGCACCGGCGGCCTTGCCGACACGGTCATCGATGCCAACGAAGCCGCCATCTCTGCCGGCGTGGCGACCGGCTTCCAATTCGCGCCCGCCAATGCCGGCGCCTTGCTGCACGCCGTCCGCCGCCTTGTCGAGGCGCATGCCAATCCCGCGGTGTGGACGTCGATGCAGCGGCAAGGCATGAAGGCCGACGTTTCGTGGGACAAAAGCGCCGAAAAATATGTTCAACTCTATCGCTTGCTGCTTTCGAAAAGGGCTGCCTGACTGATGATCCGCACCGTCGCCACCAAACCCTATCCCGACCAGAAACCCGGCACCTCCGGGCTGCGCAAGAAAGTCCCGGTGTTCCAGCAGGAGCACTATGCCGAGAACTTCATCCAGTCGATCTTCGACGCGCTGGATGGATTCGATGGCAAAACCCTGGTGATCGGCGGCGACGGCCGCTTTTATAACCGCGAGGTCATCCAGAAGGCCATCGCCATGGCCGCGGCAAACGGCTTCGGCAAGGTGATGGTCGGGCAGGGCGGCATCTTGTCGACGCCGGCCGCTTCGCATGTAATCCGCAAATACAAGACCTTCGGCGGCATCATCCTGTCGGCCAGCCACAATCCGGGTGGCCCACATGAGGATTTCGGGATCAAGTACAATGCCGGCAACGGCGGCCCGGCGCCGGAAAAGCTGACCGACGCGATCTTCGAAAAAACCAAGGCGATTTCAAGCTTCAAGATCGCCGATATCGGGCCGGTCGACATCGACACGATCGGCACGATCACGGCGGCTGACATGATCGTCGAAATCATTGATCCGGTTGCCGACTATGCCGATCTGATGGAAAGCCTGTTCGATTTCGAGGCCTTACGGGCGCTGTTCAAATCGGGCTTCCGCATGCGCTTCGATGCCATGCATGCGGTGACCGGCCCCTACGCCAAGGAGATCCTCGAAAACCGGCTCGGCGCGCCGAATGGCACCGCCCGCAATTTCATTCCGCTGCCGGATTTCGGCGGCCACCATCCCGATCCCAATCTGGTGCATGCAAAACACCTCTACGACGAGATGATGGGCCCGGATGCGCCCGACTTTGGCGCTGCCTCTGATGGCGATGGCGACCGCAACCTGATTATCGGCAAGGGCATTTTCATCACCCCGTCGGATTCGCTGGCGATGCTCGCCGCCAACGCCCATCTGGCGCCGGGCTACAAGGCCGGGCTGAAAGGCATAGCCCGTTCAATGCCGACCAGCGGTGCTGCCGACCGCGTCGCCGAAAAGCTCGGCGTCGGCATCTATGAAACGCCGACCGGCTGGAAATTTTTCGGCAATCTGCTCGACGCCGGCATGGCGACGATCTGCGGCGAGGAGAGTGCGGGGACCGGCTCCAACCATGTACGCGAAAAGGACGGCCTGTGGGCGGTGCTTTTGTGGCTCAACATCCTTGCCGTGCGCGGCGAAAGCGCCAAGCAGATCGTCACCCAGCATTGGGCAGCCTACGGCCGTAACTACTATTCGCGGCACGATTACGAGGAGGTCGAGACCGACCGTGCCAATGCGCTCGTCGACGAACTGCGCGCCAAGCTCGGCTCGCTGCCTGGCACCAGCGTGCGCGGCATGACGATCGCCAGCGCCGATGATTTCGCCTATCACGATCCGGTCGACGGCTCGGTCAGCAAGAACCAAGGCATCAGGGTGTTGTTCGAAGGTGGCTCACGCGTCGTCTTCCGCCTGTCCGGTACCGGCACCTCGGGCGCGACACTGCGGCTTTATGTCGAGCGCTACGAGCCGGACACGAACCGCCACGATCTCGACACCCAGGAAGCGCTTGCCGGTCTGATCGCGGCGGCCGACGACATCGCCGGGATTCGCAGCCATACCGGCCGCGCCAAGCCGAGCGTGATTACGTGACTTTGGTTGACAGCCGGCCGTCTGAGTTCGGCCTGCGTTGCGAGGCTCCCCCTTCTCCCCTTGTGGGAGAAGGTGGCCGAGCGAAGCTCGGTCGGATGAGGGGTGTTCCAGCTTGGCGCACACCTTTGCTCAAATCGCCCATGCCTCGTTTCTTCCAGCACCCCTCATCCGTCTCGGCGCTGCGCGCCGATCCACCTTCTCCCACAAGGGGAGAAGGAGACGCCGTATGAGCCAACTCGGCGCAACCATCACCAAAGAAGGCATCCGCTTCGCCGCATGGTCCTCGTCGGCTCGGCGCATCTGGGTCTCGATCTTCGACCAGCGCGGCAACCGCGAAATCGACCGGCTGCAACTCCAGTCGGAAGGCGAGGGCGTGCACGCGCTTTTTGTTGCCGGTCTCGCCGCCGGCAGCCGATACGGGTTCCGCGCCGATGGCGACTACGCGCCGGAGCAGGGCCTTTGGTTCGATCCCGACAAGATGCTGGCCGATCCCTACGCCGTCGAGGTCGACAGGCCTTATGCCTATGACGGCCGGCTGGCCGCGCGGCGGGGCGAGGGGGCCGATACCGCGCCGCTGATGCCGAAGGCGATTGCCGGCGCCTTGCCGGAACCCTGGCCCGCCTTGCCGCCGCTGTTTCGGCCCGGCGGCCTAATCTACGAAGTGCCGGTACGCGCCTTCACAAAGCTGCATAAGGACATCCCCGAGAAACAGCGCGGCACCATTGCAGCTCTCGCTCACCCCCTTGTTGTAGAGCATCTGCAAAAACTCGGTGTTGCAGCCGTTGAGTTGATGCCAGTGACGGCATCGATCGACGAACGGCATTTGCCGCCGCTCGGGCTGCGCAACGCCTGGGGTTATAATCCCGTGACCTTCATGGCGCTCGATCCGCGACTGGCGCCCGGCGGTCTGGCCGAGTTGCGCGGAACGGTCGCCGCGCTGCGCGAGGCCGGCATCGGCACCATTCTCGACCTGGTGTTCAATCACACCGGCGAAAGCGACCGGCTCGGCCCGACATTGTCGCTGCGCGGCCTAGACAGCCGCGCCTACTACCGGCACGAGGCCGACGGCGCTCTGGTCAATGACACCGGAACCGGCAATACGGTGGCCTGCGACCATCCGGTCGTCCGGGACATGGTCCTCGACACGCTTCGCCACTTTGTCCAGCGCGCTGGTGTCGACGGATTCCGCTTCGACCTGGCGCCGATCCTCGGCCGCGGCGACGGCGTTTTCGACGCCGATGCGCCGCTGCTGAACGCCATTCGCAACGACCCTGTTCTTGGCGACCGGGTGCTGATCGCCGAGCCTTGGGATGTCGGACCGGATGGCTATCAGCTCGGCAATTTTCCGCCGCCCTTCCTAGAATGGAACGACAGATACCGTGACGATATCCGCCGCTTCTGGCGCGGCGACGGCGGCATGATCGGTGCGCTGGCGACGCGGCTTGCCGGTTCGTCCGACGTCTTTTCCAAAGCAGGCCAGACAGCGAGCCGAAGCCTCAATTTCATCGCTGCGCATGACGGCATGACGCTGGCCGATATCGTTGCCTACGAGCACAAGCACAACGAGGCCAATGGCGAACAGAACCGCGATGGTCACGATGACAACCTGTCCTGGAACAATGGCGTCGAGGGTCAGACGGATAACCAGTCAATCGTTACGGCCCGTTTCGATGACCAGTGCGCGCTGCTGGCGACGCTCTTTGCCTCGCGCGGCACGATCATGCTGACGGCCGGAGACGAGTTCGGCCGCACGCAGCGCGGCAACAACAACGCTTACGCGCAGGACAATGACATTACCTGGCTCGATTGGTCCGGGCGCGACCGGGCGCTGGAGCGGTACACGGCTCTGCTCGCCAAGATGCGTCGTGCCGCGCCGGCGCTTTCGGACACCAGGTTCCTGACCGGAGAACTGCCGGCCGGCTCGCAAATACCTGACGTCGTCTGGCTGACGGAAACCGGCGTGCCGCTGGATGAAGCAGCCTGGCACGATGCCAGGCGGCACCGGCTGGTCATGGTTCTCGGTAGCGGTGAGAACAGTCGCCTTGCGGTGGTCATCAACGGCGACCGCCGGGCCTGCGTGTTCACGCTGCCGGAACGGGCGGGTTTTCACTGGCGCCCAGCCATCGAAACGGACACTGGCGACATCTCACGGCCGGTGCCTGGGCGAACGGTCATGTTCATGATTGAACACTGGGCCGGGCAGGAGCGCGCAGGGGGAAGCTATGATGGCTGACAATGCCGAATGGTGGCGCGGCTGCGTCATCTACCAGATTTACCCGCGCTCCTTCCAGGACACGACAGGCGACGGCAGCGGCGATCTCAGCGGCATCACCTCGAGGCTGGCCCATGTCGCATCGCTCGGGGTCGACGCAGTCTGGCTGTCGCCTTTCTTCAAGTCGCCAATGGCCGATATGGGTTACGACGTTTCGGATTACTGCGCCGTCGATCCGATGTTCGGCACATCAGAGGACTTCGACGCGCTGGTTGCCGAGGCACACCGGCTCGGCCTGAAGGTGATCATCGACCAGGTCCTGTCGCACTCATCGGATCGGCACGAATGGTTCGTCGAAAGCCGCACGAGCCGCGACAACCCCAAGGCCGACTGGTACGTCTGGGCCGATGCGAAGCCCGACGGCACCGCCCCCAACAACTGGCTGTCGCTTTTCGGCGGCCCGGCCTGGGAATGGGACGCAACGCGCAGGCAATATTACCTGCACAATTTCCTCGCCTCGCAGCCGGACCTGAATTTCCACAACCCGCAGGTGCAGGACGCCTTGCTGGAAACGGTGCGGTTCTGGCTCGAGCGCGGCGTCGACGGTTTCCGGCTGGATACGGTCAACTATTACGTCCACGACCGCTGGCTGCGCAGCAACCCGCCTTTGGCGGAAAGCGTCGCCGGCTCCAATACGGCAACCAGCCCCTATCTCTATCAGGAGCATCTGTTCGACAAGAGCCAGCCGGAAAACCTTACTTTTCTCAAGCGCTTCCGGGCCTTGCTTGACGAGTATGAAGGTCGCGTCGCTGTCGGCGAGATTGGCGACGAAACTCGTTCCTTGCAGACACTCGCCGCCTATACCGGCGGTGGCGACAAGCTCCAAATGTCCTACACGTTCGATCTGCTCGGCCCGCAATTCTCGGCGTCGCATGTGCGTGGCTGTGTCGAGGCCTTCGAGAGTAAGGTGTTCGACGGCTGGGTTTGCTGGGCGTTCTCCAACCACGATGTCGTGCGCCATGTCAGTCGATGGACAAGGCCGGGCGGCGATCCGGACAGGGTGGCGAAATTCTCGATCGTGCTGCTTTCCTGCTTGCGCGGATCGATCTGCCTTTACCAGGGCGAAGAACTCGGGCTGGAGGAGGCCGAACTGGCGTTCGAGGATTTGCGCGATCCCTTCGGCATCCGCTTCTGGCCGGCAATCAAGGGGCGGGACGGGTGCCGAACGCCGATGGTCTGGGAGGCTGTCGCCGACAATGCCGGCTTTTCAACCGGCAAGCCGTGGCTTCCGGTCCCGGCAAGCCATCGCGCCCGGGCGGTCGACGTCCAGAATGGCGAGCAAACCTCCGTCCTGGCGAGCTACCGGGCGATGCTGGCCTTGCGCAAGCAGCATCCGGCGCTGGTTCGAGGCTCGATCCGGTTCCTCGATGCCGAAGGCGACGTCCTTGCTTTCATTCGCGAAGGCGGTGACGAAAAGCTGCTGTGTGTCCTCAATTTCGCCAACGAGCCGGCCGGCTGGCAATTGCCGCCGGATCTGGAAGCGATTGAGCCGATAGATCTTGGCAGTACTACCGGCGTCTTGCAGGAAGGAACTCTGTCGCTGCCGCCGCTAGGCTGCTTTCTCGGCCGGATCGGCTGATCTCCATCTCATTGAACGAGTACGGAGCGCCCGCAAGTCGCGCCGACAACCCGCACATCGGCCTCGCCGACATGCACGCCGACAGCCGCAAGCACGTTGTAGACCAGTGCGTCGACCGGCGCCGTCACGCCGTTCAGAACCGTTACCACCGCCGGCTTAACCGTTCCGAGCAGGGCCGTCACGTCCAGCCCGAGGCCCAGTGCATTGACGGAGAGCGAGAGGCCGCTGACCAGCGATGTCGTGAGTGATTGCGTCAGGTTTTTTGTGGCGACAGTTTTTATCGTCTTGTTGGCGATATCGGTGCTGTCGAAGGTCAATGTGGTCGGATCGTTGTTGGTGATGGCAAGTGATGAAGAACCCTTCACATCGAGCAGATTGAGGGTAAGCAGCAGAAGCTTCACGCTTACCTGGGCAATCGTGGTGTCGGAGAACGATTGCGGATTGCTGAAATCGGCGAAGGCCGATGGATTGTTGTCGGCGTCGCTGGCGGCAAGGTGCAGCGAGGCCACGCCTGGCTGCGCGGCGATCGAGACCTTGATGCTGTCCGGCCGGCCCGTCGGGCAGCTGATGTCAGTCAGCTTGGCTTCCGCATAGGCGACTTCGACATGCAGAGGCAGATTGACGGACAGCAGACTGATGCCGCCGCCGAGATTGGAATTGCCGATGCCGACTGTGGTGACCAGCTTGATTCGTGTCTGCGCGGTGCGCACCACGGTGCCTTTTTCACCTACGGCCAGCCAGGGTGAATATTGCAACGGTTCACCGATGGCGATGGCGAGCGTAGTGGAGGTAAGTCCCGGAATAGTGGCGCCGAGATCGACCTGGACCTGGTTTGAGCCATTGGCCAGCGAGGCGGCGGCACCCAGCATGCCCATCGCGCTTGCGTCGACGGAAAAGCCGGGAGACTTTTGTCCGAGGCCGAGCTTACCGATCGGGCCAAGATCGATAAGATGACTGAGGGGTATCTTGACCGTGTTCGTGGCCCTTGACGCGATCGTCTGCAGCACAAGTTTGCTGGCGCTGCCCGACCCGGACGCATTGGCCATGGCGGTCGCGATCTGGCCTACCGTCGCTTTTGACGCCAGCACGTCGGAATAGCTGACACCTGTCAGTTGCAACTGCACGGCAAGGGCATCGACGAACGAAAGCACGTTGACGTCGGCCGAGATCAGCGCGTTGTAGTCCATGACGCTGAGCGAGATGTTGCCGCCCAGCAACTTGCTTAGAAGCGCGTTAAGGATGCCGCCATTGACGCTGAGGAGCCTTGACCCGACCGAGAACATCGCTTGCGGGGTCACGCTGGCAATGGCTTCGGTGCCGATAACCGGAGTAGGGATGAGCGAACTGGCGAAATACCGGGCGGGGATTTTGTGCAGGGTGACGCGAACGGCGTTGTACGGCGTTTTACCGGCTTCGAAGCGCTTGTCGACACCAACGGAGGAAGCCGCTGAGTATCGACCGCCGGTGACGGACACGACGGTTTTCCCAGCCGTGGGGACGATTGTCTGACCTGGCTTTTGAACAATGATGCCGGGCATTCGGTTGTCACTGAGCGTGGTTACTGCCGCGGCTTCCATATTGTTGATGTTCGACGCCGCGGTGATCGCCGCCAGATCCGTCATCGCCTGGGCTTCCCTGCGCTCCGTGTAGATCGAACCTTCGTCGACGGCGAAGGCCGCAAGCCCCAGGGCGAATGGCGCTATGAGCGCGGTCATGACGGCAAAGTTCGCCTTCTCGTCGCCAACCATCGAGCGAGCGATCCGGCCGATGCCCCTCAGCAAGAACTGCGACATTCAAATGCCTCCAATCCTGATGGTCGACCTGCGTGAGATCGTGGTTTGCGGCATCGCAAGGCTTGGTAACAGGTTCCAGATCGGCAGGTTGCTGGCATCGTACTGGATCGACACGACGAACTGATTTCCGTCGGCCGTGCTGTCCGTCGCCTGATAGGTCAGCTTGCCGGAATCGACGAACGGGTATCCACTGGCATTGTTTTTGACGAAACTCGCCACCAGCGCCTGGCGCTCGGTTTGGTTCAATCCGGCAATCGCAGTGCGGGCGGCATCGGCGGCGATCTGCTGTAAGGAGTTGCTTGCACCAAAATAGATACCATATGCAACCATTCCGAGCAGGAGCAGGATGAAGACCGGTGAAAGCAGGGCAAATTCGATCGCGGAAGTTCCGGACTCATCTCCAATTTTGCGTAGATTTGTCCTTATTCGACACGTGTTTTTTGCCGCTAATGAGACAGCTTTACTGTCTGTCTTATCCATTGCCCTTGTCCACGGAACTTAAGAGGGATGTGCCGAACCCGTCCAAATATGTAACCCGTGGTTGACTAAGAACCAATTAAGACATTCCCGCAAACTGAAATGATCCGCCAGATTATCTCCCACGCACGGGCGTTTTCTGGGCGATGAAACGCAGCCAAGCCCATGGTTCGATCATTGATTGGCCGTTCGCAAGGCGACTATCCCGGCGCCTTACTTTGGGTGACCCCGAGAGACTGTTGAAATAAAAAATCTCCACGTTACTGTTTGGCCACCAGCTGCCGGAAAGGGAACCGGCTGCGCGCTCGAAAGGAACCAGCCAATCGGTTTCGGGGCGTCAACGCTTAGAGACGTGGCTGAAGGGCGACGTCATTAGGGAGAACTCCATGTTGAAACATGTGCTGAAGGCGACGGTACTCGCCACGACTATGGCCTTGGCCGCCGGTACGTTCTACACGCCGGCTTTCGCCGAGACCGTCTACAACCGCGGAGCCGCCGCCGAAGCGGAGACGCTCGATCCACACAAGACCTCGACGGTCTACGAAGCCGATATCATACGCGACCTGTTCCAGGGCCTCGTCATGCATGACCAGAAGACGAACCTCATTCCGGGTGCCGCCGAAAGCTGGACGGTCTCCGACGACGGCACTGTCTACACCTTCAAGCTGCGCAAGGACGGCCTCTGGTCGGATGGCAGCCCGGTGACGGCGGACGACTTCGTTTATTCGTTCCGTCGGCTGGAAGATCCGGCCACCGCTGCCGAATACGCTTCCATGCTCTATCCCGTGAAGGGTGCCGAGGAAGTCAACACCAAGAAGGGCAAGCCGGAGGATATGGGCGTCAAGGCGATTGACGCAAATACTCTCGAAGTCACGCTCAAGGCGCCAACGCCTTACTTCCTGGAGATGCTGACCCATCAGGCGACCTATCCGGTTAACAAGGCGTCCATCGAAAAGCTTGGCGCCGACTGGATCAAGGCAGGCAAGCTGGTCTCCAACGGGGCCTTTACAGCGGCGGAGTGGATTCCCAACGACCATCTGAAGCTGGTCAAGAATCCGAAATTCTGGGACGCCGCGAGCGTCAAGTTCGACGTGGTCAACTACATCCCGACCGAGGATCGCTCGTCTGCGATGAAGCGGTTCGAGGCCGGCGAACTCGACAGTTACGGTGACCTGCCGACCGAACAACTCGCCGATCTCAAGGCCAAATTCGGCGACCAGGTCCGCGTCGGGCCATATCTCGGCATCTACTATTATGCTATCAAGACCGACAAGGCGCCGTGGGACAATGTCGAACTGCGCAACGCCATCTCTATGGCGATCGATCGCGACTTCCTGGCCGAAAAAGTCTGGCAGAATTCGATGCTGCCCGGCTATTCGATGGTACCTCCGGGCATCGAAGGCTACACGCCGGCACTGGCAAAATACGCCGACATGCCGCAGATCGACCGCGAAGATGAAGCCAAGAAAATCCTGGAGAAGCTCGGCTATACGCCCGAGCATCCGCTGAAGATGCAGATCCGCTACAACACTTCGGAGAACCACAAGAACACCGCTGTCGCCATCCAGGAACAGCTGAAGCCGCTCGGCGTCGAGGTCACGCTGCTCAACACCGACACCAAGACCCACTACTCCTTCCTCGAGCAAAAGGGTGACTATGACGTGGCGCGTGCCGCCTGGATCGCCGACTACAAGGATCCGGAGACCTTTCTCGGCATCTCTCGCAAGGCCAGCGGCAACAACTATTCGGTTTACAACAGTCCGAAATTCGAGGCAGCCATGGACGAGGCGGCCGCCGCGGGCGGCAAGCCCGAAGAGCGTATGAAGAAACTCGCCGAAGCCGAGCGCATCCTCGTCGACGACGTCGGCGAGATCCCGCTTCTCTACTACAGCTACCACGATATCGTTTCCTCGAAGCTGCATGGCTTCGACGACAATGTGATGGACATCCATCCGTCCCGCTTCATCAGCAAGGACTGATCCCTTAGCTGGGCCGCCGCGCAACTCAATGCGCGGCGGCGCTGGTTTGCCATCGCATCGGCCCGGGAACCGGAATAGATTTTCGGCAATGTCGGTGCGAAGATTGAAGGCTAGAGCGCAATCGTCCAGCTGGACGCGCGCTCTGGATCAAGCGGGGCACCGATGCTGCGTTACGTATTCCGGCGGCTTCTGACCGCCATTCCGACGCTGTTCGTCATCGTGACCATAGCGTTCTTCCTGATACGTGTCGCGCCGGGCGGCCCGTTCAACCAGGAGCGGGGTCTGAGCCCCGAGATCAGCGCCAATCTCGAAGCCCAGTTCGGCCTCAATGATCCGCTCTGGTTGCAGTACGTCCACTATCTGGGCAATCTTCTGCGCGGCAATTTCGGTCCCAGCTACAATATGCCGGATTTCACCGTCGGCGAGTTGTTCAGGGAGGGCCTGCCGATCTCGATCCAACTCGGCGCTTCGGCACTCGTTCTGGCGCTGCTCCTCGGCAGCGTGCTCGGCACTGTTGCGGCGCTCAACCAGAATAAGCTTGCCGACTATTCGGTGATCGCGCTGGCGACCGCCGGCAGCACCATACCGACCTTTGTCATCGCCCCGGTAATCCAGCTTGTATTCGGATTGACGTGGAAGCTGCTGCCGATCGGTGGCTGGGGCGATGGAGCCCTCATCAACAAGGTCGGCCCGGTGCTGACGCTCGCTCTGCCGCAGATCGCCATCGTTGCCCGCCTGATGCGCGGCTCGATGATCGAATCGCTGCACTCGCATCACATCCGTACCGCGCGCGCTCTCGGCCTGTCCGACTGGTCAGTCGTCGTCAAGCATGCGCTGCGCGGCGCCATCCTGCCGATCGTCTCCTTTACCGGTCCGGCAGCTGCAGCCCTTCTCACCGGCTCGATCATCGTCGAGACCATCTTCTCTATACCGGGCATCGGCCGCCATTTTGTCGTTGCCGCGCTCAACCGCGACTACACTCTGGTTATGGGGACGGTGGTGGTCATCGCGCTCTTCACCATTGTCTTCAACCTGATCGTCGACGTCCTCTATGGTGTCGTCGATCCGAGGGTGCGCTATGACTGATATCGCAGTTGCCGCACCGGTCGTCGGCCGATCCCTGTGGGGTGACGCCTGGGCGCGCCTCAAGGCCAATCGCGCGGCCATGTTCAGTCTGTATTATCTTGCCTTCATCACCGTCATCAGTGTGTTTGGGCCCTATTTCGTGCCGCACCAGTATACCACCATCTATGCCGACTATGTGCGCACGCCGCCGAGCTTCTCCGCCTATCCGCAGGCCGACATGATCGAAGGCGCTCTCGATGAGGCGATCAGGCGTATGCGCGTCGACATTAAGGATTGGCGGCAGGTGGGCAGCCGTGTGTTCGTTACCGTCAGATCGTCCAAGCCGATCGACGACCGCAACATTCGCTACCTTGATCGTTCCGATACCTTTGATGACACAAAGATCGAGAGCAAATCGCCGGATGGTCTCGAAATGGTGATGAGTGCCTCGATCAAGCAGCAATATTTCCTGTTCGGTACCGACAACACCGGCCGCGATCTGCTGTCGCGAACGCTGATGGCCGGGCGCATATCGCTGGCCATCGGATTGCTTGCCGGCATTGTGGCCGTGGTCATCGGCGTGCTCTACGGCGCCACCGCAGGCCTTGCCGGCGGCAGGGTCGACGAGGTGATGATGCGTGTCGTCGACGTGCTCTATTCTTTGCCGTTCATCTTCTTCGTCATCATGCTGGTGGTGTTTTTCGGCAGGAACTTCGTGCTAATGTTCCTGGCCGTCGGCGCGGTGCTGTGGCTCGACATGGCGCGCATCGTGCGCGGACAGGCGCTGTCGATCCGCCGGCAGGAATATGTCCAGGCGGCGGAGGCGATGGGCGTCGGACAGCGTGGCATTTTGCTGCGCCACGTCATCCCCAATTTGCTCGGGCCGGTGGTGATCTACATGACGCTGCTGGTGCCGCAGGTCATCATCCTGGAAAGCTTCCTGTCGTTCCTCGGGCTCGGCGTCCAGGAGCCGATGACAAGCTGGGGCGTGCTGATCTCGGTCGGCGCCCAGAACATCGGCTCGGCCAACTGGCTGCTTTTGTTCCCGGCATTCTTTCTCGTCTCGACGTTGTTCGCGTTGAATTTCGTCGGCGACGGCCTGCGTGACGCGCTCGACCCGAAGGATCGTTGAGAGATGGCTGCTTCCGAAACCATCCTCAGCGTCAAGGACCTTCGGGTCCGCTTCCGCACCCTCGACGGTGTGGTGGAGGCGGTGAAGGGCATCAATATCCACGTCAAATCAGGCGAGACCGTCGCCGTCGTCGGCGAATCCGGTTCCGGCAAGAGCCAGACGATGATGGCCGCGATGAGCCTGCTCGCCTCGAACGGCGAGGCCACCGGCACAGTCGATTATCGCGGCCGCAATCTTTTGACCTTGAGCAAGCCCGAGCTCAACAAGATCCGTGGCCGCAAGATCAGCATGATCTTCCAGGAGCCGATGACTTCGCTCGACCCGCTCTATTCGATCGGCAACCAGTTGATCGAGCCGATCCGCAAGCATCGCGGGCTGGGCGCCGCGGCGGCGCGCGAGGAGGCGCTCAAGCTGCTGCGGCTGGTCCATATTCCCGATCCGGAGCGGCGGATGAAATCCTATCCGCACGAGTTGTCGGGCGGTCAGCGCCAACGCGTCATGATCGCCATGGCGCTGGCCAACGACCCCGACATTCTGATCGCCGACGAGCCGACGACCGCGCTCGACGTCACCATCCAGGCACAGATCCTCATGCTGCTCGCCGAATTGCAGCGCAAGCTCGGCATGGCGATCGTCTTCATCACCCACGATCTCGGCATCGTCCGGCGCTTTGCCGATCGGGTCTATGTGATGCGCTATGGCGAGGTGGTCGAGGAGGGCGATGCGGAAGCGATCTTCGCCAACCCGCAGCACGCCTACACCAAGATGCTGCTGGCCGCCGAACCGACCGGCACCAAGGCGCCGCCGCCTCCGAATGCCCCTGTCCTGCTTGAAGGCAGGAACGTCGAGGTGACCTTCAAGATCGGCGGCGGATTTCTTGGCGGCGAGCCGCTGCTGCTGCGCGCCGTCGATCGCATTTCGATACGGTTGAAGCGCAACCAGACGATCGGCATCGTCGGCGAATCCGGCTCGGGAAAATCGACGCTCGGCCGCGCCTTGCTGCGGCTCCTGCCCAGCGACGGCATCATCCGGCTTGGCGACCGCGACATTTCCCACGCCGATCGCCAGGCAATGCGGCCGCTGCGGCGCGAATTACAGCTGGTCTTCCAGGATCCATTCGGCTCGCTGTCGCCACGCATGACCGTCGGCCAGATAATCACTGAGGGGCTGCTGGTCCACGAGCCCAATCTGTCGGGCAGGCAGCGCGATCTCCGCGCGGTCGACGCCTTGCTCGAAGTCGGGCTCGACCCGAACACGCGCAACCGCTATCCGCACGAATTCTCCGGCGGCCAGCGGCAGCGCATCGCCATTGCGCGCGCCATGATACTCAAGCCTAAAGTGGTGGTGCTGGACGAGCCGACCTCGGCGCTGGACCGCTCCGTGCAGAAGCAGATCGTCGAATTGCTGCGCAAGCTGCAGGCCGACCACGAGCTGTCCTATCTGTTCATCAGCCACGACCTCGCCGTCGTGCGCGCCATGGCCGACTACATCATCGTCATGAAACAGGGCAAGATCGTCGAGGAGGGACCGGCCGAGGCGATCTTCAGCAATCCGCAGGCAACCTACACACAGACACTGATGGCCGCGGCCATCGATGTCACGCGATTTCGCCTGAGCGCATAGCGCGATTGGTCAGAACTGCGGCGGATGGTGGCTGTGTCGGGAACAAAAACAGCTGCACCGACTGTGAGCGGCCCGAGACATAGGTGACGATTTGTACCGGACACATAGGTAACACTTTTCGGTTTTTGCCGGGAGGTGTTGATGCCGTG